>NZ_JBEDNP010000013.1:0-156745 GCF_040105315.1 Pseudonocardia tropica
GGCGTTCGACGATGTTCGGTGTAGGAACCTTCATCATCAACTTCTCGGGGCCCGCCTCACCGCAGCGACACGACCCCACCCGCGCGGTCGATCACGCCCTCACCTGCACTCCATTTCCGGAAGAGCCGCTAATGTGGGCTACCGACACATCGTAGCCAGGCACCGAGTGGACTTCGAAAAGTTGGCGGCCGGGACATATATGAACTGGCGAGATGTCGCTGATCTTGCGATGGAGTCGATCGCGCGAGACCCTGATGTTGCTCGGCCGGCAGGAGATGGAAAGGGGTGCTTGAACCGAGTGATCTACCTCAAGAATCTTCGTACGAACCAAGTTGTCCGCCAGCAGAACTTTCGAATGTTCGTGGTCCTCTCCACTGGAGACGTCATTACTGCGTATCCTGATGTAAGGAACTGTCCTTGATGGTTGACGGGATCAGTGGGGTGGTAATTGCTGGACTGGAGTCCGATGGATTCGAGGTGGAGGCCGAGGGTGACGCTGGAGTCTTCAGCGTTATAGGGCGAGACGATCTCGCGTATCGTCGACCCGTGCAGCTCATTGTCCACGAGTCCGACATCTCGGAGTACTGCAGCTGCATGGTGCGGGATGGCTCGTATCCGTCCTCAGTGGAGGAGGCGGCGGGGTTGGCGGCACTGCACGTCCAGGAGATGTTGGGTGCGGGCCATGACAGAAACCGCAATACAGTGCGTCGCACGGGGTTCCGGCGGACTGGAGGCACCGTTGAATTGTTTGTCGATTCGGAGCCTGTGGAAATCGAATCGAATCAGTCTCTAGGTGTCAATACATGGGTGGCTGAACGCCCTGAGCGTACTTGAGTAGAAGCAGACTGAGCCTTTGCCAACCTGATCACGCGCTGGCGATCATGAGGGTCTGAACTGCGGCGATGAGCTTGTCCGCCGTGTTCGGGCTGGACCGGATCTTGCGTAGGACCCGCCAGTTCTTGAGCTCGGCGTTGGCCCGCTCACCAGGCCCGCGGCGGCGGGCGTGTGCCTCGTTCACGTCCTTCTGGAAGCGGGAGAGCTTGCGGAACTTCCCGGTTTCGGGGTCCTTGCGGCGGCGACGCTGCGGGACCGCGACGGTGGGCCCGGCGCCTTGGTAGGCGGTGTCGGCCGCGGCAGGGATCTCGTGGGCGGCGAGGGCATCGATGATGCCGTGGTCGCGGGCGGCGCCCATGTCGTGCCGGGCGCCGGGCAGCGGTGGGGAGATCCACACCAGGCGGCCGACGGGGTCGGCGATGACCTGCACGTTCAGGCCGTGGGTCTTGTGTTTCCCGGAGTAGAACGCCCGGTCGTACCCCGAGGCCATGCCGACCCGGTCGATGCGCAGCAGGGTGCCGTCGAGGATGACGAATGCCTTGCGCTTCGCGACCTCGATCGCCTGTTCCAGCGTCGGCGCCTTGGCCGAGAGCAGGTCGAGGGCCTCACGGATGTAGCGGTAGGCCGTCGAGGTGCTGACGCCGAACCCGCAGGCCAGCTCGGCGTAGGTGTCGTTCTTACGCAGGTGCGCCACTACGAGCAGGGCCTGGCGGCCGGCGGGGAGCTTGCGCCAGCGGGTACCGCGGTCGGTGCGGCGCCCACGCAGAAGGTCGGCGAGCAGGTTGAGCGCGCGATTGGACACGGTCATCCCGGACGGGTAGGACAGCACCTTGAAGCTCCTGGTTGGACGTTCTGGTCTCAGCAACCGCTCGTCTACCAGGAGCTTCACCCATCCGTGGCCACGCCACGCCGCACTGGCCCTGACCTGCCCGTCCACCAGGTTGGCAAAGGCTCACTGTCTCGCCACTGTGGGAGATCAGGATGAATGTCACGAGCCTGCACCGCTACCCGGTCAAGTCGATGCTGGGGGAGGACCTCGCCGCGCTCGACCTGGACACCCACGGCGTCGTCGGCGACCGGGCGCTCGCGCTCACCGACCCCGACTCCGGTCTGGTGGCCACTGCCAAGCAGCCCCGGCACTGGCGGGCCCTGCTGCGCTGCGCCTCGTCCGGCGTCGGCGACGACGTCCGGGTCACCCTCCCCGACGGCCGCACCGTGGCCGCCGGGGCCGCCGCCGGGCCGCTGGCCGAGCTGCTCGGCCGCCCGGTCGTCGTCGCGCAGCAGCGGGCCGACGGCGCCGTCGTCGAACGGCCGGACCCGGAGGACGTGCTCGCGCACGGCCTCGACGCCGAGGTCGACGCGCCGACCCTGGAGATCGCCCAGGGCACACCCGGCGGCCGGTTCGTCGACCACTCACCGGTGCACCTGATCACCACGGCGACGCTCGACGCGCTCGGCGTCGAGGCGCTGCGCTACCGGCCCAACGTCGTGGTCGCGACGCCGCCGGGCACCGAGCCGTTCGTGGAGAACACCTGGCTCGGGCGACGGCTGACCCTCGGCGACGTCGTGCTGGTCGCGACGCTGCCGACCCCGCGCTGCTCGGTGCCGACGCTGGAGCACGGCGACCTGCCGCGCGCCCCGCACGCCCTGCGCGGCCCGGCCGACCGCAACCGCGTCGAGGTCGAGGGCTTCGGTGTCCTGCCCTGCGCGGGGCTCTACGCCCGCGTCGAGCACACCGGCACCCTGCGCACCGGGGACCGGCTCGAGATCTCCTGACCGCCCGGCCCCGTCCCACCCGTTCGTGAGGAGGGACGGGGCCGTGAGGCGGGGGGTCAGGTCAGGCGGCCGTAGACGTCGGTGACCAGCAGGACCGCGAACAGGACCGACGAGATCCCCAGGATCGCGTTCGACAGCCACCGCGAGCGCGCCTCGGGCGCCACCATGCGGGTGTTGAGCAGCAGGAGCAGCGTGACCGCCAGGAACGGCATGAAGAACGAGCCCAGCACGCCGTAGACCAGGGTCAGCGCGAACGGCCGCCCGATGAGCAGCAGCGCCATCGGCGGGAACGTCAGCCACAGCAGGTACCCGCGGAAGGGCAGCGAGCGCTCGGCGCGGGCCGCCTCGTAGGCCCCGGGCCGCCCGGGCCCGTCGCCGCGCTCGGGTCCCTCTCCGTCGCCGCGCCCGGGCGTCGCGACGGCGGCGTCCTCCTCCCCGGTGACGACGGCGTTCGTCACCTCCGGCCCGATCGCGGCCTTCTTCCCGTGCGGCAGCCGGATCGCCCGCACCCAGTCGGTGAACAGCAGTGACACGCCGTTCCACACGCCGAGCAGCGAGGTGAAGGTGACCGAGAGGAAGCCGACCAGGAACAGGATCCGCACCGGCTCGCCGTAGAGGGCGCCGAGCCGGTCGGCGAGGGTGAGCAGCCCGCTGTCGGACTCGGTGAGGTTCTCCCCGAACAGGATCGTGGACCCGACGACGAGCATCGAGACCACGAAGATGCCGGTCATGATGTAGCCGGTCGCGTTGTCCAGGCGCATCATCGACAGCCACTTCGGGCCCTTCCAGCCCTTCGCGAACAGCCAGTAGCCGTAGGCGGCCATGGTGATCGTCCCGCCGACGCCGCCGATCAGGCCGAGCACGTAGACCGTGGACCCCTCGGGCAGCCGCGGGACGAGCCCGTTCGCCAGCGCGGGCAGGTCCGGGCCGACCAGGATCGCGACGAACACGACCGTCGCGAACTTGATCAGCACGAGCACGGTCATGAACTTCTCGAACGCGTGGTAGCGCTGCACCCACACCAGCGCGAGCCCGACGACGCCCGCGATCGCCGCCCACCCGCCGACCGGCAGCCCGCCGAACAGCGCGTTCAGCGGCAGCCCGACCGCCGACATCGCGGTGGCGCCGTAGACGAAGCCCCACACCACGATGTAGACGCCGAAGAAGCCGGTCGCCCAGTAGCCCAGCCGCCGCCAGCCGTCGAGCATGGTCGCGCCGGAGCCGAGGTGCCAGCGGCCGACGGCCTCGCCGAGCGCGAGCTTGACCAGCGTGCCGACGACGGCGGCCCACAGCAGCACCGTCCCGAACGACGCCCCCGCCACCATCGTCGCGACGAGGTCGCCCGCGCCGACGCCGGTGGCCGCCGCGAGCAGGCCCGGCCCGATCGAGCGGATCCGCGCCGCGCCGGTGGGGGGTTCCAGGAAGTCCGTCTGCGGTCCGGGGGAGGCCATCGTCACAGTCTCCGATCACGGCGTCGTGGGAGGGATCGCGCGGGTTCGCCGAGCACGCTAGGCGAGCGGGGCGGTGCATTCCAGCGCGGAAGGGTCACGAACGGACGTATCGGACCCCCCGATCGCGGCGACGGGCTACGACGCATGGCGCACCCGCCGTTGCAGGCGGTGCACCCCCGGCGCACCATGAACGGGTACCGGGACCGGCCGATAGATTGACCGCGGCGTCGGCCGGGTCACGGTCGCCGCACGCGCACGCACGGAGGGTGGGCATGGCGAACATCGACGAGATCCGGGCCGGGATCGGGCGGGCCAACCAGCAGGCCACCGAGAGCCTCGGCGCGCTGCGGCACGCCCGCCAGGCCATCGAGGAGGCCGGCGCCGCGTTCTCGCAGAACATCTACGGCACCGCCCAGAACGACGCCGACGACGCCCGCGCCCGCTTCGCCGCCGCGTCGGAGAAGATCGACGAGGTCGAGCAGGCCCTGCACATCGCCATGCAGTCCGCCGACGACGTCGCCTCGCGGCTCTGACCGCGCCCGCCCGCCCCTGATGGCACGTCGTCCGAACCGTCGCGAGCGGATCCGGTCCGCCTTCGACGGGTTCCACCGGGCGGCGTCGCGGGCCCTGGGTGCGGCGGAGGGCCGCCGCGACCGGGCTGCGGCCCGGCACGCCGAGGTCATGGCGGAGCTGTGGCTGCGCGAGACCGGGCACGACGCCGCGCGCCGCGACCCGGGGCTGGCCCGGGTGCTCGGCAACCCGCGGCTCGCGGGCGTCCTCGCCCGGGTCGCCGAGGACCGGGCGCACGTGTTCGACCGCTGGCAGGGCGACTCGCCGCAGACACTGTCGGAGATCGTCGCCGACGCCACCCCCGGCGCCGCCGGGGACGCCCCGGCGGACTGGAGGCCGGTCGCGGGCGCCGTCGAGCCGACCGGCCCGGTCCCGGAGATGTGGGTGCTGGGCACCGGCTCGGTGGAGGGCGGTGCCCCGTTCCGGGTCGCGGTCCCGCTGCTCGACGGCGCGCACCTGCAGGTGGTGTCGACGCCACGCTCCCGCGACCGGGCCGAGGCGATGGTCGAGCAGCTGGTCCTGCGCACCGTGCGGTACTTCCGGCCCGGCGCGGTGAACGTGCACGTCTGGGACGTCGGCCAGCTCGCAGGCGCCCTGCCGGGGCTGTACCCGCTGACCCGCACCGGGCTGCTGACCGTGCACGACCCGACCCGGCTGGGCCGGCTGCTGGACCAGCTCGCGGACCGGATCCGCCGGGTGCAGACCCGGGTGCTCGCCGACGGCGCCACCTCGCTGCGCGAGCTCGCCGACCGCACGGGGGAGCGGCCCGAGGCGTGGCTGGTGGCGGTGCTCGTCGGCAACGGCCGCGAGCTGCCCGAGGCCGAGCTGCGCCAGCTGCAGCGGGTGGCGCGCGGCGGTGTCGCGGCCGGGGTGCAGCTGGTGCTGCTCGACGTGCCGGCGGCCCTGCCGCGTCCGGTGGAGACCGTCGACTTCGGGGACCCGCCGGGCGTCGACCCGGCCGACGACTGGTCGCCGGTCCCGGTGCGGACCTCGGTGACCGGGCCGCACGTGCTCGTCGAGCCGGACCCGCCGGTACCGGCCGACGACGTCACCGCGGTGTGCGAGGCGATCGCCGCCGGGCACGAGCAGTGGCGCGGACGGCTGGGCGCGTTCAAGGACATGCTGCCCCGGCGGCGCGGCGAGGGCCGCTCGCACGACGGGCTGAAGGTCGTCGTCGGGCACGAGGACGGCATCCCCGCCGAGCTGAGCCTCGACGACCACTCCCCGCACGCGCTCGTCGGCGGGCCCAGCGGGTCGGGCAAGACGAACCTGCTGCTGGCCTGGATCGCCGGTCTCGCCGCGCACTACGGCCCGGACGAGGTCGAGCTGTACCTGCTCGACTTCAAGGAGGGGGTGTCGTTCACCCCGTTCGCCCCGGACCCGGAGGGCCACCGCGCCGACCGGCTCCCGCAGGCCCGGCTGATCGGCGTCAACATCAACACCGACCGGGAGTTCGGGCTGGCGCTGCTGCGCCACCTGTCCGAGGTCATGCGCAGCCGCGCCGAGGCCGCCCGCCGGCACGGCGCGACCAAGCTCGCCGAGCTCCGGGTGGAGCGCCCGGACCTGCGGCTCCCACGGATCGTCGCGGTCATCGACGAGTTCCAGTTCCTGTTCACCGGCCGCGACGCGGTCAGCGCCGAGGCGACCGCACTGCTGGAGGACGTCGCCCGGCGCGGCCGCTCGCAGGGTGTGCACCTGGTCCTGGCCAGCCAGGACGTCTCCGGCATCGACGCGCTGTGGGGCCGCTCGGCGATCTTCGAGCAGTTCGTCCTGCGGATCGCGCTGCCCCGCGCGCGGCGGATCCTCGCCCAGGACAACGAGGCGGCGCTGGCACTCCCGCGCTGGCACGCGATCGTCAACCACGACTCGGGCGTCGCGCACGGCAACCACGTGGTCCGGCTGCCCGAGGCGGGCGGCCCGGTGGTCCGCGACGTCCAGGTCACCGCGTTCACCGACTTCCCCGACACCCCGGAGCCGGTCGTCTTCGACGGCGCCCGCGCCCCCTCCCACGACGCGCTGGCCGCCCGGCTGCCCGCCGACGGCGTGCCCCGCGCGCTGGTCGGGCAGTTCGTCGACGTGCACGGCAGCCCCGCGGCCGCCGAGCTGTCCGACGGCCCCGGCCGCAACCTCGGGGTGATCGGGCCCGAGGCCCGCGTCGCGGTCCCGCTGCTGTGCTCGGCCGTCCGCTCGGTGGCGGCGTCGCTGCCCGACCCGGCCGGCGCGCAGGTCGTGCTCGTGCCGCTGGCCCCGGACGCGGCGGCCGCCGCGGGCGCGCTCGCCCCGGATCTGCCCGGCACGGTGGAGAAGGTGTCCGCCGACGGGTTCGCCGCCCGCGTCGCCGAGCTGGCGGCGACGGTCCGCGCCCGGTCCGCGTCGGGCGGCGGTGGGGGGCACGCGTCGCTGCTGGTGGTGGTGTTCGGCGCCGACGCGGCGGAGTCGATGCTGGACCGCACCGGGACCGAGGACCTTCGGGCGCTGCTGCGCCACGGGCCCGGGGTCGGGGTGCACGTGCTGGGCTGGTGGCAGGGCGCGCAGCGGCTGAAGACGCTGCTGGCCCCGCCGGGTGCGGCGATCGACGACCTGGGCGCCTGGGTGGCGACCGGCGTGCAGGGCACCGACCTGGTGGCGCTGCTGGGCGGACAGCCGCTGGACTGGACGCCGACGCCGGGGCGCGCGCTGTTCCTCGACCGCTCCCGGCACGGCCGCCCGCAGCTGGTCATCCTGACCGACGCGGGCGGCGGCGGGCCGGACACCGTCGCCGGAGGTGGGATGTGAGTGCCGTGGAGCGCTACCGCGCGGTCGTGGCCGAGCTGGCCGGCGCCGTCGTCGACCTGCGGGAACGCGACGCCCGGCGGGCCGAGGAGCTGCGCCGCGAGCTGCGCGGCACCGAGCGGGAGCTGCGCGCCGCCGCGGACCGGCTCACCCTGGCCCGTGGCATGTTCGAGCTGCGCTGGGAGGCGGCGTTGGGGCTGATGTGGTCGGCCGAGGAGCCGGGGCGTCCCCGGCCGCGACCCGACCTGCGGGCCGACCCCGACGAGCACGCCGCGCTGGAGGAGGCCGCCGACGAGGCCCTGCGCGAGCTGCGCTCCTCGGGCGACCGGCGGCTGTTCCGTCTGCGCCGCGACGACGACTGACCCCGCCCCGCCGGTGGCGCCGGGGGTCCGGGGCCGGCGGTCGCCGCCCGCCCCTCCCCGGCGTAGCGCGTGCGCGGCACCGATCGTGGGCGGGCGGTCAGCCCAGCGGGACGACGCCCAGCAGCAGCGCGACCCCGAGCATCACCAGCGAGCAGACCGCGGCCCGCCAGATCACCCTGCGGTGGTGGTCGGCCAGGTTGACCTTCGCGAGCGAGACGAGCAGCAGCAGCGCCGGGACCAGCGGGCTGGTCATGTGCACCGGCTGGCCGATGATCGAGGCGCGGGCCATCTCCACCGGCGCGATGCCGTAGTGGCCCGCGGCCTCGGTGAGGATCGGCAGGATGCCGAAGTAGAACGCGTCGTTGGTGAGGAAGAACGTCAGCGGCATGCTCAGCACACCGGTGATCACCGCGAACCAGGAGCCGACCGACGGCGGCACGGCCGAGACGATCCCGTTCGCCATCGCCGTCACCATGCCGGTACCCGACAGCACCCCGACCAGGACCGCGGCGGCGAACACCATGGACACGACGCCGACGATCGAGGTGGCGTGCGAGGTCACCGCCCGGAGCTGGTCCTCGGGCTTCGGGAAGTTCACGACCAGGGCGATCGCGGCGGCCGCGACGAACACCAGTGACAGCGGCAGGACGTCCATGCCCAGCAGCACCAGCAGCGCGACGGTGAGCGCGAGGTTGAACCAGATCAGCTTCGGCCGCAGCGTCGGACGGTTCGGGTCCAGCGTGCCCTGGAGAGCGTGGTCGCCCGCGTCGGCCGGGCCTCCGGCGGAGCCGGACGCCGGGCGGTCGGTGCCGTGCGTACCGTCGGTGCCCCCGCCGACCAGGGCGGGCTCGCGCACCGCCACCATCTCGTCGGCGACGACCGACAGCGTGCGGCCCGAGGCGAGCAGCCGCCTGCGCTCGGAACGGCCGAGCTGCCAGGCCAGCAGCAGCACGGTGGCGATGCCGGCCACCATGCCCGGGACCATCGGGTTGAACAGCTCCGAGGGCGACACGTTCAGCACCGTCGCGGCGCGGATCGTGGGGCCGCCCCAGGGCAGGATGTTGAGCACGCCGTTCGCGAGGTTGGCGACGACGGTCAGCACCACCGGGCTCAGCCCGAGCCGCAGGTAGATCGGCAGCAGCGCGGACACCGTGATGATGAAGGTGGTCGAGCCGTCGCCGTCGAGGGAGACGACACCGGCCAGCACCGCGGTCAGCACCACCAGGCGCACCGGGTCGTTGTCCACCGTGCGCAGCACGAAGCGGATCAGCGGGTCGAACAGCCCGACGTCGATCATCGTGCCGAAGAAGATGATCGCGAAGAACAGCAGCACGGCCGTCGGCGCGAAGTCGGAGAACGCGGACGAGATCGAGTCGACGACGCCGTCCTCACCCGGTTCGGACAGGCCGGTGCCGGTCGCCACGAGTGCGAAGGTCAGTGGGACGAGTACCAGCGCCAGCGTCGGCGCGAGCCGCTTCGACAGGATCAGGTACATGAAGACCGCGATCATCGCGGACCCGAGAACGATGAGCATCGGTGCTCCTCCTCGACGGATGTGTCGAGGAGCGACGCTAGGTCCGGACCCCGGCCCCGGTCCCGCTTGCGGACACAGCCCACGTAGTGGTCGCTGCGTGCCCTGTGGTCGTTGTGGTCACGGGGCTACTCGTCGTCGGCGTCGTCACGCGCGAGGAAGCTCGACAGCCGCTCGACGGCCGTCTCGAACTGCGGGTTCGCGTCGACGAAGGCGCGGAGCCGGTCGGCGAGCCACTCGACGCTGACCTGCTCGTCGCCGCGCCGGTCGACGAGCTCCTCGATGCCGCGGTCGGTGAAGTACATGCCGGCGAGGATACGGCGGCCGCCGCTTGACCCGGACGCGACGGCATCGTTTCCGATGGGTCTCCCCACCACCTCGTGAGGAGATCCCATGCCCACCGCGCCGCCCGCCGCGACCGTCGCCCCGACCCCGGTGAGCGACCGGGCGCTCGCCCCCGACCTCGCCCGGGGCGCGATGCTGCTGCTGATCGCACTGGCCCATGCGCCCTGGTTCGCCTACACCTCCGAGCTGGGGGCCACGCTGCTGCACGCCGCCGACGGCGGCCCCGCCGACCGGATCGCCCAGGTCGTGACGATCACCGCCGTCGACGGCCGCGCCTGGACGCTGTTCGGGTTCCTGTTCGCCTACGGCATCGGGCAGCTGTACGCCCGCCGGATCGCCGGCGGCGGCACCGACGCGCAGGCGCGGCGGCTGCTGTGCACCCGGCACCGGTGGCTGCTCGCCCTCGGCCTGCTGCACGCGGCCCTGCTGTGGCAGGGCGACATCCTCGGCACCTACGGCGTCCTGGGCCTGGTGCTGGTGCCGCTGTTCCTGCACCGCAGCGACCGCACCCTGCGGGTCGGGGCCGGAGTCCTGGTCGGTCTCGCCGTGGCCGTCCCCGCGGCGACGGGCGTGCTGGCACAGCTCACCGGTGGCACGACGCCGACGTCCGCCGCGCAGCAGCTCGCCCTCGCCACCCCGGACTGGCTCGCGACGCTGCCGCTGCGGCTCGCGCTGTGGGTGTCGGCGATCCCCGGGGCGTTCGTGACGCTGGTGATGCCCGCCGCGGTGCTGCTCGGGCTGCTCGCCGCGCGGCACCGCGTGCTGGAGGAGCCGGGCGCCCACCTGCCCCTGCTGCGCCGCACCGCCGTCGTCGGCGTCGCCGTCGGCTGGTCGGCCGGGCTGGCCCAGGCGCTCGTGCACGTCGGCGTCGTCGTGCTGGCGGACCCGGGTGCGTTCGCCGGCCTGCACATCGCCACCGGGATCTTCGCCGCGCTCGGCTACGCGGCGGTGTTCGGCCTCGTCGCGCACCGGCTCGGCACCCGTCCGACGACGCCGCTGCCGGTCCGGGCCCTGGTCGCGCTCGGCCGCCGCTCGCTGAGCGGCTACCTGGCGCAGTCGCTGCTGTTCGTGCCGCTGCTCACCGCCTGGGGGCTCGGGCTGGGCGCGCACCTGTCCGGCTGGTCCGCGTCGCTGGTCGCGGTCGGGGTGTGGCTGCTGACCGTCGTCGTCGCGTACCGGCTCGACCTGGCCGGGGTGCGGGGGCCCGCCGAGACGCTGCTGCGTCGCCTGACCTACGGGCCGTCGCCGCGGCGCGCTCGGTAGCGTCGACGGACCGCCGCGTCCGCGGCCCCGCCGTCCCCCCGATCCGGAGTTCTCATGGCACTCACCCCTCCCGTGGCCCGCACCCTGCACGACGTCGGCCTGGCCGCCTGGTTCGGCGGCTCGCTGATGGGCGTCACCGGCCTCAACGGCGCACTGGACGCGGTCGGCGACCCGGCCGAGCGCGAACGGCTCGCCGGCGCGGGCTGGGGCGGGTGGGGCCGGATCGGCACCGCCGCGACGGCGGCGCACCTGCTGGGCGGGGCGGGCCTGCTGGCGCGCGACGCGGTCCGCCGGCGCGAGCCGGGCGTCGCGGCCGCGGCGGCGACCCGGACCGCGTTGACCGGTGCCGCGCTCGCCGCGAGCGCCTGGGCCGGGGCGCTGGGCCGCCGCGCCGCGACGCCCGACGGCCCGGACGCCGCGCTGCGCCGCCGGATCCGGGTGGCGGAGTGGGCCGTGCCGGTCGCGACCGGTGCCGCGGTCGTCGCCGGGGCGCTGCGCCGCACCTGACCCGGACCTCCGCGCCGGGGTCCGCGTGCGGAGCCCGTTTCCGGGGTGGCGACGCGGGTAGCCGCGTCGTCGCCGCCGTACGGCGGTACCACGCGAACAGAGGGATCCCCATGGCACGTACCAACACCGTCGTCCGCACCCTGCACGACGCCGGTCTGGCCGCCTGGTTCGGCGGGACGCTGATGGGCGCGGTCGGGGTGAACGGCGCCGCCGACGACGTCCACGACTCGACCGAGCGGCTGCGCGTCGCCAACGCCGGCTGGGCCCGCTGGGCACCCGTGAACGCGGTCGCGATCGGGGCCCACCTCGTCGGCGGGATCGGGCTGCTGCGCGCGAACGCCGACCGGGCCCGCACCGAGCCGGGGGTGAAGGCGGCGAGCATCGTGAAGTCCGTGGTCACCGGCGCGGCCGTGGCCGCCACCGCCTACGCGGGCGTGCTCGGCACGCAGACCGCGAAGGGCGAGGGCCACCCGGCCCGCGGCGGGGTGACCCCGGCCGCGGGCACACCGTCGGCCGCGGCCGACGCGCAGCGCAAGCTGAAGGTCGTCCAGTGGGTCATCCCGGCGCTGACCGGTGTGCTGGTCGTGCTGTCCGCCCAGCAGGGTGAGCAGCAGCGGCCCGTCGGGCAGGTCGAGGCCTGGGTGAACCGGCTGGCGAACTGACCCCGGACGCGACGACGGCCGGGCGGGGAGTCCCCGCCCGGCCGTCGTCGTGTGGTCCTACCCGGCGAACGCCTTCTCGATCAGCTCGGCCTGCTCGACCTCGTGCACCTTCGACGAGCCGGCGGCCGGGGCCGCCATCCGCCGCCGGGACACCCGGGTCAAGCTGCCCTGCAGCTGGGGCAGCTTCTGCGGCAGCTCCAGGCCGTAGTACGGCCACGAGCCCTGGTTGGCGGGCTCCTCCTGGACCCAGCGGACGTCACCGGCGGCCTCGGGGTAGCGCTCGAGGACGGCGGCGATCTCCTCGGCCGGCATCGGGTAGAGCCGCTCGACGCGGACCAGCGCGGCCTCGTCCACACCTGTGTCGCCGTTCTTGCGGCGCTTGTCGCGGGCCGCGGCCAGCTCCCAGTAGATCTTGCCGGAGCAGAACAGCACCCGCTTCACACCGGAGACGGTGTCGCCCTTGCCGGCGTGCTCCGGGTCGTCGATGACCGGGCGGAACCGGCCCTCGGTGAAGTCGGACAGCGGGCTGACGACCTGCTTGGCACGCAGCATCCACTTCGGCGTGAACACCACCAGCGGCCGGCGCACCCCGTCGAGGGTGTGCTGGCGCAGCAGGTGGAAGTAGTTCGCCGGGTCCGACGGCAGCGCGACGGTCATCGAGCCCTCGGCGCACAGCTGCAGGAAGCGCTCGATGCGCCCGGAGCTGTGGTCGGGGCCCTGGCCCTCCAGGCCGTGCGGCAGCAGTAGCGCGACGTCGGAGAGCTGGCCCCATTTGGCCTCACCGGAGGAGATGAACTCGTCGATGATCGACTGGGCGCCGTTGACGAAGTCGCCGAACTGGCCCTCCCACATGACGAGCGCGTCGGAGTTGGCGACCGAGTAGCCGTACTCGAAGCCGACCGCGGCGAACTCCGAGAGCGCCGAGTCGTAGGGCAGGAACCGGCCCTGCCCCTCGGCCAGGTTGCGCAGCGGGAAGTACTCCGCACCGGTGTGCCGGTCGATCAGGACCGAGTGCCGCTGCACGAAGGTGCCGCGACGCGAGTCCTGACCGGAGAGCCGGACCAGCCGGCCGTCCATCGCCAACGAGCCGATGGCGAGCAGCTCGGCGAAGGCCCAGTCGACGTCGCCCTCGCGGGACATCTTCTCGCGCTTGCGCAGCACGGGCTCGACCCGCTTGTGCACGGCGAACCCCTCGGGGAGGTTGGCGTGCACGTCGCCGATCCGGTGGACGACCTCGAGCGGGACCGAGGTGTCGAGGTCGGACGGGACGAGCTGCTCGGACTCGATCGACGGCGAGATCACCGGCGGGGTCTTCTCGAGTTCGCGCACCTCGTTGAAGACGTGCTCGAGCTGGTTGGAGAAGTCCTTGAGCGCCTGCTCGGCCTCCTCCATGGTGATGTCACCACGGCCGATCAGCGACTCGGTGTAGATCTTCCGGACGCTGCGCTTGGCGTCGATGATGTCGTACATCGACGGCTGGGTCATCGAGGGGTCGTCGCCCTCGTTGTGGCCCCGGCGCCGGTAGCAGATCATGTCGATCACGACGTCGTTGTTCCAGCGCTGGCGGTACTCGACGGCCAGCTTGGCGACCCAGACGCAGGCCTCCGGGTCGTCGCCGTTCACGTGGAAGACGGGCGCGCCGATCATCTTCGCGACGTCGGTGCAGTACTGCGAGGAGCGCGAGTGCTCCGGCGCGGTGGTGAACCCGACCTGGTTGTTGACGACGACGTGCACGGTGCCGCCGGTGCGGTACCCGCGCAGCAGCGCGAGGTTCAGCGTCTCGGCGACGACACCCTGGCCGGCGAACGCCGCGTCGCCGTGCATGAGCACGGGCAGCACGGTGAAGCCGCCGTCGCCCTTGTCGAGCAGGTCCTGCTTGGCGCGGACGATGCCCTCGAGCACCGGGTCCACGGCCTCCAGGTGCGACGGGTTCGCGGTCAGCGAGACCGCGGTCTCGCCGTCGCCGAACATCCGGAAGTACTTGCCCTCGGCGCCGAGGTGGTACTTCACGTCGCCGGAGCCGTGCGCCTGGCCCGGGTCGAGGTTGCCCTCGAACTCGCGGAAGATCTGGCTGATCGGCTTGCCGACGATGTTGGCGAGCACGTTGAGCCGGCCACGGTGCGGCATGCCGATGACGACCTCGTCGAGCTCGCGCTCGGCGGCCTTGTCCAGCACGGCGTCGAGCAGCGGGATGACGGTCTCGCCGCCCTCCAGCGAGAACCGCTTCTGCCCGACGTACTTGGTCTGCAGGAAGGTCTCGAAGGCCTCGGCCGCGTTCAGCCGGGACAGGATGTACTTCTGCTCCGAGGAGTCCGGCTTGACGTGTGAGACCTCGATGCGCTCCTCGAGCCACTTGCGCTGCTCGGGGTCGGCGATGTGCATGTACTCCGTGCCGATGGTGCGACAGTAGGAGTTGCGCAGCAGGCCGAGCACGTCGCGCAGCTTCATGTGGCTCTGGCCGCCGAACCCGCCGACCGCGAAGTCGCGGTCGAGGTCCCACAGGGTCAGGCCGTGGCTGAGGACGTCGAGGTCCGGGTGCCGGCGCTGGCGGTAGTTCAGCGGGTCCGTGTCGGCCATCAGGTGGCCGCGGGTCCGGTAGGACTCGATCAGCTCCAGCACGCGGGCGGTCTTGTCGACCTCGCCCTCGGGGAAGTCCTGCACCCAGCGGACCGGCTCGTACGGCACCCGCAGCGAGGCGAAGACGTCGTCGTAGAAGCCGTCCTCGCCGAGGAGCAGCTGGTGGATCCGGCGCAGGAAGTCACCGGACTCGGCGCCCTGGATGATCCGGTGGTCGTAGGTCGAGGTCAGCGTGATGATCTTGGAGATGCCGAGTTCGACGAGGCGCTCCTCGGAGGCGCCCTGGAACGCGGCCGGGTACTCCATGGCGCCGACGCCGACGATCGCGCCCTGGCCCACGGTCAGCCGCGGCACCGAGTGGTTGGTGCCGAGCGTGCCCGGGTTGGTGAGGCTGATCGTGGTGCCGGAGAAGTCCTCGGCGGTCAGCTTGCCGTCGCGGGCCTTGCGGACCATGCCCTCGTAGGACTGCCAGAACTGGGCGAACGACAGGTTCTCGCAGCCCTTGATCGACACGACGATCAGCGTGCGGCTGCCGTCCTTGCCCGCCATGTCCATGGCCAGGCCGAGGTTCACGTGCGCCGGCGTCGCGACCGTGGCCTTGCCGTCGGTCTCGACGAAGTGCCGGTTCAGGTTCGGGAAGTCGGCCAGGGCCCGGACCAGCGCGTAGCCGATCAGGTGCGTGAACGACAGCTTTCCGCCGCGGGTCCGCTTGAGGTGGTTGTTGATGACGATGCGGTTGTCGCCCAGCAGCTTGGCCGGGACCGCACGTACGCTGGTCGCGGTCGGCAGTGTGAGGGACGACGTCATGTTCTTGGCGATGGCGTTCGCGGCACCGCGCAGCGGGACGGTGGTCACGCCACCCCCGTCCTGCGCAGGCTTCGCGGCCTTGGAGCCGCTGCCCGCGGCGGGCTTGGCCGGCGTCCCGTTCGACGACGACGCCGGGGCCGGGGCGCTCGCGGTGCGCAGGCGCTCCTCGGCGGGTGGCGGCTCGGCCCTCGGGGTGACCGGCGGCGGGACGTCGCGGGAGGTGGCGGTGCCCTTGCCCCCGGCCTTCCCCTCCTTCGTCACGGCCTTCTGGGCCGGGGCGTCGCCGGAGCCGGCCGCGCCGGTCCCCGTGCCGCTCCCGCTGCCCTGGTCGTCCTCGGTGCCCGCGCCGCGGGTGACCCCACCCGAGGAGGCCGCCGGGGCGGTCCCGTTGCCGGAGGTGTCGACCGACTCCTCGGTCCCGACGGACGACGAGGAGGCCTTCTCACCGTCCTTGCCGTAGTCGGCGAAGAACTCGTGCCAGGCCGGGTCCACGGCCGACGGGTCCTCCTGGAAGCGCTGGTACATCTCCTCGACGA
The DNA here is from genome assembly GCF_040105315.1 of Pseudonocardia tropica. NCBI lineage: Bacteria > Bacillati > Actinomycetota > Actinomycetes > Pseudonocardiales > Pseudonocardiaceae > Pseudonocardia > Pseudonocardia tropica. The sequence continues at coordinate 15,994 of NZ_JBEDNP010000013.1, forward strand.
GCCACTCGTTCGGACCGAAGTCGCTCGCCTGATGGGAGGTACTGCTCGATGACACTCTGCGTCAACCGCCTTGATAGCTGCTCGATTTGTCGCGACCGGGTATCAGGTTAGTCCCCCGGGCGCGAGACGGGGCAGTGTGCCGGGTCCCACTTCGTGATCGTTTCGTGATCGACCGTGCGCGGACGGCGAGCGACACGATTCAGAAGCCGGGTGGGGAACCGAGGACGTCGACCACCGCGGTCTGCGTCGTCGTCTCGGCGACGACCGTCCCGACCGGCGGGCCGACGCGGGCCGGGCGGCGGACGGTGTCGCGCTCGCCGGCGTACTGCCCGTCGACGGGGGAGATCAGCAGCTCGGTGCGGACCGGTCCGTCGTCGTGGACGAGGGCGGGGTGCCGCTCGCCGTCGAGGTTGTCGGTCTCGCCGAGGGAGACGGCCGGCATCCGGCGCAGCGCGGCGTAGAGCACCGCGCGCAGCTCGGCGGGGACCCGGCAGGTCCGCAGCGCGTCGACCGCGCTGGGGAACGGACCGGTGTAGCCGCGGCCGGGCGGGCTGTCGGCGATCAGCCGGTCCAGCATCGCGGCCGGGTCGCGCGGCAGACCCGCGAGGAACGCCCCGGTCGGGTGCGCCCACGAGCCGACCTTCGCGGCGGGCCGGTGGCCGTGGAGCGCGGCGTAGAAGTCGCCGTGCGGGGCGCGGAAGCGGCCGGTGGGCCACTGGTCGGCGATGTCGAAGCCGTCCTCGATCGCGGCTGCGCCGTCACCGCTGAGCCAGTGCACGCGGCCGGTCAGCTCGCGGTCGAGCAGCCAGTCCTGGGCCGGGTCGAGCGGGGTCCACTGCTGGAGCAGGTGCTCGCTGTAGTGGACGCAGAGCTCGTCGCGGGCGAAGCAGGTCCCCATCCACCAGGCGTGCGTCGCCGTGTGCCGGTACTGACCGGGGGAGATCGGCTCGTCGGAGGTCCGGATGGCGAGCTCCAGCAAGTCGGGCTCCTCGTCCTGTCGCGAGTCCTGTCGCGGGTGCCCCGGCGGGGGTTGCCCGGGGCGCCGTGAACCGTGGATGACGTCACACATTCTCTACACCCCGCCTACGAGCCGTGACGCGACCCCCCGGTACTGGGCCGAACGGTGCAATGTCACAGGTCCCCTCGTCGGGGGGTGGCATGGTGCTCACGCGGCCGCTCTGCGGCCGGACAGCCGGGACCCGCGGTAACCGTCGGCGGCGACGTCGGCGCAGGTCGCGGCGTGGCGGGCGAACCCGCCGGCGTGGGGCGCGAACGGTCGATCCACCTGTGGACCGTGGCCCGGGGACGCCGAGCTGCTCGGCGGGCCGGCCGGCCGGGAACCGTCGCACGATCAGGCGGGGGCGTTGACGGTGGTGCGGGCACGACGGTGTGCCGCCGAGGACCTCCGGTGTCTCGAGGTGAGTGCGTCGGACACACCCACGTCGCCCGGAGGTCCTCCCTCCGATCGACCCGACACGCCCCGTGCGTCGTCGACGGCGTCCCCGGTCACCACACCTAGGACATCCAGGTCTTGAGCTTCTCGAACGTGCCGTTCACGTCGTCGGTCATCGGGTTCACGTGCAGGTGGGTGATGCCGTTCTCCTGCAGCGCCGCGATCCGCTCGCGGACGTGGCCCTCGGAGCCGATCAGGGTGACCTTGTCGATGAAGTCGGCCGGGAGGGCGGCCATGGCCTCCTCCTTCTTCCCGTCCAGGTAGAGGTCCTGCACGGTCTTCGCCGCGTCGGCGTAGCCCTGTTTGGCGAAGACGGTGTTGTAGAAGTTCCTGCCGCGCGCGCCCATGCCGCCGATGTAGAGCGCGTAGAGGCCGCGGGCGGCCTGGCGGGCGGGCTCGAAGAACTCCTCCTCCAGCGCGACGATCCCGCCGCCGGTGATCTGCAGCGGGCCCAGCTCGGGGGCGCGCTTGGCGTAGCCGGCCTCCAGCGCGGGCCCGAAGACCTCCTGGATCTTCTCCGGCAGCACGACGTGCGGCAGCCAGCCGTTCGCGAGCTCGGCGGTCATCTGCAGGTTCTTCTCGCCCAGCGCGGCCACCCAGATCGGGATGTCGGCGCGCTTCGGGTGGTTGATGATCTTCAGCGGCTTGCCGAGGCCGGTGCCGCCGGGCAGCGGGATCGGGTAGAGCCCGTCGTTGGTGAGCTTCTCCTCCCGCTTCCAGACCGTGCGGCAGATCTCGATGATCTCCCGGGTGCGCCCGATCGGCTTGTCGTAGGCGACGCCGTGGAAGCCCTCGATGACCTGCGGACCGGACGCGCCGAGACCGAGGCTGAACCGACCGTCGGACAGGGCGTCGAGGCCGGCCGCGGTCATCGCGGTGAGGGTCGGGGTGCGCGAGTAGATCGGCAGGATCGCCGAGCCGATCTCGAGCCGCTCGGTGCGCGCGGCGAGGTAGCCGAGCAGGGAGACGGCGTCGAAGGAGTAGGCCTCGGCGGCCCAGACGACGTCGAGGCCGGCGCGTTCCATGTCGGTGACGGCGTCCGCGTTGCGGATCGGGTCGTCGCCGTAGGGGAGGACGGTGGAGAGCTTCACTCCCCGTTCAGTACTCACAAGTTACTCGCCGGTCAAGTCCGGGGCCGGAGCGGAACCCGAATCGCAACAGGGGGGTTAGCCGCACTGCCCGGTGGGTGGCGCCGCCGGGACAGTGGAGCCATGACGCTCGAGGCCGCACCACCCCGCAGCACCTCCGCGAAGCGGACCCCCGCGCCGATCGTGGACGGGCAGCGCCCGCCCGGTGCGATGTTCCTGGTCGGACTGTTCGTCGTCCTCCCGACGCTCGCGCTGTTCGCCGCCGTCCCGTTCGCGTGGGGCTGGGGCCTCGGGTGGGTCGACGTCGCGCTGTTCGTCGTGTTCTACCTGGTCAGCGGCCTGGGTGTGACGGTCGGTTTCCACCGCTACTTCACCCACGGCTCGTTCAAGGCGAACCGTCCGCTGCGGATCGCGCTGGCGGTCGCCGGCAGCATCTCGCTGCAGGGCAGTGTGCTCGACTGGGTCGGCGACCACCGCCGACACCACGCGTTCTCCGACAAGGAGGGCGACCCGCACTCGCCGTGGCTCTACGGCACCGGCGCGACGGCACTGGTCAAGGGCTTCTGGCACTCGCACATGGGCTGGATCTTCAACCGCGACCTCACGAACATGAAGCGGTTCGCCCCCGACCTGCTCACCGACCGCGACATGATGCGCGTGGAGAAGGCGTTCCCGCTGATCGTCGTGTTCAGCCTGGCGGGCCCGGCGCTCGTCGGCGGCCTGGTCACCATGTCCTGGTGGGGCGCGTTCACCGCGTTCTTCTGGGCCGGCCTGGTCCGCGTCGCGGTGCTGCACCACGTCACCTGGTCGATCAACTCGATCTGCCACATCTGGGGCGAGCGCCCCTTCGCCTCCCGTGACAAGTCCGCCAACGTCTGGTGGCTGGCGGTCCTGTCCTTCGGCGAGTCCTGGCACAACCTGCACCACGCCGACCCGACCTGCGCCCGGCACGGCGTGAAGAAGGGCCAGATCGACATCTCGGCCGTCGTCATCCGCGGCTTCGAGAAGCTCGGCTGGGCGACCGCGGTCCGCTGGCCCACCACGCGCCGCCTCGAGAAGCTCTCGAAGAAGCCGGCCGCCGCCGCGGCCTGACCCCTCCGCGTCATACGTCCGACGCCCCCGGTGCCCCGTGCACCGGGGGCGTCGTCGTGTCCGGGGTCCTAGCGGCGACGCCGGGCCGGTCGCCGCTTCCCCGCCGTCGACGGGGTGCGCGGTGCCGGCGCGGCCGGGGGCTCGCTGCGGCGGGTCCGGGTGCTGTGCGCCGAGCGGCCGCGCACGATCCCGATGAACTCCTCCATCAGGTCGCTGTTCTCCGCGTCCGGCCAGGTCAGTGCGACGCCGGAGCCCGGGGCGTCGACCAGCGGCCGGTAGGTGAGGTCCCGGCGGTGGTGCAGCCGGGCCAGCGACTGCGGGACGACCAGCACCCCGACCCCCGCGGCGACGATCTCGACCGCCTCGGCCGTCGTCGGCGGGGCGTACTCCGCGGCCCGGCCGGGCGGCCCGTCGGGCCAGTCGAGCGTGTCGTCGCCGGTGCGCAGGACGATCTCGTCGGCCAGGTCGGCGGCGGTCACCTCGTCGGCCGCGGTCACCACGTGCTCCTTCGGGACCACCACCACGGTCGTCTCGGTGTAGAGCGGGATCGCGTGCAGCCCGGTCCGGTCGATCGGCAGCCGGGCGACGGCGGCGTCCACCGTGCCCGCGCGGACCAGGTCCGCGGCCTCGGCGGCGGTCACCGTGTGCAGCTCCAGGGGGACCCCGGGGCGGCGCTCGGCCCACATCCGGGTCCACTTGCCGGGCGTGACGCCCGGGACGTAGCCGAGGTGGAAGGACGTGGCGGTCACCGGTCGAGGCTAGCCGCATAGCCTGGTGACATGACGCGCCAGAGGTCCGCCCAGACGATGAAGCCCGCGACCGCGGCGAAGAAGCTCGGCGTGCTCCTCGACGCCACCCCGGCCGACTTCCGCGAGGGGGTCGTCTCGCGCGACGAGCTCGACGCCCTGCAGGCCGACCCGCCGGAGTGGCTGCGCGAGCTGCGCACCACCGGGCCGCACCCGCGCCCGGTCGTCGCGGACCGGCTCGGGGTGTCGATCTCGGGCCTGGCCCGCGCCGGGATCACCGAGCCGCTGACCACCGCACAGATCGCCGCGATCAAGTCCGAGGAGCCCGAGTGGCTCGCGCGCGAGCGCGCCACCCGCGCCGAGAGCCAGCGCGAGGCCGCTCGGTTGAAGGCGGAGCAGCAGCAGAAGAAGTAGGACGAGGACCGGAACCGTCCTCGTCCGCCGCGAGGCTCGGGGTATGACGAGCTACCTCCTGGTCCCGGGGTTCTGGATCGACGCGACGGCGTGGGGTGCGGTCGCGGACCACCTGCGCGCCCGCGGACACGATGTGGCCGCGCTCGATCTCGGCCACGAGCCCGCCGCGACCGCGGAGACCCGCGTCGACGACGTGCTCGCCGCCCTCGGGGACGCGGGCGACCCGGTCGTCCTGGTCGCCCACAGCGGCGCGGGCCCGGTCTGCGCCGCGGTGGCCGAGCGCGCCCGGGGCCGGCTCGCGCACCTCGTGTTCGTCGACACCGGCCCGCTGCCCGACGGCGTCGCGCAGATCGACTTCACCCCGCCGGACGCGCAGGCCGCGACCCGGGCGACCCTCGCCGAGCACGGCGCGCTGCCGATGCCGACCCGCGCCGAGCTCGACGCCGCCGGCAGCAGCACCGCCGGCGTCCCCGACGCGGTGTTCGACGACGTCCGCGCACGCTCGGTGGCCGAGCCGCCCGGGGTGGTGCTCACCGGCGCGCGCCGCGGGACGCCCGACCCCTCGCTGCCCAAGACCGTCGTGGCCTGCAGCTTCGCGCCCGACGACGTCCGCGAGCCGATCGACGCGGGCGTCCCCGGCTTCGCGGAGCTGGGCGGTCCGGAGTGGACGATCGTCGGGCTCCCGACGGGGCACTGGCCGATGCTGTCCGAGCCCACGGGGCTCGCGGGGGTGCTCGACGGGCTGGGGTGACCCCGTCGCCTCCGCGTGTGCCGCCGGCGCTCTGCCGGGGGTGTCAGGCCGCGGGCCGATCGCCGAGATGCGGCTCAGCGGGAGTAGTGGATCTTCCCGGCCCGCTGAGCTGCATCTCGGCGTCCGGAATGCGTCGAGATGCCGATCGGGGTCGTGCGCGGGCGTGCGCCGCCCGGACACGACGACGCCCGGACCGGTGACCCGGCCCGGGCGTCGTGACGTGCTGCTACGCGACGATCAGACGTCGTAGCGGTCGGCCATCATGACCTTGTCCCACGCGGCGACGAAGTCGCGGACGAACTTCTCCTTCGCGTCGTCGGAGGCGTAGACCTCGGCGACGGCGCGCAGCTCGGAGTTCGACCCGAAGACCAGGTCGGCGCGGGTGCCGGTCCACTTGACGTTCCCGGAGGCGTCGACGGCCTCGAAGGAGTCGTCGTCGCCGGCGACCGAACGCCACCGGACGTCGGGGCCCAGCAGGGTGGTGAAGAAGTCGTTGGTCAGCGTGCCGACCTCGTCGGTGAACACGCCGGCCGTCGACCCGCCGGTGTTGGCGCCCAGCACGCGCAGGCCGCCGACCAGCACGGTCATCTCCGGTGCGGTGACGCCGAGCAGGTTCGCGCGGTCGACGAGCAGGAACTCGCCGGGCAGGGTGTGGCCCTTGCCGCGGTAGTTGCGGAAGCCGTCGGCGGTGGGCTCCAGGTAGGAGAACGACTCGACGTCGGTCTTCTCCTGGGTGGCGTCGGTCCGGCCCGGGACGAACGGGACGGTGACGGTGTGCCCGGCGTCGGAGGCGGCCTTCTCCACCGCGGCGGCACCGGCCAGCACGACCAGGTCGGCGAAGGAGATCTGCTTCCCGCCGGTGAGCGAGCCGTTGACGTCGGACCGGATCGACTCCAGCGTCGAGATCACGGTGCGCAGCGTGTCGGGGTCGTTGACCTCCCACTGCAGCTGCGGCTCGAGGCGGATGCGGCCGCCGTTGGCGCCACCGCGCTTGTCGGACTGGCGGAACGACGAGGCCGCGGCCCAGGCGGTCTTGACCAGGTCGCTGACCGACAGGCCGGACTCCAGCACCTTCGCCTTGATCGACGCGACGTCGTCGGCGGTGACGAGCTCGTGGTCCACGGCCGGGACCGGGTCCTGCCAGAGCAGCTCCTCGGTCGGGACCCAGGCGCCGAGGTAGCGCTCCTTCGGGCCCATGTCGCGGTGGGTCAGCTTGTACCAGGCGCGACGGTAGGTGTCCTCGAACTCGGACGGGTTGTCCAGCCAGCGGCGGGTGATCTCGCCGTAGACCGGGTCGACCCGCATCGAGACGTCGGTGACCAGCATCCGCGGCTTGCGGTTCGGGTAGCCCGGCTCCGGGTCCGGGATGATCTCCGGGCCGTCCTTGGCGACGAACTGGTTCGCCCCGGCCGGGGACTGCTCCAGCTCCCACTCGTAGGCGTAGAGGTGCTTGAGGTAGTCGTGGCTCCACCGGTTCGGGGTGCGGGTCCAGATCACCTCGAGGCCGGAGGTGATGGCGTCGCGGCCCTTGCCCGAGCGGAAGTTCTGCTTCCAGCCGAGGCCCTGCTCGGTGATGTCGGCGGCCTCCGGCTCGGGGCCGACGTTGCCGTTCTCGTCCGGGTTGGCGGCGCCGTGGGTCTTGCCCAGGGAGTGCCCGCCGACGATCAGCGCGGCGGTCTCCTCGTCGTTCATCGCCATCCGGCCGAAGGTCTCGCGGATGTCGCGGGCCGCGGCGATCGGGTCACCGCTGGCGTCCGGGCCCTCCGGGTTGACGTAGATCAGACCCATGTGCGACGCGCCGAGCGGCTTCTCCAGCTCGCGGTGCGCGATGTCCTTGTTGCCGCCGTAGCGCGCCTCGTTGCCCAGCCAGACGTTCTCCGAGCCCCAGTAGACGTCCTCGTCCGGCTCCCACACGTCGGCGCGGCCGCCGGCGAAGCCGAACATCGGGAAGCCCGAGATCTCGTGGGCGCGGTTGCCCGCGAAGACGATCAGGTCGGCCCAGGAGACCGTGCGGCCCCACTTCTGCTTGACCGGCCAGAGCAGCCGGCGGGCCTTGTCCAGGTTGCCGTTGTCCGGCCAGCTGTTCAGCGGGGCGAAGCGCTGCATGCCGGCGCCGGCGCCACCGCGGCCGTCGTAGGTCCGGTAGGTGCCGGCCGAGTGCCAGGCCATCCGGATGAAGAACCCGGCGTAGCTGCCGTGGTCGGCGGGCCACCAGTCCTGCGAGGTGGTGATGACGGCGTCGACGTCGCGGGCGAGTTCGTCGAGATCGACGGTCGCGAACGCCGCGGCGTAGTCGAAGCCGTCGTCCATCGGGTCCGACGCGGGGGCGTGCTTGCGCAGGATCTTCAGGTTGAGCTGGTTGGGCCACCAGCTCTGGTTGCCGCCACCCTCGGTGGGGTGCGCGATGCGGCCGGCGGCGACGGGGCAACCGCCGTCCTGCTCGCGGTTCATCTCGCTCTCGACGGTGGGGTGCTCGTCAGACACGGGACATCCTCTCGGGATCAGTGGATGAGCAGTCGGGGCACCGGCCCCAGTAGACGACCTCGGCCTCGTCGATCACGAAGCCGCTGTCGTCGGAGGCGGTGAGACAGGGTGCGGAGCCGACGGCGCAGTCGACGTCGGCGATGGCGCCACAGGACCGGCACACCACGTGGTGGTGGTTGTCGCCGACCCGCGCCTCGTACCGCGCGACGGAACCGGTGGGCTGGATCCTGCGGACCAGCCCGGAGGAGTGCAGCGCACGCAGGACGTCGTAGACGGCCTGGTGCGACACCTCCCCGAGGTCCTCCCGCACGACACGGATGATCGACTCCGTGTCCGCGTGCTGGTGGGAGTGCACCGCCTGCAACACGGCCAGGCGAGGACGCGTCACGCGCAGCGACGCCCCGCGCAACATGCCCTCGTAGTCCGATGCGTTCGACACGGCGGCGAGACTGCCCGCTTTTCTTGAATCGGTCAAGTTTCGGCGTGTCTCAGTATGAGACCGGCACCACGTCAGACGGTGCTGCGCTCCCGGCCCGCCCAGAACGGTGCCCGGAGGTCCTTCTTGAGGATCTTGCCGGTCGGGTTGCGGGGGAGCTCCGACAGGACGTCGACGGTCTTCGGACATTTGAACGACGCCAGGTGGGCGCGCGCGTGGACGAGCAGCTCCTCGGGGTCGACGGTGGCCCCCGGTGCGGCCACCACGCAGGCCTTCGGGACCTCGCCCCAGCGGTCGTCGGGCACCCCGATGACGGCGACGTCGCCGACGCTCGGGTGCTCGGCCAGCACCCGCTCGATCTCGGCCGGGTACACGTTCTCCCCACCCGAGACGATCATGTCCTTGATCCGGTCGGTGACGTAGACGTAGCCGTCGGCGTCGATGTGGCCGCCGTCGCCGGACCGCAGCCACCCGTCCGGGGTGATCGCCGCCGCCGTCGCCTCCGGCTTGTCCCAGTAGCCGCTCATCAGCTGGTCGGTCCGCACCCAGATCTCCCCGGGCTCGTCCGTGCCGAGCCGCTCGCCCGTCGCCGGGTCGCGCACCTCGATCGTGCAGCCGGTGATCGGTGTGCCCGCCGACACCAGCCGGTGCTCGACGGCCGGGTCCCCGTGGTCCTCCGGGCCCAGCGAGCTGACCACGCCGCAGGCCTCGGTCATCCCGTAGACCTGGTGCAGCTTCGGGCCGAACAGCGCCAGCGACGCCCGCATCACCGGCAGCGGCATCGGCGAGGCGCCGTAGGAGATCGCCCGCATCGACGAGTAGTCCCGCTCCGCGGCGCCGGGGACCTGAGTCATCGCGCCCATCAGCGCGGGGGCCCAGAACGTGTGCGTGATGCCCTCCGCGGCGACCATGTCGAGCAGGGCCGCGGGATCGGGCATCCGGGCCATCACGATCCGCGCGCCCTGGGCGAGCGCGAGGAAGGCGTAGCTGGTCCCGCCGACGTGGAACAGCGGCATCGCGACCTGCACGACGTCGGTCGGGGTCAGCTCGAAGTCCGCGGCGACGTGCGCGGCGTGCGCCAGCATCGCGCCGTGGGTGAGCATCGCGCCCTTCGGGAACCCGGTGGTGCCCGAGGTGTAGAGCTGCACGAAGCAGTCGCCGGGGCCGGCGTCGTAGGGGTCGGTGTCCGGCTCGTGCGCGGCGAGGAACGCCTCGTACTCGTCGGTGCCGATACCCGTTCCGCCTGCGCTCCTCCCGGCCTCCCCACCCACGTGCAGCACCCGCTCCACCGCGCCGAGCTCGTCCCGCATCTGCCCGACCGCCCCGGCGAACTCCGGGCCGACCAGCAGCAGCCGCGCCCGGGCGTCGCCGATCACGTAGACGATCTCCGGCGGGGCGAGCCGGAAGTTCACGACCGCGTTCGCCGCGCCGATCCACGCGCACGCCAGCGACAGCTCCAGGCACGACGGGTGGTTGAGGTCCAGCACCGCGACCCGGTCACCCGGGCCGATGCCCTCCGCGCGCAGGGCCGCCGCGAGCCTGCGCACCCGGACGTCCAGCTCGGACCAGGTGCGGCGGACGTCGCCGAAGCGCAGGGCCTCGTCGTCCGGGCGCTCGGTGGCGTGCGTGCGAAGCAGTGAGGACACGGTGCTGGTCGGGTCGATCACGGGGTGGCTCCTCGGGGCTCGTCGCTGAGCGTGTGACGCACGCCATTCAAGTCCGTTTCGTCGGGCTCGCGCCAGTGCCGACCGGATCGGTGCGGGGCCCGCCTCCCGTCGTGTCCCCGCGCTGGGCGAGGATTGCCGGGCAGGCGATGCCCCGGTGCGAACCCGGGGTGCGACGCGAGACGGACGGAGGCCGGAGTGCAGGAGACCGCGTCCACCGACCCGGCGACGGCGGCCGGGAGCGGGCGGATCGTCGTCGAGGGGCTCGGCAAGAGGTTCGGCCCGGTCGAGGCCGTGCACGACCTGTCGTTCACCGTCGAGCCCGGCTCGGTGACCGGGTTCCTCGGTCCCAACGGCTCGGGCAAGACGACGACGCTGCGGATGATCCTCGGCCTGGTCGTGCCCAGCACCGGGCGCGCCCTCGTCGACGGGGTCCCCTTCTCCGCGCTGGCCTCGCCCGGCCGCGTCGTCGGCGCGGTGCTGGAGGTGCAGGGCGTGCACCCGCGGCGCACCGCCCGCGCGCACCTGCGCGCCGCGGCCGCCGCGATCGGCGTCCCCGACTCCCGGGTCGACGAGGTGCTCACCCTGGTGGGCCTGGCCGCCGCCGCGGACCGCTCGGCGGGCGGGTTCTCGCTCGGCATGAACCAGCGCCTGGCGCTGGCCGTGGCGCTGCTCGGCGACCCGCGCATCCTCGTGCTCGACGAGCCGGGCAACGGCCTGGACCCCGACGGCATCGCCTGGCTGCGCTCGTTCCTGCAGGCCTTCGCCGCGTCCGGGCGCAGCGTGCTCGTCTCCTCCCACCAGCTGGCCGAGATGGAGCTGACCGCGCAGCGGCTGGTCGTCATCGACCGCGGTGCCTGCCGCTTCGACGGCACCGTCGCCGAGCTGCGCGCCGGCCACGGCTCGCGGGTGCTCGTGCGCGCCGCGGACCCGGCCCGGCTGGCCGAGGCGCTCGCCACGGACGGGATCACCGAGATCGACCGCGTCGACGACGGCGTGCTGGCCGTCGGCGGGGCCGACGCGGTCCGCGTCGGGGACCTGGCACTCGCCGCGGGCGTCGCCGTGTACGGGATGAGCGAGGAGCGGGCCGGGCTGGAACAGATGTTCCTGCGCCTGCTCGCCGGTGAGGAGCAGCGCTGATGGCGACCGTGAGCCTCGACCGCTTCCGCGCGGTCCTGACCGCCGAGGTCCGCAAGACCCTGTCCACCCGGGTGTGGTGGCTGCTGTTCCTGCCGGTGCTGCTGCTCGCGCTGGCCCAGAGCCTGCTCGGCAGCATCCTGCAGCTGCTCGTGCCGCAGGCCACCGACACGTCGTCGATCCTGATGCTCGCCGGGCTGGCGTCGGCGCTGACCATGACCGCGATCGTCGGCGCCGCCTTCGGGACGCTGCTGGGCACCGGCGACTTCCGGCACCGCACGGTCACGCTGGCCTACCTGACCGGGTCCCGCGGCCAGGTGCTCGCGGCCAAGGCGCTGATCGCGGCCGTCGTCGCCGGGATGTACGCGCTGTTCCTGGTCGTGGTCGGCCCGCTGCTCGGCGGCGCCGCGCTCGGCGGCCAGCAGCTGCCCGACGTGGGCCGGCTCGCCGGGCTGGGCGCGGTCGGTGTCCTGGTGTGCGCGCTGTGGGGGGTGCTCGGCGTCGCCGTCGGGACCCTGGTGACCAACCAGGCCGGGGCGATCGCGCTCACCGTCGGCTACCTGCTGATCGGGGAGAACCTGATCGCCGGGGCGCTGCGTGCGGGCGACGGGTCCTCGCTCGGCGACCCGTCGGTGTTCGCCCGGCTCACTCCGTTCCTGCCCGGCAACGCCGGTGACCTCGCGATCTGGGAGCCGGTGGTGAGCTCGGCCGGGCTGGGCGCGCAGGCGCAGTTCGTCCTGGAGTTCCTCGCCGGGGTCAGCGCCCCGCCGCCCGGCTGGGTCGGGCTGCTGGTCCTGGCGGTCTGGACGGCCGCGGGGATCGCGCTGGCCGCCGTCGTCGGGGCGCGGCGGGACATCACCTGAGACGAGCCGACGGGCCGCGGGTCCGACGCCCCTCGGTCCGACACCGCTCGGTCCGGCGCCGCACGCTCCGGAGCCGCCGTGCGTACGGGACGCCGGTCCTGCGCCCGCCTCCCGCGGGGAGCACCGCTGCAGGCGTCGTCGATCAGTACCTGAGCGTCGTCCACCCACGTCCTGGCAGTGCTCATGTACTGATCGACGGGTGGAGCGGCGGGTCCGGGGCGGCGGCCGGCAGCCCGGCCCACCTCGCACGGGTTCGCTCCACCTCGCAGCCTCCGCACGGTCTGCGACGTCGCCGGAACCCGTGCGAGGTGGGCGGTGCGGGGGAGGGGCCACCGTCGACGGCGGGTACCCGGCGGCCCGTGCCGGGCGGCGTCGCCGGGCCGGTTGTCGGGGGGCGGGCATAGCCTGGCGACGTGCCCTCTCCCCACCCCTCCGCACGCCCCGGCTGGATCCGCAGACTGGCCACGGCCTGCATGCGGCACCGCCGCGTCACGGTCGGCGCGCTCGTCGCGTCGATGCTCGGCGTCGGGCTGGAGGCGATCGGTCCGCTGCTGATCCGCGAGGGCGTGAACGGCGCGATCGGCGGGGACACCGGCGTGCTCGCGCCCGTCGTCGGCGGGCTCCTCGTGCTGGGCGTGCTGAAGTTCGTCGGGGCGTTCGTGCGCCGCTACCTCGGCGGCACGATGGCGCTGAACGTGCAGCACGACCTTCGGCGCGCGGTGTTCGCCGCGGTGCAGCGCATGGACGGCGTCCGCCAGGACCGGCTGCGCACCGGCCAGGTCGCCTCGCGGGCCATCTCCGACCTGCAGCTGGTGCAGGGCTTCCTGTCGATGGTGCCGCTGACGGCGGGCACCGTCGTGCTCGTGGTCGTCGCGATCGTCGCGATGCTCTACCTGTCGCCGCTGCTCACCGTGGTCGCGCTGGTCATGCTTCCGCTGGCGTTCCTGGCCACCAACAGCATCCGGCGCAGGCTGTTCCCGGCCACGTGGTCCGCGCAGCAGCGGGCCGCCGAGATCGCCCAGCAGGTCGAGGAGACCGTCACCGGCGTGCGCGTGGTGAAGGGCTTCGGACAGGAGACCCGCGAGACCGCGACGCTGGAGGGCCGGGCCCGCCGGCTCTACGGCGAGCGGCTGCGGGCCGCCGGGCTGACCGCGCGGCTCAACCCGATGCTGCTGGCGCTGCCCGGGCTGGGGCAGGTCGCGGTGATCGGCGTCGGTGGGTGGATGGCCGCCCGCGGCACGATCGACCTCGGCACGTTCCTGGCGTTCACCACCTACGTCGGGATGCTCGTCGGGCCCGCCCGGCTGATCGGCGCGCTCGTGGTCACCGCGCAGCTGACCCGGGCCGGGGCCGAGCGTGTCTTCGAGATCGTCGACGCCGCACCGGGGATCGTCGACCCGGAGCGTCCGGCCGTGCTGCCCGAGGGTCCGCTGACCGTCGAGCTGGACGACGTCCGGTTCGGCTACGAGCCCGCGGGCTCCGGCCCGGACGGCGACGCCGCCCCCGACCCGGTCCTGGACGGCCTCTCCCTGCGGGTCGAACCCGGCGAGACCCTCGCCCTGGTCGGCCCACCCGGCTCGGGCAAGTCGACGGTGGCGCTGCTGCTGCCCCGCTTCTACGACCCGCAGGCCGGGCGCCTCGCGATCGGCGGGGTGGACCTGCGCGACCTGCGGCTGCACGACCTGCGCGCCGAGCTGGGGGTGGTGTTCGAGGAGGCGTTCCTGTTCTCCGACACCATCCGCAACAACATCGCCTACGGCCGCCCCGACGCCGGCGAGGACGAGATCCGCGCCGCCGCCGAGGCCGCGCAGGTCGCGTCGTTCGTCGAGGACCTGCCCGACGGCTACGACACCGAGGTCGGCGAGCGCGGCCTGACCCTGTCCGGTGGCCAGCGGCAGCGGATCGCGCTGGCCCGGGCGATGCTGACCCGGCCGCGGGTGCTGGTGCTCGACGACGCGACCTCCGCGGTCGACACCGCCACCGAGGCCGCGATCCACGAGACCCTGCACGAGCTGACGGCCGAGCGGACCACGCTGCTGGTCGCGCACCGGCGTTCCACCCTGGCGCTGGCCGACCGGATCGCGGTGCTGGACAAGGGCCGGGTCGTCGACACCGGCACCGAGGACGAGCTGCGCGGCCGGTGCGCGCTGTTCCGGGAGCTGCTCGCCACCGGCCCCGCCGACGAGCTGGGCGGCGGTACACGCGGGCCCGCGGACGACGGCTCCGGCGGCCCCCGCGGGGCCGTACCCGCCGTCGGCGAGGGGCTTCCGGGTGTGGACACCCGCGGGTCGGTACCCGCACCCGGCGACGACCTGCCCGACCGCGCCGCGGCCGGGTCCGGCACCGGCACCGGCAACCGCACCGGCGTCCTCGTCGGTGCATCGGCGGGCACGGCGGTCACCCCGGAGCTCTGGCCGCGGGTCAGGATCGAGGAGGACCCGGACCGGGCCCTGACCCGCGACGGCGGAGGCGGCGCGGCCGGCTGGGCGGGCGGCGTCAGCGCGACCCCCGAGCTGCTCGAGTCCGTCGCGAAGCTGCCCCCGGCGACCGAGACCCCCCGGTTGCGCGGCGACGACGACCCCACCGCCCCCGATCCCGCGTTCCGGCTGTCCTCGCTGCTGCGCCCCGTGCGCCGGCTGCTGGTGCTCGGCGTCGCGCTGATGACCGCGGACGCGCTGGCGACCCTGGCCCTGCCCAGCATCGCCCGGATCGCCGTCGACGACGGCATCACCGACGGCGCCACGCGGGTCCTGCTGCTGGCGGCGCTGGCCGGGCTGCTGATCGTCGTGCTGGACGCGGTGGTCGTCGGGTTCCAGACGCTGGTCACCGCCCGGGCCGGGGAGAGCCTGCTCTACCTGCTGCGGCTGCGCAGCTACGCACATCTGCAGCGGCTCGGCCTCGACTTCTACGAGCGCGAGCTGTCCGGCCGGATCATGACCCGGATGACCACCGACGTGGACGCGCTGTCCACGTTCCTGCAGACCGGGCTGGCGCAGGCCGTCGTCAGCCTCCTGACGATCGGCGGGGTCGCGACCGCGCTGGTGCTCACCGACCCGCAGCTCGCGCTGTACGCGCTGGGCTGGCTGCTGCCGCTGCTCGCGGTCGGCACCGTGGTGTTCCGCCGGTTCTCCTCCCGCGCCTACGCCGAGGCCCGCGAGCGGGTCAGCGTGGTCAACTCCGACCTGCAGGAGAACGTGTCCGGGGTGCGCATCGCGCAGGCCTACGTCCGCGAGGAGCTGAGCTACGACCGCTTCGGCGAGCGCTCCGACGCCTACCGCCGGTCGCGGCTGCGCGCGCAGCGCTACATCGCCACCTACTTCCCGTTCGTGGCGTTCCTGTCCGACATCGCCACGGCGGTCGTGCTGTTCGTCGGCGGGACCCGCATCGTCGGCGGTGACATCACCCCGGGCGTACTCACGGCGTTCCTGCTGTACCTCACCCTGTTCTTCGGCCCGGTGCAGCAGCTGTCGCAGGTCTTCGACGGCTATCAGCAGGCCCGGGTCGGTCTGAACCGGATCTCGGAGCTGCTGCGTACGCCCACCTCGGTCCCCGACGAGCCCGAGCGGCCGGCGTCGGTGCCGTCGCGGCTGCGGGGTGAGGTCGAGCTGGACCACGTGACGTTCCGCTACCCGGGGGTGGACGCCCCCGCCCTCGACGACGTGTCACTGCGCGTCGGGGCGGGCGAGACCGTCGCGCTCGTGGGTGCGACCGGTGCCGGCAAGTCGACGCTGATCAAGCTGATCGCCCGGTTCTACGACACCGGCGACGGCCAGGTCCGCGTCGACGGCGTCGACGTGCGCCGCTTCCCGCTGGCCGGGTACCGCTCGCGGCTCGGGGTGGTCCCGCAGGAGGCGCACCTGTTCACCGGTGACGTCGCCTCCAACATCGCCTACGGCCGCCCGGACGCCCCGCCGGAGCGGATCGAGGCCGCGGCACGCGCGGTCGGGGCGCTGGGCCTGGTGCGGTCGCTCCCCCGGGGGTTCCGCACCCCGGTCGGCGAGCGCGGGCAGGGCCTGTCGGCGGGGCAGCGGCAGCTCGTCGCGCTGGCGAGGGCCGAGCTGGTCGACCCGGACGTGCTGATCTTCGACGAGGCGACCGCGGCGCTGGACCCGGCCACCGAGGCCACCGTGCTGGCGGCGGGGGAGCGGGTGGCGTCGCGGCGGACCGCGTTCGTCGTCGCCCACCGGCTGCAGACCGCGCGGCGGGCGGACCGGATCGTGGTGCTGTCCGGCGGCCGGATCGCCGAGGAGGGCACGCACGACGAGCTGGTCCGTGCGGGCGGTCGCTACGCGGCCCTGTGGCGCGCGGGGGAGCTGGAGCCGGAGCCGGACAGCCCGCTGGCCGCACAGACCTGAGTCCGACCCGCCGCGCGGATCAGCACCCGCGACGCGAGCCGGCCACGCCGGTCCGGCCCGGCGGTCAGTCCCGCAGGTGCTCGGCCCGTGCGGCGACGGCGGCGCGGCGCGGGTCGTCCCGGTCGAGCAGGTCCAGCAGCAGCTCGTGCGCCTCCAGGTCGTCGGTGCCCAGCGGGTGTACGACGAAGCGGTGCAGGAGCGCGACGTCGTCCGAGGCGAGCACGGCGTGGCGCAGCCCGACCACGAGCTCGTCGCGCAGCTCGCGCACGGCGGGCGCGTTGGAGCGGGGCAGCAGCTCGCCGTGGCAGGAGTCGAGCGCGTCGGACACCCGGCCGTCGCGCAGCGCCGCGCGGACCCGCAGGAAGTCGGCCTCGGGCCCGGCCGCCAGCCGGTAGGGGCGGGTGAGCAGCAGCTCCGCGCCCAGCGACGACCGCAGCCGGTGGATCTCGCCGCGGACGGTGGTCGGGTTGCCGTCCTCGCCGTAGAGCATCAGGGTCAGCTGCTCGCCGGAGAGCCCGTCGGGGTGTAGCGCCAGCGCGGTGAGGATCTCCGCCGGGCGCAGGGTGGCCGCGAACTCCTCGCCGTCGAGGGTGACGCGCGGACCGCCCCCGCCGGTGAAGCGCAGCTCCAGCGGGCGGGGCGCCGCGGTCGGCACCGTCGGGACGACGCGCCCGCGCCGTCGCGACGGCGGCACCAGCAGGTAGCCCTCGGCGAGCTTCTCGACGGCCATCTCCCGGCCGTCGCCGAGCTGCACCCGGTCGACGCCGTCGTCGAGCCGGATCCGCTCGGGGAACAGTCCGTAGGGCTCGCTGGCGATGACCCGGCCGCTCGCGGACAACAGGGCGCCCTCGGAGCCGCGCAGCGCCGCGAGGTGCGGCATGTTCCTGACCCGCAGCCGCTCGTCCGCGATCGCCAGCCGCACCCGCAGCTGGTTCTCCGCGAGGTGGGCGGTCGCCGTCACCAGCTGCACCAGCGCGGGGTGCACGGTGTGCAGCGGCCCGGAGATGTCGATCGCGCCGATGGTGTCGCCGGTGTCGGGGTCGTGCACGGGGGCCGCGACGCAGGTCCAGTCGTGGTAGGCCCGGACGAGGTGCTCGGCGGAGTGGATCCGGACCGGCTCGTCGACGGCCAGCGCCGTCCCCATCGCGTTGGTGCCGATCGTCTCCTCGGCCCAGCGGGTGCCCTCGACGAGCCCGACGTCGTCGGCGGAGTGCAGCAGGCCGTGGGCGCCGTCGCGCCACAGGACGGTGCCGTCGGCGTCGGTCACGAGCATCACGTGCATCGCCTCGTCGGCGATGCTCACCAGGGTGGAACGGAGCAGCGGCATCACCGTGTGCAGCGGGTGGCCGGTCCGGACCTCCTTCAGCTCGTCGGCGAGGTAGATGAGCGGGGGGAGCCTGCCCTCCGGGTCGACGTGCGCTGCCAGGCTGCGCTGCCACGAGTCCGAGACGACGGGGCGGGGGGCGCCCGCCGAACCACCGGCGCCGAGCCCGTCGTCGTAGATGCGCCGCAGGCGATGTGCGTCGGCGACGATCTCCTCGGAGGACGTCCCGCCCTCGGCTCTGCTCACGTCGCCTCCCGTCACGGCCGGGGGCACGATGTGCCCCGCTCCCACGTGATGTCCCGCGCCGGCGCGGGACCGCCCGGGATCGGTTGTCCGTCCCGGGGCCGCGAGCATACCGCTGCCCGAGGGGCTCGACCCCCCGCGACCGGGCCGGGATGCGACATCGCTCGATCGCGCGCAACGTACGGGCAACGTGGCGCTCGTTACGGTTTGCCGCATCGGGACGCCGGGTGGCGGACCAGCGATGACGCAACAGATCCACCGGAGGACAGCGATGACGCTCGAAGCCGTTCGTGAGGCCACCGATCTGCGTGCCGGCCGTGGGGCCGACGGCGCGGATGTGATCCGCCGCGCGGCCCGGGTACTCGTCGTCGACTCCGAGCCGGTCGTCCGGCACGGGCTGCGCGCCCTGCTGACCGCCGAGCCCGACCTGGCCCCGGCCGGCGAGGCCGCCTCCCCGCGCGACGCCCTGATGGCCGCGGAGCGGGCCCGCCCCGACGCGATCATCGTCGACATCGAGTTCGCCCGCGACGAGCGGCCCGGTCTCGACCTGGTGCGCGCGCTGCTGGAGCGCTGCCGCGGGGTGAAGATCCTCGTGCTGACGGGCTGCCGCGACCGCGACTCGATGATGCGCACCGTGCGCCTGGGTGTGCACGGCTACCTGCGCAAGGGCGCCGACACCACCGAGATCGTGCGGGCGCTGCGCACGGTCCTGCGCGGCGAGGGCGTCTTCGACCCGGGCACCGCGAGCGCCGGCCCGCTGCAGGTGCTGCGCGACACCGACCCGGCGCCGTCGCCCGCGCCGGACCTCTGCAAGACCTCGCTGCTGACCGGCCGCGAGAACCAGGTGCTGCGGCTGCTGGCCGTCGGCCTGTCCAACCGCGAGATCGGGACCCGGCTCCGGATCTCGGAGGCCACCGTGAAGTTCCACGTGCGGAACCTGCGCGACAAGCTCGAGGTGCGTCGCCGCACCGAGATCGTCTACACCGCCGCCCGCCAGGGCATCGTCTGATCCCGCCGGGCCGGGGCGAGGTACTCGCCCGCCCCGGTCCGTGCCCTTGCTCCACCGCACGACACGACCGGCGCGGTCACCCATCGGGTGACCGCGCCGGTCGCGTCGCGTGGTCGACACCACCCCTTCCGGGGATGCGTTCACCCGGCGGCCACCTTCTCCTCACCCCACGGGAGAACGGGGGTGTTGGGATGCGGAGGAAACGGACGGTTCCGAACGGACCGGACCGGACCGCGTCATCCCACCACGACTCCAGGAGGACGACCGTGGCCCACAGCTGCCCCGGCGACGCCCCCCAGGCCGGCCCCCGCCGTGCCCTCCCGCTCCTCGACCGCGTGCGGCACGGACGTCAGGGCCTCACCTGCCGCTACCGGTGCGGCGACGCCTGCTCCCGGCCCGAGCCCAACCCGTCGTCGAACGCCTACTTCGGTGACGTCATGCAGGCCGTGCTCGACCGGCGCGGGATGCTCCGCGCCGGCGCGGTGCTCGGCCTGGGCGCCGGGGCCGGTGTGGCCCTGGCCGGCACCGCAGGCGCGGCCGAGCCCGCCCCGGCCGCGCCGGCCCATCCGCTCGGTGCCGACGTGGCCGCGCCGGCGCAGGCCCGGCTCCCGCGCGGGCTGCAGTACGAGACGGTCGCGCCGAACCTCGACGACGCGATCCGCGTGCCGGTCGACTACGCGAGCAACGTCGTGATCCGCTGGGGCGACCCGATGTTCCCGGACGCGCCGGAGTTCGACTTCGAGAACCAGACCGCCGCGGCGCAGGCCCGTCAGTTCGGCTACAACAACGACTTCTGCGGGATCCTGCCGATCGACGGCCCCGGCCGCCGCTACGTCATGTTCTCCAACCACGAGTACACGCTCGAGCCGCTGATGTTCCGCGGCTACGACGAGGACGCCCCCACCCCCGAGCAGATCCGGATCGGCATGGCCGCGCACGGCGGCGGCGTCGTCGAGGTGACCCGCGACCTGCGCACCGGTGAGCTGCGCTACGACCGCGACGGGAAGCTCAACCGGCGGATCACCGCCGACACCGAGACGGTGCTCGACGGCCCGGCCGCCGGTGCCGAGGTGCTGCGCACGAAGGCCGACCCGACCGGGCGCAGCGTGAAGGGCATGATCGGCAACTGCGCCGGCGGTACCACCCCGTGGGGCACCTTCCTGTCCGGCGAGGAGAACTTCGACGGCTACTTCGCCTCCGGCCCGGTCACCGACGAGCGCGCGAAGCGCTACGGCCTCGGAGAGGGTGCCTCGGAGCGCAGGTGGGAGCGCGTCGACCCGCGGTGGGACCTCGCACAGGAGCCCAACGAGGCCAACCGGTTCGGCTACATCGTCGAGATCGACCCGCACGACCCGCGCTCGAAGCCGGTCAAGCACACCGCGCTCGGCCGCTTCAAGCACGAGGGCGCCACCGTCGCGCTCACCCGTGACGGGCGCCCCGTCGTCTACATGGGCGACGACGAGCGGTTCGACTACGTCTACAAGTTCGTGTCGGACAAGCGGATGCGCCGCGGCCACAGTCGGGCCGCCCGCGAGCACAACGCCACCCTGCTGTCGTCGGGCACGCTCTACGTCGCGACGTTCACCGGGGACAGCCCGGCCGCGGAGATCACCGGCACCGGGGCGCTGCCGCGCGACGGCCGCTTCGACGGCTCCGGGCGGTGGACGCCGCTGGCGTCGACCACGAAGTCCTACGTGGACGGCATGAGCGTCGCCGACGTCTTCGTCTTCACCCGGCTCGCCGCGGACAAGGTCGGCGCGACGAAGATGGACCGCCCGGAGGACGTGGAGCCCAACCCGCGCACCGGGAAGGTCTACATCGCCTGCACCAACAACTCCGACCGCGGCAAGGCGGGCGCCAAGGCCGGTCCGGACGAGGCGAACCCGCGCAACGCCAACCAGCACGGCCACGTCATCGAGCTGACCGAGACGCGCGACGACCCGGCGGCGACGACGTTCGCCTGGAACATCCTGCTGGTCTGCGGGAACCCCGACGACCCGTCGACCTACTTCGGCGGGTTCGACAAGTCCCAGGTCAGCCCGATCACCTCGCCGGACAACGTGGCGTTCGACCCCTACGGCAACCTGTGGGTCTCGACCGACTCCAGCCAGGCACTGGAGATCAACGACGGCCTCTACGGCGTCGTGCTGGAGGGGCCGCGGCGCGGCTCGACCCGGCTGTTCGCCAGCGTCCCGGTCGGCTCGGAGTGCTGCGGGCCGGTCGTCACCGAGAACTTCGTGCTGGTCTCGGTGCAGCACCCGGGCGACGTCGACGACGCCTCCCCGGAGAAGCCCGCGTCGCACTGGCCCGACGGCGGCGCAGCGCAGCCGCGGCCGGCCGTCGCCGCGATCCGGCACCTGGAGGACGGACGCCCGGCGAAGATCGGCGTCTGATCTGCGAGCGGCACTCATGGAGCTTTGGTCCGGTGGCGCCGGACCAAAGCTCCATGAGTGCGCAGACGGTGGGCCTGGAGCGGGTGCGGAATCCGATCAGGCGCAGCGGCCGAGGTCCGGGTCGCCGGACCCGGCGCGCTTGTCGAACGAGATGTGCACGTGGTCGTAGTGGTTCGCGGTGTCGCCGCCGCGGTCCTCCATCGTCGACCACCCGGAGCCGTCGTTCATGCGCTGCTCCCAGATCACGTACGTCACGCCGAGCTCGTCGGCGTTGGCCAGTGCGCAGTCGGCGATGCGGTCGCCCTTCTGCCCGCGCACCATGATGTCCAGGGCGTGCCCGGTCGGGTGGTCGGAGGCGTTCGCCCGGTTCGCGACGCCGATCAGGTCGGTCTCGCCGTAGGCGCAGCCGAGGAACTCCGCGGCGTCGGACACCCAGGCCTTCACCCGGCCCAGGTCGTCGAGGTCGAGTCCGCACGACGGGTCGTTCAGCCCGCGGGCGGCGAGCTCGGCGGCGGCCCTGGCCTGCTCGGCGGCCTCCTGCGCCAGGCCCTGGGCCTTGCGGGCCGCGGCGAGGCTCGCGTCCGCGGCGGGGTCGAGCAGGCCCGCGTCGCGGACGATCTCGGCGCCGAACACGGGCGCGGAGCGGGGAGCGTCCGCGGCGGCCGCGGCCTCGGCGAACGGGGTACCGAGGTCGCCCTCGGACACGTCCTGTGCGGCCAGGCGCAGGTCGGCCTCGGCCGGCCCGAAGCCGAGCCCGGTCACGGGCGTGACGAAGGCGAGCGTGCCGCTCGCGACGGCGGCCGCGGTGGCGACGTTGCGCAGGCCGGGCCGCGGCCCGGCCTGCGCCCGATGTCGGTGTCGGGGCACGACGGTCTCTCCTCCGGCACGCGGACCGGCCGGGCTGCGGGGGAGCGTCGGGATCGGGGGATCCCGGCCCGTCGGGGGGTACCGGACCGCGTGTTCAGTGACCGGACGGTAGCGAATGTCCCGCGATGTCCGATCTCGGCGGAGGGTTCGTGGCGACGACCGCACCCGGCCGTGCGACGAGTGGCGCGGACCGGCCACCCCGGACGTCTTTACCCGACCGGACGTTCGGTGCAAAGGTGGCGCGGTCCGGGACACCGCCGTCCCGGGTCAGGGAGGACGCATGACCGAGCAGCAGGCCGGGCCCGGCGCGGGCCCGACGAGTGCCGCCGACACGACCGGCTCCGCGCCCGCGCAGGTGCGCCGGGTCGCCGCGACGAGCGCGATCGGCACGACGATCGAGTGGTACGACTTCTTCATCTACGCCACGGCCGCGGCCCTGGTGTTCAACAGCCAGTTCTTCACCACGATGTCCGCGGCCTCGGGCACCCTGGCCGCGTTCGCGACCCTCGGGGTCGGCCTGGTGGCGCGTCCGCTCGGGGGCATCGTGTGGGGGCACTTCGGCGACCGCCTCGGCCGCAAGAAGATGCTGGTCCTCTCGCTGCTGCTCATGGGGGTGGCCACCGTCGGCGTCGGGCTGCTGCCCACCTACGGCCAGATCGGCGTCGCCGCGCCGGTGCTGCTCGTCGTGCTGCGCCTGCTGCAGGGCCTCTCGGCGGGTGGTGAGTGGGGCGGCGCCGCGCTGATGGCGGTCGAGCACGCCCCGCCCGGCAGGCGCGGGCGCTACGGCTCGTTCCCGCAGATCGGGGTGCCCGCCGGGCTGATCCTGGCCCAGCTGGTCTTCCTCGTCGTGTCCAACCTGACCACCCCCGAGCAGTTCGCCGCGTGGGGCTGGCGGATCCCGTTCCTGCTGTCGATCCTGCTGGTCGTCGTCGGGCTCGTGATCCGGCTGCGGGTCGAGGAGAGCCCGGTGTTCGCGATGCTGCGGCAGAGCCGCGGCCGCAGCCGCGCCCCGATCCTGGAGGTGTTCCGGCACCGCCCACGCGAGCTGGTGCTGGCTTCGGTCAGCTTCGTCGCGAACAACGCGATCGGCTACATCTTCCTGGCCTACCTGCTCTCCTACGGCACCCAGGTGCTCGAGGTCCCGCGGAACACCATGATCGTCGTCGTGATCGTCGGCTCGCTGAGCTGGTTGGTCAGCATCGTCGCCGGCGCGGTCTGGTCCGACCGGGTCGGCCGCAAGCGCGCCTACCTGGTGGGTTCGGTGCTGCTCGTGGTGTGGCCGGTGCCGTTCTTCCTGCTGCTCGACACCGCGGGGTTCGCCGCGATGGTGGCCGCGGTCGTGGTCCTCACGGTGGGGCTGGGCCTGTCCTACGGCCCGCAGTCCGCGCTGTTCGCGGAGATGTTCGAGTCCCGGTTCCGCTACAGCGGCGCCTCGTTCTCCTACGCCGTCGGGGCCGTGCTGGGCGGCGGGTTCGCTCCGCTGATCGCGGCCGCGCTCCAGCAGGGCTACGGCACGTCGATGGCGGTTGCGGCGTACATGGTGGTCGTCGCGGTGATCTCGCTGGTCGCGATCCTGTTCATCCGCGAGACGCACCGCCCGGACGCGCCCGCGCGGCTGTCCTGAGACGCACGGCGCCCCGGACCCGCGGGTCCGGGGCCGCCGGGAGAGGTCTACAGCGAGCGGTGCCGCCCGTTGCCGCCCGGGACCGAAAGGTCGCGGGCCCGGCGGCGCCCGGCGACGGTGCCCTCGCCGGCCCGCTCACCCGCCGTGCCGGGGTCCGACGACATCGAGCGGGCCTGCTCGGCCAGCTCCCGGGTCACGCAGGGCCAGGTGGCACTGACCCCCGTCGCGTCCCGGCACTCACGGCAGCAGCCCTGCGCATCGGGGGTGTGTTCCGCCAGGGTCCGCTCCAGCAGATCCGGCATCTCGGACAGGATGTTCGCGAGTGCCACGACTCACCTCCAGGTCGAATGCGGGCGACAGTAGTGGTCGGGTTCACCCGCCCCCGGCGGGGCGGGGGGCCCGCCGGGGGCGTCCGCCGGTCCACTGAGGACCCGGTGTTCCCGCTGCTCGCGAGGGGTGTCCGGGATCGCGCCGGGGCCCTCGGGGGGTTCGGCCGCCCGGTGTGACGCCGCCCCGTCGACACAGGGCGGGCCCGCCCGCTCGGTGAACCGTGTCGCCGATCGGCGACCGGTGCCGACGACACGACGACACGCACCACTGCTGCGCCGGACGTGTGATCGGATCACCCGTCGTCGCCGCCGTCCGGACCAGTGGGCCACCCCCGTCCGGACCCTGCGCACTGCGGCGTCCGCGCCCCGGTGCGGTCGGGACGCCGAGCGCGACCGGCTGAGCGCCCACCGGCCGAACCGCCCTCAGCCGGCCGGGACCTCCCGCTCGATCTCGTCCAGCCAGATCGTCGCCGACAGGTCCGAGGGTGCCCGCCAGTCCCCGCGGGGCGACAGCGCGCCGCCCGCGGACACCTTCGGCCCGTTCGGCAGTGCGGAGCGCTTGAACTGCGCGAACTGGAAGAACCGCCGCGCGAAGACCTGCAGCCAGCGCCGGATCTCGGCGGGGGAGTAGGCGGGCCGCTCGTCGTCGGGGAACCCGGGCGGCCACCGGCCCGCGGCGGACTCGGACCAGGCGTGCCCGGCCAGGAACGCGATCTTCGACGGCCGGAAGCCGTGCCGCAGCGTGTACCAGAGCGTGAAGTCCTGCAGCGCGTACGGACCGACGGTGGCCTGGCTGGACTGCACCTCGGTCGTCCCGTCCGAGGGCACCAGCTCCGGGGTGATCTCGGTGTCGAGCACCGAGCGCAGCACCGCCGACACCCCGGGCGGGAACTGCTCGGAGGAGACCACCCAGCGGATGAGGTGCTGCATCAGCGTCTTCGGGACGCCGCCGTTGACGTTGTAGTGCGACATCTGGTCGCCGACGCCGTAGGTGGACCAGCCGAGCGCGATCTCCGACAGGTCCCCGGTGCCGAGCACGATCCCGCCGCGCTGGTTCGCCAGCCGGAACAGGTAGTCGGTGCGCAGCCCGGCCTGGACGTTCTCGAAGGTGACGTCGTAGACGGGCTCGCCCCGGCCGAAGGGGTGGTCGATCTCCGCCAGCATCGTCCGCGCGGTGCCGGTGATGTCGATCGTGGCGAAGGTGACGCCGAGGGCTTCGGACAGCGCGACGGCGTTGTTGCGGGTGTGGTCGGAGGTGGCGAAGCCGGGCATGGTGAAGGCGAGGATGTCGGTGCGCGGGCGGCCGAGCCGGTCCATCGCCCGCGCCGCGACGATCAGGGCGTGGGTGGAGTCGAGCCCGCCGGACACGCCGATCACGACCTTCGGCTGGCCGATCGCCCGCAGTCGCTGCTCCAGCCCGGCGACCTGGATCGAGTAGGCCTCGAAGCAGTCCTGCTCCAGCCGCGCCGGGTCGGCGGGCACGAACGGGAAACGCTCCACGGTGCGGCGCAGGCCGATGTCGTGGCCGGGCGGGTCGAGCCGGAACGCCACCGTGCGGAAGGCGTCGGTGCGGGCGGCGTGGGTGCGGCGGTTGTCGTCGAAGGTGCCCTGGCGGCGGCGCTCGCCGGCGATCAGGTCCAGGTCGACGTCGGCGACCGCGTGCCGCGCGCCCTGCGGGAAGCGCTCGGACTCCGCGAGCAGCACACCGTTCTCGTAGATCATGGTCTGGCCGTCCCACGAGACGTCCGTGGTCGACTCGCCCTCACCCGCGGCGGCGTAGACGTAGGCGGCCAGGCAGCGCGCCGACGCCGAGCGCGACAGCAGGTGCCGGGTGTCGGCCCGGCCGACCGTGATCGGTGAGCCGGACAGGTTCGCCAGCACCGTCGCCCCGGCCAGCGCCGCCTCCGCCGACGGCGGGATCGGCACCCAGTAGTCCTCGCAGACCTCGGCGTGGAGCACGAAGCCGGGCAGGTCCTCGGCGGCGAAGAGCAGGTCCGTACCGAAGGGGACGTCGGTGGCGCCGAGCCGGATCGAGGCGCCGCGGACGTCGTCCCCGGGGGCGGTCTGGCGACGCTCGTAGAACTCGCGGTAGGTCGGCAGGTAGGACTTCGGGGCGACGCCCAGGATCCGGCCCCGGTGGATCACGATCGCGCAGTTGTAGAGGCGGTGGCGGTACCGCAGCGGTGCCCCGACCACGAGGACCGGCAGCAGGTCCGCGGTCGCCTCGACGAGGGAGAGCAGTCCGGTCTCGACGGTCTCCAGCAGCGTGTCCTGCATCAGGACGTCCTCGATGGAGTAGCCCGAGAGCGTCAGCTCGGGGAACACCACCAGCCCGACGCCGTCGTCGGCGCAGGTCCGGGCGGTCTCCAGCACGGCGGCGACGTTCGCGGCCGGGTCGGCCATCATGGTGTGCAGGGTCGCCGCGGCGGTGCGCAGGAAGTGGTGGCGGTAGACGGAGCGGAAGTCCACGCCGTCATTCTGACCGGTGGGTGCTCAGCTCCGCCGACCCGCCAGCATCCGCGCCGCCGCGCAGGCGACCCCGGTGGCGACGAGCAGCCCGAGCAGCACCGCCCAGCCCGCCCCGACCGACCCGCCGGCCAGCACGACCCCGAGCGAGCCCAGCCACGCCAGCGGCACCAGCAGCCACAGCGCCAGGCCGTGCAGCACCTTCGGGATCTCCCCGACGCCGGCCGCGATCACGATCCACACCACCCCGGCGAGCAGCCCGCCGACGAGCAGCAGGGTGCCGACTCCCTCCCAGACCACGTGTGTCTCCTTCCTAGGGGTCGGGCACCGGCAGCACGCGCTGCGGCACACCGGGCCCGTCGTCGATCGTGACACCCGCCGGCGTCGCGGGCGGGACCAGCGGCCCCAGCAGGTGCGCACCCAGCCAGTCCACCAGGTCCGGCAGCTGCGCGCGGACGGCGTTCTGGTTGTGTCCGCCACCCGGGTAGAGCCGGGTGTCGACGGTCACCGGTGGCGCGGCGGCCGCGCGGATCCGGTCCGCGGCGGCCCGCTCCTCGGGCTCGTCGGAGCCCGCGGTGACCAGCATCGCCAGGGGCGCGGGCCGCTCGCCCAGCAGCGCGACGACGTCGTTGGCCGCGGCGAGGTCGGGCCGCCCGGCGAACAGATCCCCAGTGACGACGTCGTCGGGGGTGCGGTCGTAGCCGCTCTGGCTGACCGCGAGCGCGTAGGTGCGCGGGTGGCGCAGCGCCAGGTTCATCGCGCAGTAGCCGCCCGAGGACCAGCCGGCCAGCGCCCAGGCGCCGCGGTCGGGCCGCACCCGCAGGTGCCGGGTCGTCCAGTCGACGAGGTCGGTGGTCAGGTAGGTGTCGTCGGCCGCGCCGTGCTGGGCGTCGACGCACTCCTGGTCGTGGCCGAACCGGGGTTCGCCGTTGATGTCGGGGACCACCAGCACGACCGGCGGGATGCGGTGCGCCGCGATCGCGGCGTCGAGCACGTCGGGCACCGTGAACAGCGCGGCCACCTCGCGGGGCTCTCCGGGGAACCCGGGCAGCCACTCGACGACCGGGAAGCGGGCCCGCGGGTGCTCGGTGTAGCCGGGCGGGAGGTAGACGTCGGCGTCGCGGTCGATGCCGGACACGGCCCCGTGCAGGGTCATGTGCAGCGTGGAGCCCAGCCCCTGCGCCGAGCGGGCGGCGACCAGCGGCATCGCCGCGTCGAGGCCCGCACCGTCCGGGCCGATGTCGGCGACCGAGCCCTCGCCGGGGTCGGGAGAGGACCCGATCAGCGAGCCGACGGTGGGGAAGAAGCCGCCGAGCAGGTTCGCCCCGGCCCCGGCGGCCGCGAGCACGGCCACGGCCGAGACGGCCACGAGCAGCGTCCGGGCCACCCGGCGCAGCCGGTGCCACACCCCACCGGTGAGGGCGAGCAGCAGCACCGCCGCCACCGTCGGCACGACCACCGCGGCGACGACGTCGAGGCGCAGCTCAGAGGCGTGGATCACGGCGCCGCCCCCGCGCGGACCCGGCTCACCGGCGCAGCAGCCGCAGCAGCGCCGGCGGGCGGCCGCCGAAGCCCTCGGCCTCGAGTACGACGAACAGCACCCGCGGCAGGTCGCGGACGGCGGGGAACAGCACGTAGCGCGGGTACCAGCTCGGGCGGAACTTCGCGTTGAACCGGTAGAGCGAGTCGATCTGCCACCAACGCGACGCGATCCGCAGTACCCGGGCCCAGCCGCGGGCGACCGGTCCGGCGCCGATCCGCTCGCCGCGCTCCAGGGCGGAGCGGAACATCGCGAAGTTCAGCGACACCCGCTTCACACCATGGTCCTTCGCGGCCGCCATCAGCTCGGCGATCATCAGCTCGTTGACGCCGTTGTCGGCGTCGGCGTCGCGGACCATGAGGTCCAGCGAGAGACCGTCGCGGCCCCAGGGGACCAGCTGCAGCATCCCGGACGGCTCGCCGTCCCGGAGCGCGGTGACGATCACCGCGTCCGGGTCGGAGGGGTCCGCGACCCGCGAGGACGCCATCGAGAATCCGCGCTCGTCCTCGGCGCCGCGCCAGCGGTGCGCGCGCTCGGCGACCCGCATCCGTGCGGTCTCGTCGAGGTCCCGCAGCCGCGTCACCTCGACGGTGTGCCCGCTGCGCTGCATCCGGTTGACGGTCTGGCGGACCCCGCGCATGGGGCGTCCGTCCAGGCTGAACGACGCCGTCTCCAGTACCGCCTCGTCGCCGAGCTCGAGGGCGTCGAGACCGGCCTTGGACCAGGCGGTCGCGCCGCGCTCGGAGCAGCCCAGCACCGCGGGCGACCAGCCGTAGCGGGTGCAGATGCCGAGGAAGGCCTCGATCGCGCCGGGCCAGGCGCCGACGTCGCCGACGGGGTCGCCCGAGGCCAGTGCGACCCCGGCGAGCACCCGGTAGGACACCGCGGACTTGCCGCCGTGGGCGAACACCGCGGCCTTGTCCCGGCGCAGGGCGAAGTAGCCCAGCGAGTCGCCGTCGCGCTGGTCGAGCAGGGCGCGCAGGCGCTGCTCGTCGTCGGGGTCGAGCGACGGGCGCGGCTCCGGCGAGCGCAGGAGGTGGTACCCGGCGACGACGAGCGCGACCACCCCGAAGGTCAGCCCGATCGCCGAGGTCAGGTCGTCGAGCCACACGGCGCGCTGCTGGAACTCGACCGGTCCGATCACCCCGATCAGCGACAGCGCCGCGTGCGCGGCCTGCGCGGCGATCGACGGGTCGCCGACGAGCCGGCGCGGGTTGAGCGCGAGCAGCACCCAGACGATGAGGAAGCCGGACAGCCCGAACTGCAGCAGCGACCGGACCGACCGGCCGAGCCCTCCCGGGTCCTGCCGGGCGACGAAGTAGCGGCGCGTCGCGATCAGCGCCGCCAGCAGCGCGACGACCAGCACCGCGGGCCCGATGCCGCGCCGCTGGTCCAGCACGTGCAGCAGGTTGACCACGACGAGGAACGTCGTCGTCGCTGTCGCCACCCACCAGGCGCGCTGCTTGCGCCGGCGCAGCCCGGTGGCCAGCAGCAGCAGACCGACCCCGGCGAGCGCGGTCACGACCAGCGACGCCAGCCCCAGCCCCGCGGGCAGGCCCAGGGTGCTGCGCAGCTCGCTGCCGATGACCCGGCGGGGCGCGGGCAGCACCGCCGCGACGACGGTCAGCGCACCGACGATCCGGGCCGCCCACACCACGGCGCGGACGACGGCGGCCTCGGACAACCGTCGTCTGCGGGCCTCCGGGTCCGGCGCCGGGGCCGCTCCGCGCGTGCGGACGTCCCCGTGCTCGTCCCGGTGCTCGTCCCCGGCGGTCCCGGGCGGGCCGGAGCCCTCAGAGCCCGTCACGCGTTCCTCCTGTCGATCCCGTCGCCGGTGGCGGACCACCGGCGACGCCCGAGCGGGCCACCGGACCCGGCAGCCGCGCGCCGAGCGCGTCCAGCTCCGCGGCGACGACGTCGGCCGCCGGTGTCCCGGGCGCCGCGGTCACCGACCCCGACGCTAGCGCCGGGCCCGGCGGTGGCGCGCCCGGCACCGGGTCATCCTGCGTCGCCGCGGTGCGCACGACGACCAGGTCCAACGGATCGGGCGAACCGGACGGAGGGGCGGGGCAGCCGTCGCCGCCGGGCGGCCCGGCCGCCGTCGCGACGTCGGCGCGCTCGGCGAGCGCCCGGCCCAGCGGGCACCCGGGGCCCTCGGGCGGACCGGCGAGGGCCCACGCGGCCCGGTCGGTCCGCAGCACCGGCGAGCCGGCCGCGACGGCGGCGACGCGCAGCCGGGACACCGGCACCCGGTCGGTCCACAGCACCACCACGGCCGGCATCCGGCCCGCGGTGACCGCGGCGTCGACCGCGGCCGATCCGTCCCCGGACCCGGTCCACACCAGGACGGGGTGGGCGAGGTGCTCGTCGTAGCCGGGCGGCAGGTGCGCGGGCACGTCGACGCCGTCGACGGTCAGCACGGTGTCCCTGCCGGGACCGGTGACCGGCGGGGCGGGTGGCGCGGGCAGCCCGCCGCGGTCCGGCCCGGCGGCCAGCGAGGCGGGCGTCGGGTAGAAGCCGAACCAGGCGTTCGTCCCCACCGCGAGGGCGAGCACGACGAGCGCGACCACGGCCGGCAGCGCGGCCGCCCGCACCGCGGGCCGCCGGCGGGACCAGCCGCGCACGAGCAGTACGAGGGTGAGCGCGGCCGTGCCCGCGACGGCGGTGACGGTGACGGCCGACCCGAGCGGGAGCAGTGCGGTCCCGGCGAGCACGTCACCACGATTCCACGCCGGTTCCGGGGACCCGGCGGCGGGATGATCCGTCCCCGTCGTCGGGAACGTCCGAGGTCAAGTCCAGAACAGACCGTCCCAAACATGCCGTCCGGGGTCGCCCGCGACGGGAACGCGCTACACCCAGCGTTGTCGCACAAGCGATCCCGTGGGGCGGGTGGATGACGACGGTCACACGGACGACGGGGAACGGGGCGTCCGCCGCATGCCGGGGCGGTTCCGGGTCGACCCCACCGGTGTTCGACAGCATTCGCACCGAGCCACGGAGGACAGCAGCATGATCACGGAGGACATGACCCGGGAGCTCATCGGTCGTCAGGTCGTCGACAACCACGGCGAGAAGGTCGGCAAGATCGGCCAGATCTACCTGGACGAGCGCAGCGGTGACCCGACCTGGGCCACGGTCAACACCGGGCTGTTCGGTACCAAGGAGAGCTTCGTGCCGCTGCAGAACGCCGACGTGCACGACCGCGACGTCGCGCTGGGGTGGAGAAGAAGGCAGTCAAGGACTGCCCGCACGTGGGCCGCTCCGACGAGCGCCTGACCGGGTCGGAGGAGGACGAGCTCTACCGCCACTACGGCATCGGGCACGGTAACGGCAACGGCCGCACCGACGCCCGCCACGCCACCGGTGAGCGCACCGACCGCGACCGCACCGACCGCACCGACCGCACCGGCGACGACGCGATGGTCCGCCACGAGGAGAACCTGCGCGTCGGCACCGAGACCGAGGAGACCGGCCGCGTCGCGCTGCGCAAGTACGTCGTGACCGAGGACCAGACCGTCACCGTCCCGGTGTCGCACGAGGAGGTCCGCCTCGAGCGCGAGCCGATCGACGGCACCGAGGCGACGGCCCGCCCGGGCGCCATGGGCGAGGCCGAGCACGAGGTGACCCTGCACCGCGAGCGCCCGGTCGTCGACAAGACCACCGAGGCCGTCGAGAAGGTGCGCCTCGGCACCCGCACCGTCACCGAGGACGAGAAGGTCTCCGACACCGTGCGCAAGGAGCGCATCGAGGTCGACGACCCGCAGCACGCCCTGCCCCGCGACGAGCGCCGCAGCTGAGCGACGCACCGCGCCACCGGCGCGTCACCGGCGCCCGTACCTCGGGCCCGGTGACGCGCCGGGCGCATGTGCGGGCCGGCTCAGGTCGCGCCGAGCAGCGCGAACGCGGTCCGCAGCGCGCCCGCCGCCTCGGCGACGGCCTGCCGGAGCCGCACCCCGATCCCGAGCGAGTCGCGACACCGTGCACGAGGTCGGGGTGGCGGCGCAGGGTCGCCGGGACGCCCGCCTCCCGCATGCCTGAGCGAGGTGACGGCCTACGGCACCGCGGTCACCGTCGGACTCCCCGACCCCCCGCACCACTGAGATCGTCGAGCGTCGCGAACCGGTGGTCGGCGCGCCCGTGTCGCGGCATCCGCTCGCGGTGCCGGCCGTTCCCCGGCGGGCACGTGCTCGTTCAGCCCAGTGGAGATCATCTGCGGAGGGGGACGGGCATGAGGACGAGACTGCGTGCGACGGTCGTGGCGGGGGTGGTGGCGGTGGTCGCAGCGGTGGTCGCTGTGCCGCAGGCACTGGCCTCGCCGGAAGGACCGGGGGCCGACGGTGCGCCGGGTGACGTCGTGTCCGCGGAGCGGGTCCTCACCCCGACGGTGCCCGCCGCGACGGCGACCCGCCTCCTCTACCGCAGCCTCGACACCGACGACCGCCCGGTCACGGTGAGCGGGATCGTCCTCACCCCGCTCGTCCCCGCGCCCGGGCCGACCCGGGTCGTCGGCTTCGCCGCGGGGACCCAGGGGCTCGCCGACCGCTGCGCGCCGTCGCGGCAGCTGCAGGCCGGCACCGAGTACGAGGCCCCGGCGATCGGCGCGCTGCTGACCAGCGGCTACACCGTGGCCGTCACCGACTACGAGGGCCTGGGCACGCCCGGCGAGCACACCTACGTCAACCGGGCCGCGCAGGCGCACGCCCTGCTCGACGTGGCGCGCGCCGCCCAGCGGGCCGGCGTCGGCGTGCCGGAGGACGCCCCGACCGCGCTCTACGGCTACTCCCAGGGCGGTGGCGCGTCGGCCGCGGCGGTCGAGCTGGCCCCGGAGTACGCCCCCGAGCTGAACCTCGTCGGCGCCTACGCGGGGGCGCCCCCCGCCGACCTGCGCGCCACCGGCCGCGCCCTCGACGGCGGCCCGTACGTCGCGCTGCTCGGCTACGCCGTCTCCGGGTTCGACGCCGCCTACCCCGACCTCGGGGTGCAGGACCTGCTCGACGACCGCGGCCGGCAGGTGGTCGCCGAGCTGCGCGAGCAGTGCACCCAGGACTCCGCGCTGCGCTACCCGGGGCTGCGCTCGGAGACGCTGTCCGTCGACGGACGCCCGATCTCGGCGTTCCTCGACGAGGAGCCCTTCGCGAGCCGGGTCGACGAGCAGCTGATCGGGCGTCGCACACCCGGGGCGCCGGTGCTGATCGTGCACAGCGTCGCCGACGACATCGTGCCGTTCGACCAGGGCAGGGAGCTCGCCGAGCGCTGGTGCGCCCACGGCGCCGACGTCGAGTTCCGGCCGTCGCCCGTCCCCGGTCACCTCGGCGGGTACCCCGACGGGCAGGCCCGCGCGCTGGCGTTCCTGCAGGCCCGCTTCGCCGACCTGCCGACGACGCCCACCTGCGACTGACGACGGGCGGGAGACCCTCCCGCCATGGTCAACATATAACGCACCGGGGGACTTGCGGCAAGACCCGGGGATCACGCCAGACTCTGCGCCCGGCGCCGTGACCTGCGGCGTCGTGGTGACTCGGGGGTGGGCGTGCACGGGGTGCTGTTGCAGTTGGGCGAGGTCGGTGGGGACCGGCTCGCCGTCGTCGGCGGGAAGGCCGCGCACCTGGGGGAGCTGACCCGGACGGCGGGGGTCGCGGTCCCGGGCGGCTGGTGCGTGACCACCGGCGCCTACCGGGCGGTCGTGGGGGCTGCGCCCGGGTTCGACGCGTTGCTGGACCGCCTGGCCGGTCTGCCCGACGACGACGCCGACGGGCTCGCCGCGGTCGCCGCCGAGGTCCGCGGGCTGGTGGCGTCCCGGCCGGTCCCCGACGACGTCGCGGCGGCGGTCACCGCGGCGGTCGGCCGGGCCCCGGCCGGGACGGCGTGGGCGGTGCGCTCCAGCGCGACCGCCGAGGACCTGCCGACGGCGTCGTTCGCCGGACAGCAGGACTCGTACCTGAACGTGGTGGGCGCCGACGCGGTGCTCGACCGGGTGCGGGACTGCTGGGCGTCGCTGTTCACCGACCGCGCCGTGGCCTACCGCCGGCGCCTCGGCCTGGACCACCGCGCCGTCGCGATGGCGGTGGTGGTGCAGGAGATGGTCGTCCCGGACGTGTCCGGGGTGCTGTTCACCGCCGACCCGGTGACCTCCGACCGGACCGTGACCGTCGTCGAGGCGGTGCCCGGACTGGGCGAGGCGCTGGTGTCCGGCCTGGTAGCGGCGGACGCGTGGACGGTCCGCGACACCGGCGGGACCGCCGCGGTCGCGGACGCGCGGACCGCGCCGCGCACGGTCGCGGTGCGGCCCGCCCCGGGCGGCGGGATCCGCACCGAACGGGTCGACCCCGACGGCGCGCCCCTGCTCACCGACGACCAGGTGCTGGAGCTGACCCGGCTCGGCCGGACGATCGAGGCCGGGCTGGGGAGCCCGCAGGACGTCGAGTGGTGCCTGTCCGACGGCCGGTTCCAGGTCGTCCAGAGCCGTCCGATCACCACGCTGTTCCCGGTCCCCGACACCGACGACGACCGCCTCCACGTCTACCTGTCGGTCGGCTACCAGCAGATGATGACCGACGCGATGCGCCCGCTCGGGCTGTCGTTCTGGCAGATGACGACGCCACGCCCGATGGCCGAGGCGGGCGGGCGGCTGTTCGTCGACGTCACCGCCGCGCTGGGCACCCCCTCCGGTCGCGACGGCCTGCTCGCGGTGATGGGCCGGTCGGACCCGCTGATGACCGACGCGCTGCGCACCGTGCTCGACCGCGGCGCGGTCCCGCTCGGCGAGGACCCGGCGACGCCCGCCCCGGTGCACGGTGCGCCGACCACCGAGCCGCTGGACCCGGACCCCGCGCTGGTCGCCGAGCTGGTCGCCGAGGTCC
This sequence comes from Pseudonocardia tropica, assembly GCF_040105315.1. Classification (NCBI taxonomy): domain Bacteria; kingdom Bacillati; phylum Actinomycetota; class Actinomycetes; order Pseudonocardiales; family Pseudonocardiaceae; genus Pseudonocardia; species Pseudonocardia tropica. Next base: position 51,132 of record NZ_JBEDNP010000013.1, read on the forward strand.
GGGCGTCGGTGGCGGACGCGGCCCGCAGGATCTCCGGCCGCGTCGGGCCGGAGCTGTTCGCCGCCGTCCGCGAGGACATCCCCGAGCTGCGGGCGCGGCTGAACAACCCGCGCAGCACCCGGGTGTTCATGACGGCGATGGACGCGGCGTACTGGATCGACGAGCACGTCGGCGAGTGGCTGGGGGAGCGGCCGTCGGACGTGCTGACCCGGTCGGTGCCCGACAACGTGACCTCGCAGATGGGGCTCGCGCTGCTCGACGTCGCCGACGCGGTCCGCCCGTACCCGGCGGCGGTGGCGCTGCTGCGCGACGCCGGGGACGACGTCCTCGACGCGCTGGGGTCGGTCGAGGGCGGCACGGTGGCCCGCGACGCGATCCTCGGCTGGCTCGACGCCTACGGGGCCCGCTGCGTCGGTGAGATCGACATCAGCCGGCCGCGGTGGCACGAGCGTCCGGCCGCGCTCGTGCCGCTGATCCTCGGTCACGTCGACGGCGAGGAGCCCGGTGCCGGTCGCCGCCGGTTCGAGCAGGGCCGCCGCGAGGCCGAGGCCACCCGCGACGACCTGCTGGCCCGGCTGCGGGCCGGGACCGACGGCGAGGCACGGGCCGCGCGGACGGCGCTGATGATCGACCGGCTGCGGACCTTCATCGGCTACCGCGAGTTCCCCAAGTTCGGCATGGTCTCCCGCTACGCGGTCTACCGGGCCGCGCTGCTCGCCGAGGCCGACCGGCTCGTCGCCGCCGGGGTGCTCGACGACCGCACCGACGCCTACTACCTGCGGTTCGACGAGCTGGAGCAGGTCTCGCGCACCGGGCGCGCCGATCTCGCCCTGGTGCGCGCCCGGCGGGCGGAGTTCGCCGCGTACGAGGCGCTGACCCCGCCGCGGGTGCTGACCTCGGACGGCGAGTGCCTGCAGGGCTCCTACCACCGCGACGACGTGCCGCCCGGAGCGCTCGCCGGGCTCGCCGTGTCGGCCGGGACGGTCGAGGGCCGCGCCCGCGTCGTCGCCGACCTGTCCGGCGCCGCACTCGAACCCGGGGACGTACTGGTCACCGCCTACACCGACCCCAGCTGGACGCCGGCGTTCGTCACGATCGCCGGGCTGGTCACCGAGGTCGGCGGACGGATGACCCACGGCGCCGTCGTCGCCCGCGAGTACGGCCTGCCCGCCGTGGTCGGGGTGGAGGACGCGACCCGGCTGATCCGGGACGGGCAGCTGGTCCGGGTGGACGGCGGGAGCGGGCTGGTCGAGATCCTCGGCTGAGACGTGTCGAGAACAGGGGACCGGCTCCGTCCCCGGAGCACGGACACCACGAACGGGAGGACAACCATGACGGTCCTGCGGATGGACAACGTCGGCGTCGTCGTCGACGACCTCGATGCTGCGGTCGCGTTCTTCGCGGCCCTCGGTCTGGAGACGGAGGGCCGGGCGAGGGTGGAGGGCCCGGACGTCGACCGGCTCGTCGGGCTCGACGGCGTGCGGTGCGACATGGCCGTCGTGCGGACGCCGGACGGGCACGGCCGGCTGGAGCTCATGCGGTTCGTGTCGCCGTCGTCGCCGGCGGGGGACCCGGGCGCCGCGGTGAACGTGCTCGGCATCCGGCGGATCATGTTCGCGGTCACCGACGTGGAGGGGACCCTGGCGCGGCTGCAGGAGCTCGGCGCCGACGCGGTCGGGGACGTGGTGCCCTTCGGCGGGCGGCACGTGCTCGCCTATGTCCGCGGGCCCGGCGGCGTCCTGGTCGCGCTGGCCCAGGAGGAGGGCTGACCCCGCTGTGGACACACGCCGAGGTTCGTCGTGACGGGTACCGCCGGAACGGTGCCGATGGCGACGTCGTCATGACCCCGTCCCGGCGTCCCCGGATGCCGGTGCCGTGTGCGTCGCGTCCTGCCGGCCGCCGTCCCGAGTGCAGCCGAGCACCGTGCATCGCGCCGGGAGACATCATCGAGCTGTGGTTCCTGTCGAACGGGTTCGCGGGCGATCGTCGGAGCGGGGCCGGCGGAGCAGGCGTCGTGCGAGCGGCAGGAGCAGGGTGATCCCGATGAGGGACAGGCTGACCACGGATGCGTACCGGTCGATCAGCAGTACCAGGTCGACCGCGTGCTGGCCGGCGGTGTAGCCGACACCGACGACGAGGACGGTCGTCAGCGTCGCGCCGAGGAGGTCGAGCAGGAGGAAGGTGGTCAGCTTCATGCCCGTCCAGCCGGCGAGCACGAAGACCGCGGCGGTCGGTACGCCGGGCAGCATCGCGAGCGCCACCGCGCCACCGATCAGCCGCGGGTTCGCATCCGACGCCCACGACGACCACCGGCGGGCCTGTGACGTGGTGGTGAGCATCCCCAGGATCCGCTCGCCCCAACGCCGGCCGATCCACCAGGTGAGCCAGTCGAACTTGATCATGCCGAACGCGCCGGCGGCCACGGCGAGCCAGAGCGGCACCTCGCCGATCCGGGCGAACGCGGCCGTGGCGCCGACAGCGACGAGGTCCCCGGTGAGAAACGCGAGAGCCACGGGGTGGGAGGCGATCAGGAACGGCTGGAGCGGCCTCACCACCATCCCCAGTGTGATCACGGCGACGATGGCGACCATCAGGCCGACGTCCACACGCGAGGGGCGGCCGTCCCACGGCACCCATCGATTCGCAGGTCGGGGCGCCTCGTGATGATCCGGCCCCGGGTCCGGAGCGGTGATCGGGCCCTTGCTCATCCCTGAGCCTCCCTCGGTCCGACAGCGTCAGGTGCGATCGTGCGGCGGTCACGTGCCCGAGGCGCGTGTCTCGCGCGGCTCGGCGACGAGCGCCAGGGCGGCGACGAGGGCGACGGCTGCGGCGAACCAGTAGCCGGCGGCGAAGGCCGCGAACGACGGGGTGAGCAGCGCCGTCGCCGCCGCGCTCGACACCGCGGAGACCCCGGCGGCCGCCCCGAACTCGTGGAAGGTGCTCAGTACGCCGGAGCCGACGCCGGCCTCCTGCGGCCGCACGGCGGAGAACAGGCTGCCGGCGGCGGCGACGAACACGGCCCCGACGCCGAAGCCGGCGAGGCTGGTGGCGATGATCAGCACGGTCATCGAGAAGATCGCGGCCGCTGCGGCGAGCCCGGCCGCGGCGATCAGGAGCCCCGTCGCCGACACGACGCGTACGCCCCGGCGTGGAACGACCCGCCCGGCGAGGGTCGAGCCGAGCACAGTGCCGAGGGCGACCGGCAGGAACGACAGCCCGGTCTCCAGGGCGGTGAACCTGTGCAGTTGCTGCATCGCGAAGGAGCCCAGGAAGAACACCGAGATCATCAGTGCGGTGGCGACGAAGATCAGACCCAGCCCGCGCAGCACGGGTCGTCGCCGGAGCAGTCCCGGATCGACCAGCGGGTTGCGGGCCCTCCGGATCCACCGACCGAACAGCAGGTAGCCGGCGATCCCCGCGCCGGCGGCGATCGCCGTGGGCAGGCCGAGCCAACCACGGTCGCCCGCGGCGACCAACCCGTACACCAGGGCCCCGGTGGAGACGGTCACCAGTGTCGCACCGACCGTGTCGACCCGGCCGCCGGAACCGGGAAGCGGCCGGACGGAGCGCAGCAGGCCGATGAGCAGCACGACCCCGACGGGGACGTTGACGAAGAAGACCCATGGCCAGCCGGGGCCGGCCGTGAGGACACCGCCGAGGAGGACGCCGAGCGCTGCGCCTGCTCCGCCCAGCGCCGACCACACGCCCAGCGCCCTGGTCAGCTCGGCGCCGGTGAACGTCCGCACGATGACCGAGAGCGCCGCCGGGGACATCACCGCCGCGCCGACACCCTGCAGGGCTCGGGCCGGCAACAGCACCTCGCCGGTGGACGAGAACCCGGCCCACAGCGATGCCGCGACGAACAGCGTCAGACCGGTGAGTACGACGCGACGCGGGCCGAACACGTCGGCGGCCTTGCCGCCGAGCAGTATCAGGCCGCCGAACAGCAGTGCGTAGATGCTCGCCACCCAGGCGACCGCGGCTCTGTCCAGTCCCAGGTCCACCTGGATGTCCGGAAGTGCGATCGCGACCACCGTGACGTCGACGATCAACATCGACTGCGCCACACCGAGCAGGCCCAGAGTTCGCCAGCGGCGCGGGTCGGGAGGCGCTGCCTCGTCGTGGCGGGTCGCGCCGGTTCTGCGTTCCCCCGCCGCGCCTTCCGGAGCTCGCATGGGACCTCCTCGATAAACTGAACGCTGATGTACGAGTACGCTAACTCGAACACGGGTGTCTGACAAGAGGGTGCGGCGCGTCACCACACGCACTGCGACGATCACGAACCGGGTGGCTCGTCGAGCAGGATTCCGGCGTCAGTGCGACCGGTGGGGGGACGCCGGTGCGGAGATGTCGACCCTGGCCGACGATGACTGTGGCGACCCGGGGCCGGACGATGTCGACGTCGCCGGTGCCGAGGGAGGAGGCAGCGAGGCGCGCGCTGCCGTGGATCCGTCGCATGCCCGGACTGCACCGGCTAACGTGAACAGGACTGTACGCACTAGGGGGGTCCGATGGCTGCGACCGGGACGAGCGCCGACCGCACGAAGCGCGCCGATGCCGTCCGCAACATCGAAGCGATCATCGATGCCGCCACCCGGACGCTCGCCGTCAACCCGGACGCGAGCGTCAACGAGATCGCCAGGGCGGCGGACGTCGGCAGGGTGACGCTCTACGGCCACTTCGACTCTCGGGCCACGCTCATCCGCGAGGTCGTCGACCGTGCCATCGCCCAGACCGACGAGGCGTTGGCGCGACTGGACTTCGACGGCGACCCGCGCGACGCGCTCGGCCGACTGCTCGAGGCCACCTGGCACCTCACCCACCGCTTCGGCGCGATCGTGGTCGCCGCCTCCCAGGTGCTGCCGGCCGAGCAGATGCGTCGTGCCCACGACGGGCCCGCGGCCCGCGTGCGTCGCCTTCTCGAACGTGGTCGCACGACAGGTCGGTTCCGGGACGACGTTCCGATCGACTGGCAGATCAGCCTGATCCAGGCGATCGTGCACGGTGCCTCGAGCGCTGCGCACCGAGGCGAGATCACTGCTGACGTGGCGCCGGTGCTGGTCCGAGATGCGGTGCTCGCGGCCATCTCGACGTAGCCTTCGAGTCGGCCTCCGGCCGGCCGCCGACGCGGCCGTCGACGACGCCGACACCGGCTCGTCGCGCACCGCCCTCGACCCGGCCTGCGTGCAGCATGTCCGAGTCGAGGGACCACCGCTGTACCCGATCGGGCGCTGATCGACGGGTGCATGAACCTCACGAACGAGGGTTGGTGCACCGCCTGGACCGGCCTGCCAGGTGATCATGAAGAATGCGCAGGTCCGCCCCCTCGGAAGGGTTCAGGTGGTGCCCCCGGCAGGATTCGAACCTGCGCTCCCGCCTCCGGAGGGCGGTGCTCTATCCCCTGAGCTACGGGGGCCGTGCGATGGGAGAACAGTAGCGCACCCTGCGCGACCCCCCGACACGGGGGCCCGCGCGTGATCAGTTCGGCGACAGCGGGGCCGCGCCGCGCTCGGCGAGCAGCCCACGCATCAGGTCCGCCTCGGAGTTCTGCGAGAAGAGCATCTGCCCGGCGAGATTGCGGACCTCGCCGGTGTCGGCGTGGTCGCGGGCGTACTCCAGCATCGACACGCCGCCCTGGTGGTGGCGCAGCATGAGCTGGAGGAACTCGACGTCCAGCGCGGTGCCGGGCGGGGTGGCCCGCAGCCGGGCGAGGTCGGCGGTGCTCGCCATGCCCGGCATGGTCCCGGCGCCGCCGGACATCCCGGACATGCCGGCGTGCGCGGGGTCGTCCATCCAGGCCATGTGGCCGCCGCTGGGCAGGCTCGGCGCGTCCCACAGGCCGAGCCAGCCCTGCATCCGGCCGACCTGCTGGTTCTGGGTGGTCTCGATGTCGAACGCCAGCTGCCGCACCCGAGGGTCGGTGGCGCGGTCGCGCTCCCAGGACGCCATCTCGACGGCCTGGCGGTGGTGCACGGTCATGTCCTGGGCGAACCCGACGTCGACCGAGCCCGGCTCCGGCACGAACGGGCCGAACGCGCCGCGTACCGCGAACCCGGCCACGAGCACCGCGACCAGCGCGATCACGCCGAGCGCGATCGTGATCGGGTTCCGCCGGAGCGGGGCCTCGTCGGCCGGGGTCGTCATCGGAACGTCACTGCCCGGGGGCCGGGGCGGGCGCCGGGGCCGGCTGCCCGGGGACGGCGGGATCGGGTGCGGGGGCACCGCCGGGGGTCGCGCCCTGGTTCTCGGGCAGGACGGTCTGCCCGTCGACGGCGGACTGCGGCGGGATCGGCTCGAACGGCGGCGGGTTGTCCTGGTCGAAGCCCTGCGCTCCGAGGGCGTCGCAGGAGGCACCGACCTCGGGGTGGGTGAAGCGGTTGAGCCGCAGCGCGCGGATGAACTGGTCGATCCGCTCGTCGTCGGCGGTCCGGACCTTCAGCTGGTTGCCCCAGGACTGCAGCGAGATCGGCGCGTCGAGACCCGGGTAGGGCGACATCACCGTGTACGGCTGGCCCTCGACCCGCTGGGCCAGCGCGGCCCGCCCGGCCTCGTCGAGGGTGTCGGGGTTGTAGGCGATCCACACCGCGCCGTGCTCCAGGGAGTGCACGAGGTTCTCCGAGCGGACCGGGTTCGGGTAGACCACGCCGTTGCAGGCGGCCCAGAAGCCGTCGTGCGCGCCGCCGAAGGGCGGGCTGTGGGTGTAGGCGACCCGCTGGAAGCCGAGCACGTGCTGCAGGCCCGGGTAGTCCTGGCTGACGATGCCGGGGATCGCGAGCGCCGGGTTGCGGTTGTCCTCGGTGGGCTCCCAGGCCCGGTTCTGGTTGCGCTGCACCAGCGGGTAGACGATGAACGCCCCCGCGAGCAGCACCAGCACGGTGATCGCGGCGACCATGCCCCAGGGGAACTGGCGCCGGCCGACCGCGCTCGGCATCGACGGTCGCTTCTTGCCGGACTTGCCGCTGGCCATGGGGGAGTCCTGTTCGTGGTCGGCGGGCGGGTTCACCCGAGTCTAGGAAGGCCCCGTCAGCGGCTCGCCCACCACCCGTAGGAGCGGTAGTCGGGGTAGGGCGCGAGCAGCGGCGCGACGGGACGGGTGGTCACCGTGACGCGGTCACCGGTCACGAGCGCCCCGGGCACCGTGAACGACGCCTGCGCCCACGGCTGCGCGTCCGGCAGCGTCCACTCCCCGGCGTACCGGCCGTCGACGTCGACGGCGACGACCCGGGTGCGCTCGCCGGGCAGCGCGGGACCGGCGCCGATCCGCCCGGTCAGGGTGACCGGCCGTCCGGGGACGGTGCCGCCGAGGGTGAAGGTCTCCCCGCCGACGACGTGCCGGCCGCTGTCGGCGACGAGCCGTCCCGGTGCGACGGCGGCCCGGTCCAGCACCGAGTCCGGCTGCACGCCGAGCACCGGCGGGTCGGTCGTCCAGCCGTGCGCGGCCTCGTCGGCGGTGTCCCCGACGTTCAGGTGGTCCACGATCCGGCCGGGCACGGGTGCGTCCGGTGCCCGCGCGGAGTCCGCGGCGGACCAGTCCGCACGCCAGACGCTCACCCGGTCGCAGCTGCGGTCGATCTGGCAGGTCTGCGGTGCGGACGCCGAGATCGGCCGGGCGGGCCCGGCGAGCCCGAAGGTGACGACCGGCTCGGAGCCGAGCAGCCCGGCGCGGCCGAGGTCGGCGACCGGGACCCCGCCCCACCGGTCGAACACCGCGAACCACCGCGGCCGCTCGTCCGCCGGCAGCGCGCGCAGCGCCTCGTAGAGCGTCCCCGGCCCGTTCAGCGACGGCGCGGCCATCCCGTTCGTCGTCAGGCCGACCAGGTCGACGGTGCGGTGACCGCCGAACCAGGCCGCGGCGCCGACGTCGTTGACGGCGACGGCGTCGCCCGGCGGCACGTTGCCGGCGATCCACTGCGCGACGCTCACCGGCCCCTCGCGCATCGCCGAGGCCTGCTGGCCCAGCCGTAGCGCCCAGGCGGGCGTCGCGGCGACGGTGAACAGCAGGACGACCGCGAGCAGCCCACCGCGCACCGCCCGGTGCGGCACGAGGCCGGCGCCCAGCACCACGAGCAGGAGCAGCAGCGGCAGGAACGGCTGCAGGTAGCGCAGGTCCTGCCACATCGCGGTGGTCAGGGTGGCGACGGCGAGCAGGACCAGCACCAGGCCGCCGCCGAGCGCGACCGCGAGGGTCCGCTCCCGCTGCGCGACCAGCGCCGCCAGCCCCAGCACCGCGACGACGAGCGCGAGCGGCGGCAGCACGTCCTGCCCGGACAGCCCCGCCAGCGACGCGAGCAGCGCCGCGACGTTGCGCTGCACGTGGTCGGCGATCTCCAGCGGCTGGCGCAGGAACCCGGTGTGCAGCCACGACTTGGCCAGCACCCCGTTCGCCTGGGAGGTCCCGGTGAGCACCCGGAACAGCAGCATCTGCCCGGCGAACACCACCACCGGCAGCACGACGGGTGCGCCCCGCCACCACGGCGCCGCGGCGGGGGAGGACCGGTGCCGGAACAGCGTCCACAGCATCGCGGCGACGAACGCGGCGGCGACCAGGAAGCCCTCGGGACGGGTGAGGGCCAGCAGCGCCGCGACCACCGGCGTCCACCGGAAGCGGGGACGTTCGCGCAGGTAGGACAGCAGGGTGCCGGTGAGCAGGGCCGCGAGCAGACCCACCTCCATGCCGCTGGCCCCGCCCCACAGCAGCGGCCCGCACAGCGCGGTGAGCAGCCCCGCCCACACCCCGGCGGCGCGCCCGCCCAGCCGGGTCGCGGCGGCCGAGGTGAACGCCGCGGCGAGGGCGACGCCGACGACCCCGCCCGCGACGGCGACGGCAAGCAGCCACCGGCCGTCGAACCCGACCGCGTGCGCGGCGCCGAGCAGGACCATCCAGAGCAGGCTCGACGCGCCCGTCGTGATCTCCGCACCCGGCTGGTAGCGCAGCGGCTCGCCGTCGCCGAACTGCCGGGCGTACTGCAGGTGGATGTAGACGTCGTCGAGCGGCGGGACCAGGCTCCCGCGGTTGTAGGCCAGCGACACCGCGACGAACCCCGCCCCGAGCAGCAGCGCCACCGCCCCGGAGACGACGGGCGCGCGGGTACTCCGGTCGGTGGAGGGGGGCGTCACGCCCCGCATCGTCGCCGGTCGGGGTGCGGATACCTGCATGAGGGTGCCGGGGGTCCCTCCGTAGAATCCGGGTGGTGAATCCCGACGTGCTCGCCGACCTGGTCCGTGACGTCGCGCGGGACGTGCTGCTCCGACGCGACCTGGACGTCTCCGCGCTGCCGGCCGATGCGGGTGTCGAGCGTCCCCGCAACCCCGACCACGGCGACTACGCGACCAACATCGCGCTGCGCACCGCCAAGAAGGCCGGCGTGAACCCGCGCGAGCTCGCGACCTGGCTGGCCGAGGAGCTCGCGACCCGTGACGGCGTCGCCAGCGCCGAGATCGCCGGGCCCGGCTTCATCAACCTGCGCCTGGCCGCCGACGCCCAGGGCGCGATCGTCGGGGAGGTCCTCGCCGCGGGCGCGGGCTACGGCACCGGCGACGAGCTGGCCGGGCGCAACGTGAACCTCGAGTTCGTCTCCGCCAACCCGACCGGCCCGCTGCACCTGGGCGGCACCCGGTGGGCCGCGGTCGGCGACGCGCTGGGCCGGGTGCTGTCCGCGCGTGGCGCGAAGGTCACCCGCGAGTACTACTTCAACGACGCCGGCGCCCAGATCGACCGGTTCGTCGGCTCCCTGGTCGCGGCCGCGCAGGGCGAGCCCGCCCCGGAGAACGGCTACGGCGGGGACTACATCGCCGAGATCGCCCAGCGGGTCGTCGCGGCCGAGCCCGGCGTGCTGGACCTGTCCGACGCCGAGCGGGACGAGGTGTTCCGCCGGGTCGGTGTCGGCTTCATGTTCACCGAGATCAAGCAGAAGCTGGGGGAGTTCCGCGTCGAGTTCGACGTGTGGTTCCACGAGCAGTCGCTGCACGACTCGGGTGCGGTGGAGACCGCCGTCGCCGCGCTCAAGGAGAAGGGCTCGCTCTACGAGTCCGACGGCGCCTGGTGGCTGCGCTCGACCGACCACGGCGACGACAAGGACCGCGTCGTCATCAAGTCCGACGGTCGCCCCGCCTACATCGCCGGCGACATCGCCTACCTGCGCGACAAGCGGGCCCGCGGCTTCGACCTGTGCATCTACATGCTCGGGGCCGACCACCACGGCTACGTCGCCCGGCTCAAGGCCGCGGCGGCCGCGTTCGGCGACGACCCGGCCGTGGTCGAGGTGCTGATCGGCCAGCTGGTCAACCTGGTCAAGGACGGCACCCCGGTCCGGATGAGCAAGCGCGCCGGCACCGTCGTGACGATGGACGACCTGGTCGGGGCCGTCGGCGTCGACGCCGCCCGGTACTCCCTCGTGCGGTCCTCGGTGGACTCGGGCCTGGACATCGACCTGGACCTGCTGGCCAGCCGGACCAGCGAGAACCCGGTGTTCTACGTCCAGTACGCGCACGCCCGGCTGTCCTCGCTGGCCCGCAACGCCGCCGACCTCGGCATCACCCCCGGCGAGGACTACGGCCTGCTGTCCCACCCGCGCGAGGGCGACCTGATCCGCACCCTCGGCGAGTTCGGCGACGTCGTGCGCACCGCCGCCGAGCTGCGCGAGCCGCACCGGGTCGCCCGCTACCTGGAGTCGCTCGCCGGCGCCTACCACAAGTTCTACGACTCCTGCCGCGTCCTGCCCCAGGGCGACGAGGAGGTCTCCGACCTGCACCGCGCGCGCCTCGCGCTCTGCGTCGCCGCCCGCACGGTGCTCGCCAACGGCCTGGCGCTGCTCGGCGTCGACGCCCCGGAACGGATGTGACATGAGGGCACACCCCGCAGGCCCGATGCACGCGGGCCTCACCCCCGCGCCCGAGTCGGCCGGGCCCCGCCCGGAGAGCGCCGCGGCGCTCGACGAGCTGGCACCCGCGGTCTGGCCGCGGCACGCCGCCCGCGGCGCCGACGGCGCGCTGCGCCTGGCCGGGGCCGACGTCCGCGACCTCGCCGCGGCCCACGGCACCCCGCTGTTCGTGCTCGACGAGGACGACTTCCGCGGGCGCTGCAGCGAGTTCGCCGCCGCGTTCGGGGCCGAGGCCGTGCACTACGCGGCGAAGGCGTTCCTGTGCACCGAGATCGCCCGCTGGGTCGCGCAGGAGGGCCTGTCGCTGGACGTGTGCTCCGGGGGCGAGCTGGCCGTGGCGCTGCGCGCGGAGTTCCCGCCCGAGCGGATCGCGCTGCACGGCAACAACAAGTCCCTCGCCGAGCTGGAGGCCGCGGTGGAGGCGGGGGTCGGCGGGATCGTCGTCGACTCCTTCGACGAGATCGCCCGGCTCGCCGACGTCGCCGCCGCGCGGGACACCGTCGCGCCGGTGCTGATCCGGCTCACCGTCGGCGTCGAGGCGCACACCCACGAGTACATCGCCACCGCGCACGAGGACCAGAAGTTCGGGTTCTCCATCGCCGGGTCCGACACGAAGGACTCCGCGGCGCTGGAGGCCGCCCGCCGTGTGCTCGCCGCGAGCCACCTGAGCCTGGTCGGGCTGCACAGCCACATCGGCTCGCAGATCTTCGAGACCGAGGGCTTCGAGGCGGCCGCCCGCCGCGTGGTGAAGGTGCTCGCCGACCTGCACGCCGAGCACGGCGGCGAGAACCTGACCGCGCTGCGCACCCTGGACCTCGGCGGCGGCATCGGCATCGCCTACCGGCCGGGGGACACCCCGCTGTCGATGCCGGCGCTGGCCGAGGAGCTGCGCGCGATCGTCAAGCGCGAGTGCGCCGCCTCCGGGCTGGACGTGCCGGCGATCGCCGTCGAGCCGGGCCGGGCCATCGCCGGGCCGGGCACCGTCACCGTCTACGAGGTCGGCACCGTCAAGGACGTCCCGCTCGGCGGGTACTCCCGGCGCTACGTCAGCGTCGACGGCGGGATGAGCGACAACATCCGCACGTCCCTCTACGACGCCGAGTACGACGTACGGCTGGTGTCCCGCGCCAGCGGGCACGACTCGGTCCCCGGCGGGGACGTCCCCGTGCTGTCCCGGGTGGTCGGCAAGCACTGCGAGTCGGGTGACATCGTGGTGCGCGACTGCTGGCTGCCGGCCGATCTCGCGCCGGGCGACCTGCTGGCCGTCGCGGCGACGGGGGCCTACTGCTATGCCATGGCGTCGGGGTACAACCGGCTGCCGCGCCCTGCTGTCGTCGCGGTCCGTGACGGGGTCGACCGGACCCTGTTGCGTCGCGAGACACTGGAGGACCAGTTCCGTTTCGAGGTGTGAGCGCACCCGGGTGAGAACCGCCACCCGGACCTGTCTGCACCCGCCCGACCAGGAATGATCGGCGCGCGCCCGAGGGGTGCGCGCACGCGAGGAGGACACGTGGCGAGCGAGACCGGCGCCGTCCGGGTGGCACTGCTGGGCTGCGGCACCGTCGGCACCGAGGTGGTCCGGCTCATCACCGAGCAGGCCGACGAGCTGGCCGCGCGGGTGGGAGCCCGCATCGAGCTGGCCGGGGTCGCCGTGCGGCGACCGCACCGGCACCCCTGGCTGACCGAGAACTTCCCGGACCTGGTGACCACCGATGCCGGCGAGCTCGTGACCCGCGACGACGTCGACGTCGTCGTCGAGGTCATCGGCGGGATCGAGCCGGTCCGCGGCTGGCTGCTGGAGGCGCTCAAGTCCGGCCGCTCGGTCGTGACGGCGAACAAGGCGCTGCTCGCCGAGGACGGCCCGACGCTGGCCGAGGCCGCCGACGCCTCCGGCGCCGACCTCTACTACGAGGCCGCCGTCGCCGGGGCGATTCCGCTGCTGCGCCCGCTGCGCGAGTCCCTGGCCGGGGACCGCATCACCCGGGTCGCCGGCATCGTCAACGGCACCTCGAACTTCATCCTCTCCGCCATGTCCTCGGGCGGGACGTCCTACGCCGACGCGCTGGAGGAGGCGACCCGGCTGGGCTACGCCGAGGCCGACCCGAGCGCCGACGTGGACGGCTACGACGCCGCCTCGAAGGCCGCGATCCTGGCCTCGCTGGCGTTCCACACCCGCTTCACCGCCTCCGACGTGCACCGCGAGGGCATGCGGGAGGTCAGCTCGGCCGACGTCGCCGCCGCCCGCAGGCTCGGCTGCACGATCAAGCTGCTCGCCATCTGCGAGCGCGTCGTGGCCGCGGACGGGACGGAGTCGGTCTCGGCGCGCGTCTACCCGGCGATGGTGCCCGACTCGCACCCGCTGGCGGGCGTCGACGGCGCGTTCAACGCGGTGTTCGTCGAGGCCGAGGCTGCCGGTCAGCTGATGTTCTACGGCCAGGGCGCCGGCGGCGCGCCGACCGCCTCCGCGGTGCTCGGCGACCTCGTCGCGGTGGCCCGCAACCGCGTCGGGGGCGGCCGCGGGCCGCGCGAGTCGGCCTACGCCAGCCTGCCGGTGCGCCCGATCGGCGAGGTGCCGACGCGCTACCACGTCGACCTCGAGGTGGCCGACCGCGAGGGCGTGCTCGCCGCGATCGCGAGCGAGTTCGCGCGCCACGGCGTGTCGATCGCCGCGGTCCGCCAGACCGGCGGCGTGAACGGCTCGGTGGACCGGGCCGACGGCTCGGACCGCAGCCAGGCCCGGCTGACCGTCGTCACGCACTCGGCACCGGAGGCCGCGCTGTCGGCCACGGTGTCGGCGCTGCTGGACCTCGACCACGTGCTCGGCGTCGCCGGGGTGCTGCGGGTCGAGGGTCTGGGCCGTGCGGTGAGCGCACTGGGTATGGGCGAATGACCACGGGTGGGGGATCAGGGAGTGGACCGGTCGTGACGGGCAGCGTGCGAGGAGTCCGGGGGCCGGCGTCCGGTCCCTTCGGTCCGGTGACCCAGGTCGCCGGCGCGGTCGCGCCGCCGCCGCCCGGCCAGTGGCCGGGTGTCATCGAGGCCTACCGCGACCGGATGCCGGTGCAGCCGGACTGGACCGTGGTGACGCTGGGGGAGGGCGGCACGCCGCTGCTCCCCGCGCCGCGGCTGTCCGAGCGGACCGGCTGCCAGGTCTACCTGAAGGTCGACGGCGCCAACCCGACCGGCTCGTTCAAGGACCGCGGCATGACGATGGCGGTCACCGCCGCGCTCGCCGACGGCAAGTCCAGCGTGCTGTGCGCCTCCACCGGAAACACCTCCGCGTCGGCGGCCGCCTACGCCACCCGTGCCGGGATGACCTGCGCGGTGCTCGTGCCGACCGGCAAGATCGCGCTCGGCAAGCTCGCCCAGGCCGTCGCGCACGGCGCCCGGATCCTGCAGATCGACGGCAACTTCGACGACTGCCTGGAGCTGGCCCGCAAGACCACCGCCGACTACCCGGCGATCGCGCTGGTCAACTCGGTGAACCCGACGCGCATCGCCGGGCAGGCCTCGGCCGCCTACGAGATCTGCGACCAGCTGGGCCGCGCCCCGGACGTGCACTGCCTGCCGGTCGGCAACGCCGGCAACATCACCGCCTACTGGCACGGCTACCGCGGCTACCACGCCGACGGCATCATCGACGCGCTGCCGCGGATGTTCGGGTTCCAGGCCGCCGGCGCCGCACCGCTGGTGCACGGCGCCCCGGTGAGCGATCCCGAGACGATCGCGACCGCCATCCGGATCGGCGCCCCCGCCTCGTGGAAGGGCGCGACCACCGCCCGCGACGAGTCGAACGGCAGGTTCGCCGCCGTCACCGACGACGAGATCCTCGCCGCCTACCGGATGCTCTCCGCGCAGGAGGGCGTGTTCGTCGAGCCCGCGTCGGCCTCCAGCGTCGCCGGGCTGCTGCAGAGCCACGCCGACGGGTCGCTGCCGACCGGCTCGCTCGTGGTGTGCACGGTGACCGGGCACGGCCTCAAGGACCCGGACACCGCCCTGCTCACCGCGCCGGATCCGGAGATCGTGCCGATCGACCCCGGCGCGGTCGCGGCGGCGCTCGAGCTGGCCTGATGGGCCGCCCGACGCGCGTGCTGGTGCGGGTGCCGGGGTCGACGGCCAACCTCGGGCCCGGCTTCGACTCCCTGGGCATGGCCCTGGCGCTGTACGACGAGATCGAGGTCGAGACCTTCGAGACGCCGGGGCTGTTCGTCGACGTCGCGGGGCAGGGGTGCCGGCACGTCCCCCGCGACGAGCGGCACCTGGTCCTGCGGGCGATGCGCCTGGCGTTCGAGACGTTCGGCGGGGCGCCCGCGGGGCTGCGGCTGCGCTGCCTCAACGCGGTGCCGCACTCGCGCGGTCTCGGCAGCTCCGCGGCGGCCGCCGTCGCCGGGGTGACCGCCGCGGCCGTGCTGGCCGGGCGGGACCCGGAGCTGGAGCGTGACGCGCTGCTGCAGCTCTCGGCCGGGATGGAGGGCCACGCCGACAACGCCGCGGCCAGCCTGCTCGGCGGGTTCGTGGTGGCCTGGGAGGCGACCGAGAGGAGCGCAGGCGGAACGAGCTTCGGCCCGTCGGCCCGGCGCTTCCACGCCGAGAAGCTGGACGTGCACCCCGACGTGCACCCGGTCGCCTGTGTCCCGGACGTCGAGTCGTCGACGAAGACCACCCGGGGGCTGCTCCCCGAGCAGGTCCCGCTGGCCGACGCCGCGTTCACCGGCAGCCGTTGCGCGCTGGCGGTGCTGGCGATGACCCGGCGGCCGGACCTGCTCATGACGGCCACCGAGGACCGGCTGCACCAGCCCTACCGGCGGCCGGCGTACCCGTCGTCGCTGCGGCTGGTCGAGGCGCTGCGCGAGCACGGCGTACCCGCCGCGATCTCGGGCGCCGGGCCGACGGTGCTGGCCCTGACCGGCGACGGCGCGCTGCCCGACGGCGTCGACACCGACGGTTTCGCGGTGCAGCGGCTGCCGGTCGACACCACCGGTGTGCACGTCGAGGTCCGCTGAGCACCGGTGCGTGCCGGGAACGTGAGGTACGCGACCCCGCGCGTCGGCGCGTCGCCCGAGGGGGTTGTTGCCGCCCCGGGGTGTACGGACTAGTCTCGCCCGTGCATGGCGATCCACGCGACATCGGCGTAGTCTTGCGGCCGGGCCCGCTCGCCCGATCTCCTTTCTGAACTGGACTCGGAATCCCGAACGGGCGGCCTGACTCCCGCGACGTCGTCGTGGGACTCCATCTGTGAATGCTGCCGATACGGGGTCTCCGTGTCGGCCGAGCGTGTGACATCCCCTGACCTGGACAGGTAACCGGGTCGGTCAGGAAGGAACTCTGTGAGCGAGACCGATCTCGCCGGTACCGGGACCGCGTCGGCCGAGGCGGCGCCCCGCCGACGCGGCGGCCTGTCCGGCATGGTGCTGGCCGAGCTGCGCCAGCTGGCCACCGAGCTGAACGTCCCGGACATCTCCGGCATGCGGAAGGGCGACCTGATCGCGGCCATCAAGGAGCGTCAGGGCGGAGCGGCGGCGGCCCCCGCGAAGAAGCCGAAGGCGAAGGCGGACTCCGCTGCCGCCACCGGCTCCGACGGTGCGGACGCGCCGCAGCTCGCCCTCGGCGACACCGCCGCGGCCCCCGCCGGCAACGGCTCCGCCGCGCCGGCCGCCCCCCAGGCACCCGTCGAGCAGGCCGGTGACCAGGGCGGACAGGCCGCCGAGCAGGCCGAGGCCCCCGCGCCGCGCACCCGTCGTCGCCGTGCCGCGACCCGTCCGGCCGGCGCCCCCGACGCCACCGTGACCGACGCCGCCTCCGGCGACGCCGGCACCTCCGCCGGCAACGGCGCGGCCCCGGCCGCCGCCGAGAGCGCCCCGGCCGCCGCGCCGGAGCAGGCCGCTCCCGCCGCGAGCGCGCCGGAGCAGGCCGACGGCACCCCGGCCCCGGCCGAGGAGCGTCGTGAGGACGCCGACGGCGCCGGCCGTCGTGGCCGGACCCGCCGCCGCGGGCAGGGCGACGACAACGGCCAGAAGGACACCGGCCCCCAGGGCGCCCCGAAGGACGCCGCCACCGACGCGGGCCAGCGGGACGCGGGCCAGAAGGACGCCCGTCGCGACGCCGACGGCGAGGACACCGGCACCGACGGTGACCGCCGTCGCGGCCGCGGGGCCGAGCGCGGCACCGACCGCAACGGTGGCGACCGCAACGGTGAGGGCCGCGACGACAACGGCCGCGGCAACGGCGGCAACGGCGACAGCGGCCGTGGCGGGCGCAACCGCGACGGCGACGACTCCGGCCGCGGCAACCGCGGGAACCGCGGCAACGACCGGACCGGCGACCGCGGTGACAACCGTGGTGAGCGCAACGGTGACCGGAACAACGACCGGAACACCGACCGCAACACCGACCGCGGTGCCGACCGGAACGACTTCCGCGACGACGACGGCGACGACGGTGACGGCCGCGGCCGCCGCGGCCGCCGGTTCCGCGACCGCCGTCGCGGCCGGGACCGTGAGCGCACCGGTGGCGGCGCCGCCGGCGGTGGCGTGGACACCGAGATCCGCGACGACGACGTCCTGCTGCCGGTCGCCGGCATCGTGGACATCCTCGACAACTACGCGTTCGTCCGGACCACCGGCTACCTGTCCGGCCCCACCGACGTCTACGTGTCGATGTCGATGGTCCGCAAGAACGGCCTGCGGCGCGGCGACGCCATCACCGGCGCCGTCCGCCAGCCCCGCGAGGGCGAGCAGCAGCGGCAGAAGTTCAACCCGCTGGTGCGCGTCGACTCGATCAACGGGCGGGACCCGGAGGCCGCGCGCAACCGGCCCGAGTTCACCAAGCTGACCCCGCTCTACCCCAACGAGCGGCTCCGCCTGGAGACCGACCCGAGCCAGCTGACCACCCGTGTGATCGACCTGATCATGCCGGTCGGCAAGGGGCAGCGTGCGCTGATCGTCTCCCCGCCCAAGGCGGGCAAGACGACGATCATGCAGAACATCGCGAACGCGATCACCACGAACAACCCCGAGTGCCACCTCATGGTCGTCCTCGTCGACGAGCGGCCGGAGGAGGTCACCGACATGCAGCGGTCGGTGAAGGGCGAGGTCATCGCCTCGACCTTCGACCGCCCGCCGGCAGACCACACCGCCGTCGCCGAGCTGTCCATCGAGCGGGCCAAGCGCCTGGTCGAGATGGGGCACGACGTCGTCGTCCTGCTGGACAACATCACCCGCCTCGGCCGCGCCTACAACCTGGCCGCGCCCGCGTCGGGCCGGATCCTGTCCGGTGGTGTCGACTCCACGGCGCTGTACCCGCCGAAGCGCTTCCTCGGCGCCGCGCGCAACATCGAGGACGGTGGCTCGCTCACCATCTTCGCGACCGCGCTGGTCGAGACCGGGTCCACGATGGACACGGTGATCTTCGAGGAGTTCAAGGGCACCGGCAACGCCGAGCTCAAGCTGGACCGGAAGATCGCCGACAAGCGGATCTTCCCGGCCATCGACGTCGGCGACTCGAGCACCCGCAAGGAGGAGCTCCTGATGTCGCCCGACGAGCACGCGGTGATGGTGAAGCTCCGCCGCGTCCTCGCCGCGCTCGACGACCAGCAGGCGCTCGACCTGGTGCTCAGCCGGCTCAAGAAGACCAAGACCAACATCGAGTTCCTGATGCAGGTCGCCAAGAACACCCCCGGCAAGGACGAGGACTAGTCCGAGCCGTGCCGTCCGGGCCCCGGTGGGAATTCCGCCGGGGCCCGGATGGTTGAATGGACCGTCAGCTTCCCGGCACCGGTTCACCCTGGTCGTACCAGGGACCCGGCGGCCAACGATGAGGAGAGAGCCATGCGCGAGGGAATCCACCCTCAGTACGTCGACACCCAGGTCACCTGCGGTTGCGGCAACCAGTTCACCACCCGCAGCACCAAGAACAGCGGCGCCATCAGCGTCGAGGTCTGCTCCGCCTGCCACCCGTTCTACACCGGCAAGCAGAAGATCCTGGACTCCGGTGGCCGCGTGGCCCGCTTCGAGGCCCGCTACGGGAAGCGCGAGCGCGCCGCCAAGTAGCTCCCGACACGGCGCCCGTCGCCTCGCCGCACGCGAGGAGGCGGGCGCCGTTTCGTGTTCCCGCCCCAGCGCCTCGAAGGAATCCGGATGAGCACGCAGTCGGTCGACGCCCTGCTCGACGAGCACGCCGAGCTGGAGCAGCGCCTCGCCGACCCCGACGTCCTCTCCGACCAGACGCAGGCCCGCAAGCTGGGCCGTCGCTACGCCGAGCTCGGCCCGGTCGTGCGCTGCGCCCGTGCGCTCGCCCAGGTCCGCGAGGACCGCGACGCCGCCCGTGAGCTCGCCGCCGAGGACGGCGCCTTCGCCGCCGAGGCCGACGCGCTGGACACCCGCATCGTGGAGCTCGAGACCGAGTTGACCGAGCTGCTGCGCCCGCGCGACCCGCACGACGGCGACGACGTCCTGATGGAGGTCAAGTCCGGCGAGGGCGGCGAGGAGTCCGCGCTGTTCGCCGGCGACCTCGTGCGCATGTACAGCCGTTACGCCGAGAGCCGCGGCTGGAAGGTCGAGGTCCTCGGCGCCACCCCGTCGGACCTGGGCGGCTACAAGGACATCACGCTGTCGCTGCGCAGCAAGGACCCGGTCGACGGGGTGTGGGCCGCGCTGAAGTTCGAGGGCGGCGTGCACCGCGTGCAGCGCGTCCCGGTGACCGAGTCGCAGGGCCGCATCCACACCTCCGCGGCCGGCGTGATGGTCTTCCCCGACACCGACGACGCCGGAGACGTCGAGATCCACGACGCCGACATCCGGGTCGACGTCTACCGGGCCTCGGGCCACGGCGGGCAGAGCGTCAACACCACCGACTCCGCCGTGCGGATCACGCACCTGCCGACCGGCATCGTCGTGACCTGCCAGAACGAGCGCTCGCAGCTGCAGAACAAGGCCCGCGCGATGGACGTGCTTCGGGTGCGGCTGCAGGCGAAGGCCGAGGCCGAGGCGGCCGAGGCGGCGTCGGAGCAGCGCCGCTCGCAGGTCCGCACCGTGGACCGCTCCGAGCGCATCCGCACCTACAACTACCCGGAGAACCGGATCTCCGACCACCGCGTCGGCTTCAAGGCCTACAACCTGTCCGCGGTGCTCGACGGCCACCTCGTCGACGTCCTCGCCGCACTGACCGCGGCCGAGCGCGCCGAGGCCATGGCGGGGGAGCAGGAGCAGGAGTGATCCCCCGCTCAGGTGATGCACCGGTCACCTGCGGTGTCCCCGAGCCCCGCAGCCGCGACACTGGTGGCGTGACCGAGACGACGACCCCGGCGGTCGGCAGCCGGCTGCCGCTGCGGGTGGCGATCGCGGAGGCCGAGCGCGCCCTGGCGGCCGCCGGCGTCGCGTCCCCGCGCGTCGACGCCGAGCTGCTCGCCGCGCACGTGCTCGGCTCGTCGCGGTCCACGCTGCTGATGACCCCGCTGGTGGACCCGCCGGTCGTCGAACGGCTGCAGGCCCTCGTGGCCCGCCGCGCCACCCGCGAACCGTTGCAGCACATCCTCGGCACCGCGGTGCTCGGCCCGGTCGAGGTCGCCGTCGGACCGGGGGTGTTCACCCCGCGCCCGGAGACCGAGCTGCTGCTGGAGTGGGGCCTCGCCGCGATCCGCGACGTGCCCCGCCCCCGCGTGCTCGACCTCTGCACCGGCTCCGGTGCGCTCGCGCTGGCCTTCGCGGTGTCCCGGCCCGACGCCGAGGTGCACGCCCTCGAGGCCGATCCGTCGGCGCTGTCCTGGACCCGGCGCAACCTCGACGCGCACGTCGCCGCGGGCGGGCGCCCGGTGACCCTGCACGTCGCCGACGTCCGGTGGACCGACCTGCTCATCGAGCTGGAGGGTGCGGTCGACCTGGTCGTCTGCAACCCGCCCTACGTCCCGGACGGGACGCCGGTGCCGCCCGAGGTGGAGCGCTGGGACCCGCCCGGCGCCGTGTTCGGCGGTCCCGACGGCACCCAGATCATCCAGGCCGTCGTACGCGGGGCCAGCGGATGGCTCCGGCACGGCGGACACCTCGTGATCGAGCACGACGACACCCACGGCGAGACGGTCCCGGCGCTGTTGCGCCGCCGTCGCACGCTGGGCGAGGTCACCGAGCACGACGACCTCACCGGCCGCCCGCGCTTCGTCACCGCCCGCCGCGTCCCCTGTCCCTGACGCCCGTCCCACCCACCGGGGAGCGGTCGTCCGGACGCCCCGCCGCCGCCGCGGATGTGAGCCGCCCCGCAGCCGCGCGCGGTGCGGTCGTATCCTCGCGGATCGTGAGTGCACCGCAGACCCAGCCGCTGTTCGACTGCAGCGTCCCCGCCGAGCGCACACGCGGCCTGACCGCCGCCGCGCGCGCCGTCCGGGCGGGGGAGCTGGTCGTCCTGCCCACCGACACCGTCTACGGCATCGGCTGCGACGCGTTCAACGGCACCGCCGTGCGCGCGCTGCTCGCCGCCAAGCGGCGCGGCCCGGACATGCCGGTCGGCGTGCTCGTCGGCTCCTGGACCACGATCGACGGCCTCGTCTCAGGAGTCCCGCAGTCCGCGCGGGCGCTGATCGAGGCGTTCTGGCCGGGCGAGGTGTCGCTGGTGCTGGAGCACGCGCCGTCGCTGGCCTGGGACCTGGGCAGCACCCGCGGCACGGTGATGCTGCGCATGCCGCTGCACCCGGTCGCGCTGGAGCTGCTGCGTGAGGTCGGGCCGATGGCGGTGTCGAGCGCGAACACCTCGGGCAACCCGCCGGCGTCGAACGTCACCGAGGCGATCACCCAGCTGGCCTCGAGCGTGCAGGTCTATCTCGACGGCGGCCCGTCGGGTGACCCGGTCGCCTCCACGATCGTCGACCTCACCGGTGCCCGGCCGCGCATGCTGCGCGAGGGCGGGGTGACCGCCGAGCAGGTCGAGGAGGTCGTCGGCCAGGAGATCGACCGGGTCTG
This sequence comes from Pseudonocardia tropica, assembly GCF_040105315.1. Classification (NCBI taxonomy): domain Bacteria; kingdom Bacillati; phylum Actinomycetota; class Actinomycetes; order Pseudonocardiales; family Pseudonocardiaceae; genus Pseudonocardia; species Pseudonocardia tropica. The sequence continues at coordinate 72,958 of NZ_JBEDNP010000013.1, forward strand.
AGCGGGCCACCCGCGGGTGTGATCACGCCTGCACGGCCGCGGCCTGCGGGGATGGCAGCGGGTAGCGTGTCCCGGCGTGAGCGAGCAGACCTTCTGGGGACCGGACTTCCACGCACTGCAGCAGCAGGATCCCGAGATCGCGGGCGTCGTGCTGGACGAGCTCGAGCGCCTGCGCGGCGGACTGCAGCTCATCGCGAGCGAGAACCTGACCAGCCCCGCCGTGCTGGCCGCGCTCGGGTCGACGCTGTCGAACAAGTACGCCGAGGGCTACCCCGGCCGCCGCTACTACGGCGGCTGCGGCGTCGTCGACGTCGCCGAGAACATCGGCAACGCGCGGACCAAGGAGCTCTTCGGCGCCGAGCACGTCAACCTCCAGCCGCACTCCGGCGCGAGCGCGAACCTCGCCGCCTACGCCGCGTTCGCCAAGCCCGGCGACACCGTGCTGGCCATGGACCTCAAGCAGGGCGGCCACCTCACGCACGGCAGCAAGGTCAACTTCTCGGGCCTGTGGTTCAACGCGGTGTCCTACACCGTCCGAGAGGACACCGAGGTCATCGACTACGACCAGGTCCGCGACCTGGCCAAGCAGCACCAGCCGAAGATCATCATCGCCGGTGCGACCGCGTACCCGCGCCTGATCGACTTCGCGGTGTTCCGCGAGATCGCCGACGAGGTCGGCGCCAAGCTCATGGTCGACGCCGCGCACTTCATCGGCCTGGTCGCCGGCAAGGCGATCCCGTCGCCGGTGCCCTACGCCGACGTCGTCACCGCCACCACGCACAAGGTCCTGCGCGGCCCGCGCGGCGGCATGGTCCTGTGCCGCGAGGAGCACGCGAAGGCCATCGACAAGGCCGTGTTCCCGTTCTCCCAGGGCGGCCCGCTGATGCACGCGGTCGCCGCGAAGGCCGTCGCGATGAAGGAGGCGGCGCAGCCGGAGTACCAGGCGTACGCCCGCCAGGTCATCGCGAACGCCCAGGCACTCGCGGCGAGCCTCGAGTCCGAGGGCATGCGCGCCGTCTCCGGCGGCACCGACAACCACCTCGCACTGCTGGACCTGCGGCCGATCGGCGTCACCGGCTCCGAGGCCGAGACCCGCTGCGACCGCGCCGGCATCACGTTGAACAAGAACGCGATCCCCTACGACCCGGCGCCGCCGATGAAGCCGTCCGGCATCCGGGTCGGCTCGCCCAGCGTCACCACGCAGGGGATGACCGAGGCCGACATGGCCGAGGTCGGCGCCCTGCTGGCCCGCGCGGTCAAGGCCGAGCACGACACCACGGCCGGCGACGCCGAGCTCGCCGACGTCGCGAAGGCGGTCACCGCGCTCGTCTCGAAGGCACCGGCCTACCCTCGGGGGTGACCTGAGACCCACGGCGGAGGCGGAGAGGCGCTCGCGACGTGCCCACTGACCAGTTCACGTACGGACTCCCCATCCGGGAGCTCGTGCTCGTCGGGCTGGTCGCCGCCGTCGCCACGCTGCTGCTGACCGGCCCGGTCCGGATGCTGGCGCTGAAGGTCGGCGCGGTCGCCTGGCCGCGGGGACGGGACGTGCACGTCACCCCGACCCCGCGGTGGGGCGGCCTCGCGATGTTCGGCGGGGTCCTGGCCGGGCTGCTGCTGTCGCTGCAGCTCCCGGCCCTGCGGTTGGCCTACTTCGAGCAGAGCACCGAGGTCGTCGGGGTCGTCGTCGCGACCGGGCTGCTGGTCGGCGTCGGGATGCTCGACGACCGCTACGACCTCGACGCCCTCACCAAGTTCGCCGCGCAGGTCACCGCGGCCGGGCTGCTCGTCCTCTACGGCGTGCAGTGGCTGACGATCTGGATCCCGATCGGCGGGGACGCCTTCCTGACCGGGTCGACGCTCTTCCTCGGGCAGAGCCAGTCGGTGCTGCTGACGGTCCTGGTCACCGTCGTCCTGGTGAACGCGATGAACTTCGTCGACGGCCTCGACGGGCTCGCGGCGGGCATCGGGCTGATCACGACGCTGGCGACCGCGGTGTTCTGCGTCGGGCTGATCAGCGAGAACGGCAACGACCCGACCGCGTTCGTCCCGGCGCTGCTCGCGGTCGTGCTCGCGGGGTCGTGTCTGGGGTTCCTGCCGCACAACTTCCACCCGGCCCGGATCTTCATGGGCGACACCGGCTCGATGATGGTCGGGGTGATGCTGGCCGCCGCGATCACCAGCGCGTCCGGCCGGGTGGTGCCCGACGAGACGACGTCGTCCACGGACATCCTCGCGCTCCTGTCGCCGGTGGTCGTACTCGTCGGCATCGTGTTCATCCCGTCGCTGGACCTGCTCATGGCGGTCGTGCGCCGTACCCGGGCCGGGACCAGCCCCTTCAGCCCGGACAAGATGCACCTGCACCACCGCCTGCTCCAGGTCGGGCACAGCCACCGGCGCGCGGTGCTGCTGGTCTACCTGTGGGTCGCGGTGATCGCCTTCGGCGCGGTCGCGCTCGCCCTGGTCCCGCGCACCGGGCTGGTGCTCACCGCGACCGGGATCGCGCTGGTCGTCGCGTTCGTGGCCTCGGCCGTGCCGCACCGGTCGCGGATGCGCACCGCCACTGCCGGTGCGCCCGCGCCCGCCGCCGTCGGTGACGCGGCGATCGCCTCGACCGACGACCTCCCGGATGCCGGGACCGAGCGCGGGTCGCCCCCTTCCCTGTCGTCCGCCGGCGGGCCGGCCGTGGACGGCCCCGGACCGCCGGGCCATGCCGCGGCGGCGTCCGTGCCGGGCCGGGTCGTGCCGGGCGGGAACGTGTCCGGTCGGGACCCGTCAGGACGGGACACATCGGGTCGGGACGCGCCCGGTGGGCCTGCGCCGTGGACGCGGGGCGCGCACCGGCCGAGCGGCGGGCGTGGCCCGTCGCCGACCGGGACGCGACGCGCGCCCGCCGGCTCGGGTGGCCCCGTGGTCGCCGGTGCTGCGGGACCTGCGCCCGGCGGACCCCGTCCCGCAGGATCCCGGCTCGCGGGCATCCCGACCGGGGGGCCGGAACACCCCGGTCCGCCGACGCCCGCCGATGCCGGGCCGCCCACACCGCCGCCCCCGGCCCGGCCCGTCGCCGCCCGTCCGCGGATGCCACGCGGCACGGCCGCCGGACCGCAGGCCCCGGACCCGACCGGCCCCGGGCCGATCCCACCCCGCCCGCAGCACCCGCACGGCACCGGTCACCGCACCCACCCCGCCCCGACGCCGGGGCCGGACCAGCCGACCGTACCGACTCCCGCGCACCACCCCGCCCGCGACCGCGACGCCTGACCTGCGCCGATCCTGGCCCTGGGGAGAGGTGTCCGCGCTCACGGATCGGGCCCCGCCCCGCCCCCGTACGCCGCCCGGTCCCAGGGCCCGCCGAGTGCGTCGAGAAGTGCCCGAGTGCTGCTCGACGGTGGTCCGACGGCACTCGGGCACGTCGACGCGGGCCGGGCCGGACGGGACACCGCGGGGACGGGCCGGTCGGGGTGCCGGATCCGCCGGTTACCGTGTGCGCGGAGCCGTACCCGCTGGTGGGACGGCCGGCGAGCGGGAGGCGGGCGCACCGTGTGGCGATGGGACCGCTGGGGGACCGTGGAGTACGACGGTCCCGCGCTCGGTCAGGCGCAGGTCGTGCGGCGGCTGTCGGGGTCGATGGCCCGGGGCGCCGCCCTGGTCGGCGTGGCCACCACGGTGGCCTGCGCCGTCGGCGGGGTCGTCGCGGCCGGGGTCCCGGGCCTGTCCGCCGCGGCCCTCGGTGGCCTGCTGGCCACCGGCTCGGCCCTGCTCACGCCGGTGCTGATGCTGCGCACGACCCATCTCGAGCCGGGTTCTGTGATGCTAGCCGCATTCGGCGGTCTCGCGATGAAGGCCATCATCCTCCTGCTCGCCCTGTTCACCCTCGGGGGTACGGCGGGGCTGCACCGCATGTCACTGGCCGTCACCATGCTCGTCGTCTTCATCACGACGACGGCGGCGGAGGCCTGGGCGGGGCAGAAGCTCCAGATCCTGATCGGCGCCGAACCGGAGTCCACCGATGTCTGACCTGGGGTTCGACGACCGTTTCGTCCGGTCCTGCGGTGCCCTCGCGGGCGTCCGCGGGGGCTGTCGAGGGCGTCGGACGGATGACCGGGCGGCGACCGCCGGGGGAGTTAACGGTGAGTCACCCGCCGCGACGCGCCGGACCCGACCAAGATCGTTTCGTCGGACGAACGCGCAGGTGAGGTGCGTACGAGCCCCCGACATCGTGTAGAAGTACGGCTGATAGCATCCGCCACGTAGGCGATGTGGGTGACTTCCGGTGTTTCGACCCGGCCGCCCGGAAACACATCGCGCCACGAGGCACCTTGCAGGCGATCCCCCGTTCCGCGTGGATGCGGAACGGGAGCACCGGAAGGACCCCCATTGGGCACGTTGGTACTGGCGGCCGAGGAGTTCACCCCTCCCGGCGCAGGTCTGTTCGAGTACCCGCCGATCTTCGGCGCCGTCACCAAGCCGATGGTGCTGGCGGTCCTGTCGCTGATCATCGTCGCGGCCGTCTTCACGCTGGGCACGCGCAAGCTGTCCATCGTGCCGAGTCGATTCCAGTTCGGCCTGGAGTCCTTCTACAACATCCCGCGCAACACGATGGCGCGTGACCAGATCGGCTCCGAGGACTTCAAGCGGTACATCCCGCTGATCCTCGGCCTCTTCAGCTTCATCCTGGTCAACAACATCTTCGCGATCATCCCGGTGATCCAGTTCCCGACGCTGTCGCGGATCGGGTTCCCCATCGCGCTGGCGTTGTTCGTCTACGTCTTCTACCACTACGCCGGGTTCAAGAAGCACGGGTTCTTCGGCTACATCAAGCACGCCGCGCTGCCGCCGGGCGTCCCGGTCTTCATCGCGCCGCTGATCATCGTGATCGAGCTGCTGCAGAAGTTCCTGGTGCAGCCGCTCTCGCTGGCACTGCGTGTGTTCGCCGCGATGTTCGCAGGCCACCTCATCCTCGCCCTGACCGCCGTGGGTGCGGCGTTCCTGGTGTCGGCGGGCTCCGCGCTCGTCATCGCGTCCCCGGTGGTGTTCGCCGCCGGGATCGCGTTCACGTTCCTGGAGGCGCTGGTCCAGGTCATCCAGGCCTACGTCTTCGCCCTGCTCGCCGCCGTCTTCATCGGCGCGGCGATCTCCGAGGACCACTGACAGCACCACCGAGACCCCGGTGCCGCCGGCACCGCGCTCGCACCACCTGCTTCATCCGCCGGCCCGTCCGGGCCGATACACCGAACGACCCGCATCCCGCGGACCCGACGGAAGGAAACCCGAAGTGAACGTCACCCAGGTTCTGGCCCAGGAAGCCGCCAACATCAACCCGGGCCTCGCGGCCATCGGGTTCGGCGCCTCGGCCATCGGCGCCGGTATCGGCGTCGGCCTGATCTGGTCGGCCGTCATCAGCGGCACCGCCCGCCAGCCGGAGGCCCGCGGCCAGCTGATGGGTATCGGCTGGACCACGTTCGTCCTCGCCGAGCTGGTCATGCTGATCGGCCTGGTGCTCTTCTTCATCGCGCAGTAAGAGCCGGCAGATCACTCTCATGCCGGTCCCGGTACCGGCGGCCATGTCAGGGAAGGACACACGGTGGAACTGATTCTCGCCGCCGAACAGCCGCTTCCGATTCTCCCGCACCTCGATGAGCTCGTGCTCGGTGTGGTCGCGTTCGCGATCCTGCTGTTCCTGCTCTGGAAGTTCGCGGTCCCGCGCTTCGAGTCGCTCTACGAGGAGCGGACCGACGCGATCGAGGGCGGCCTCAAGCGTGCTCAGGAGACCCAGGAGCAGGCGGACCGGCTGAAGAAGGAGTACGAGGAGCAGCTCGCCGGCCTCCGGGCCGAGGCGGCGCGCATCCGCGACGACGCCCGGGCCGAGGGCCAGCAGATCAAGGCCGAGCTCCGCGAGGAGGCCGAGGCCGAGGCCGCGCGCATCAAGGCCCGTGGCGAGGAGCAGGTGGCCGCGTCGCGCGACGCCGCCCAGCGTGCTCTGCGCAACGAGGTCGGGGGCCTGTCGGTCCAGCTGGCCGAGCGCCTGCTGCGCGAGCAGCTGGCCGACGACTCGCGTCGCTCCGCGACGATCGACTCGTTCCTCGGTGAGCTCGACCAGCAGGGCGTGGCCCAGCGGAGCGGGGCGAACTGATGGCGGCTGTCCTGCAGCCCGCCAGCCGTGAGTCCCTCGCGGCGCTGACCGAGCGGCTGGACTCCTGGACCGACTCCGCGTCGGCCCGGGACCTGGCCACGACCACGGACGAGCTGTTCGCGGTGGCCCGGTTCCTGGACTCCGAGCGCTCCGTCCGGCGCCTGCTGGCCGACGCGGCCTCCCCCGAGGACGCCCGCGCGGACCTGGTCCGCCGGCTGTTCGGGTCCCAGCTCTCGCAGCCGACCGTCGACCTCGTCTCCGAGCTGGCGCGCAAGCGCTGGTCGACCGCCCGCGACATCGTCACCGGCGCGGAGGGCCTGGCCCGTCGCACGGCCATCGCGATCGCGGACCGCAACGGCTCCCTCGACGAGGTCGAGGACCAGCTGTTCCGGTTCGGCCGGATCGTGGCCCGCGAGCCGCAGCTGGCGAGCCTGCTCGGCGACGCCGCCCGGCCCGTCGAGGGTCGCGTCCAGCTCCTGGACTCGGTGCTCGGCGAGAAGGTCTACCCGGTGACGGCGACGCTGCTCCGCGAAGCGGTCCGGCTGCCCCGCAGCCGGCACCTCGACGTCGTCGCCGAGGAGCTCGCCGAGCTCGCGGCGGCCCGCCGGGACCGTTCGGTGGCGAAGGTGCGCACACCCGTCGAGCTCTCCTCCGAGCAGGAGACCCAGCTCGCCGACACCCTGGGCCGTCTGTACGGCCGCACGATCTCCCTGCAGGTCGAGCTCGACCGGAGCCTCCTCGGAGGCCTGGTCGTGCAGGTCGGCGGCGAGGTCATCGACGGCAGTGTGGCGGGTCGACTCGCCGCAGCTCGCCGATCCCTGCCCAGCTGACCTGCTTCGGACGCGATCGCCGGACCCCGGCGGAACGACCCGAAGACCCCGTTCGAGAGAAGGAACGACGCAGCCATGACAGAGCTGACGATCTCCTCCGAGGAGATCCGGAGTGCGATCTCCAGCTACGTCTCGTCGCTGGAGAGCGGCACGTCCCGCCGTGAGGTCGGGATCGTCGCCGACACCGGTGACGGCATCGCCCACGTCGAGGGTCTGCCCTCGGCCATGACCAACGAGCTGCTCGAGTTCGAGGGCGGCGTCCGCGGCGTCGCGCTGAACCTCGAGCAGAACGAGATCGGTGCGGTCGTCCTGGGCGACTACACCGGCCTCGAGGAGGGCCAGCAGGTCACCCGCACCGGCGAGGTCCTCTCGGTGCCGGTCGGCGAGGGCTACCTGGGCCGGGTCGTCGACCCGCTCGGCAACCCGATCGACGGCCTCGGCGACGTCGAGAGCGACGCCCGCCGCGTGCTCGAGCTCCAGGCGGCCGGCGTGATGGACCGCCAGTCCGTCGGCGAGCCGCTGCAGACCGGGATCAAGGCCATCGACGCCATGACCCCGATCGGCCGCGGCCAGCGCCAGCTGGTGATCGGCGACCGCAAGACCGGCAAGACCGCGGTCTGCGTCGACACGATCATCAACCAGAAGGAGAACTGGGAGTCGGGCGACCCGGCGAAGCAGGTCCGCTGCATCTACGTCGCCATCGGCCAGAAGGGCTCCACGATCGCCGGTGTCCGGCAGTCCCTCGAGGACGCCGGTGCGCTGGAGTACACGACGATCGTCGCGGCCCCCGCGTCCGACCCGGCCGGCTTCAAGTGGCTCGCGCCCTACACCGGCTCGGCCATCGGCCAGCACTGGATGTACCAGGGCAAGCACGTCCTCATCGTGTTCGACGACCTGTCGAAGCAGGCCGAGGCCTACCGCGCGATCTCGCTGCTGCTGCGCCGCCCGCCGGGCCGTGAGGCCTACCCGGGCGACGTCTTCTACCTGCACTCGCGTCTGCTGGAGCGCTGCGCGAAGCTCTCCGACGAGCTGGGCGCGGGATCGATGACCGGTCTGCCGATCATCGAGACCAAGGCGAACGACGTGTCGGCCTACATCCCGACCAACGTCATCTCGATCACCGACGGCCAGGTCTTCCTCGAGTCCGACCTGTTCAACCAGGGTGTCCGGCCGGCGATCAACGTCGGTATCTCGGTCTCCCGGGTCGGTGGCTCGGCGCAGATCAAGGCCATGAAGACGGTCTCGGGCTCGCTGCGTCTGGACCTGTCGCAGTACCGCGAGCTGGAGGCGTTCGCCGCCTTCGGTTCCGACCTCGACGCCGCCTCGGCCGCCGCTCTGGGCCGGGGCGAGCGCCTGGTCGAGCTGCTCAAGCAGGCGCAGTACGCGCCGGTCTCGGTGCAGGACCAGGTCGTCTCGATCTGGCTCGGCACCTCCGGCAAGCTCGACTCGGTGCCCGTCGCCGACGTGCAGCGCTTCGAGTCGGAGTTCCGCGAGTACTCGCGTCGCCACGCCTCCGGCGCCCTGAACGAGATCACCGACACCGGGAAGCTCTCCGACGACGCCGTCGAGACGCTGACCAAGTCGGTCGACGAGTTCAAGCGCAACGAGTTCACCGCGTCCGACGGTTCCTCGGTCGTCCCCAAGGAGAAGGCCCAGAAGGCCCTCGACGAGGACGATGTCGAGCAGGAGACCGTCACGGTCAAGAAGAACTGAGGCTGATACCCGATGGCGGCACAGATCCGGGTGCTGCGCCGGCGTATCCGGTCGACGCAGTCCATCAAGAAGATCACCCGTTCCCAGGAGCTGATCGCGACCTCACGGATCGCGAAGGCCCGGGCGCGGGTGGACGAGGCACGTCCGTACGCCGAGCTGATGACGAGCACCCTGTCGGAGCTCGCGTCGAACTCGGCGCTGGACCACCCGCTGCTCGTCGAGCGGGAGCAGCCGAAGCGGGCCGCGGTGCTGGTCGTCACCAGTGACCGCGGTCAGTGCGGCGGCTACAACGCCAACGTCCTCAAGGAGGCCGAGCAGCTCCAGGCCCTGCTCCGCGAGCAGGGCAAGGAGCCGGTCCTCTACGTGATCGGCCGCAAGGGCGTCTCGTACTACCGGTTCCGCAACCGGGAGATCGAGCAGTCGTGGACCGGCTTCTCCGAGCAGCCGGGCTACGAGCACGCGGCCGAGGCCGCACGGACGCTGGTCGACTCGTTCATGGCGGGGGAGGACGACCACGACGGGAACACCGACGGTGTGACCGGCGTGGACGAGCTGCACCTCGTCTACACCAGCTTCAAGAACATGATCACCCAGGTGCCGCAGGCCCGGCGGATGGCTCCGCTCGAGGTCGAGTATGCGGCCGACAGTGCCTCGGCGAAGCCGGTCGACGAGATCGACCGCGACACCGACACGGCCGAGAGCCAGCGGGACCACCCGGAGAGCAAGGGGCTCCAGTCGCTCTACGAGTTCGAGCCGGACCCGGACACGCTCTTCGACGCGCTGCTGCCGAAGTACATCGGGGCCCGCCTCTACGCGGCCCTGCTGGAGTCGGCGGCGTCGGAGTCGGCGAACCGGCAGCGGGCCATGAAGGCCGCGACGGACAACGCCAACGAACTGATCCGTAGCCTGACCCTGGAGGCCAACCAGGCTCGCCAGGCACAGATCACCCAGGAGATCAGCGAGATCGTCGGTGGGGTCGACGCTCTCGCCAGCGCAGGAAGTGAGAGCTGATGACCACGACCGCCGAAACTTCGGCCGGCCCGATCACCGGGCGCGTCGTCCAGGTGACCGGCCCGGTCGTCGACGTCGAGTTCCCGCGTGACCAGGTCCCGAACCTGCTCAACGCCCTCACGCTGGAGGTGGACCTCTCCGGCGACAAGCGCAAGCTGACCCTGGAGATCGCCACGCACCTGGGTGACAACCTGGTCCGGGCCATCTCCATGCAGCCGACGGACGGCGTCGTGCGCGGCCAGGAGGTCACCGACCTCGGCCGCCCGATCTCCGTGCCGGTGGGCGACCAGGTCAAGGGGCACGTGTTCAACGCCCTCGGCGACTGCCTGGACGACCCGTCCCTCCAGTTCACCGGTGACCTCCGGTCGATCCACCAGAAGGCCCCGCGCTTCGACGAGCTCGAGGGCAAGACCGAGATGCTGGAGACCGGCATCAAGGTCCTGGACCTGATGACGCCCTACGTCGTCGGCGGCAAGATCGGTCTGTTCGGTGGTGCCGGTGTCGGCAAGACCGTGCTGATCCAGGAGATGATCCAGCGTGTCGCGCTGAACTTCGGTGGCACCTCGGTGTTCGCCGGCGTCGGTGAGCGCACCCGTGAGGGCAACGACCTCATCACGGAGATGACCGAGTCGGGCGTCATGAAGAACACCGCCCTGGTGTTCGGTCAGATGGACGAGCCGCCGGGCACCCGTATGCGCGTCGCGCTCTCCGCGCTGACCATGGCGGAGTACTTCCGTGACGTGCAGGAGCAGGACGTCCTCCTGTTCATCGACAACATCTTCCGGTTCACCCAGGCCGGCCAGGAGGTCTCGACCCTCCTCGGCCGCATGCCGTCCGCGGTGGGCTACCAGCCCACCCTGGCCGACGAGATGGGCGAGCTGCAGGAGCGGATCACCTCGACCCGCGGTCGTTCGATCACCTCGATGCAGGCGATCTACGTCCCCGCGGACGACTACACCGACCCGGCTCCGGCGACGACCTTCGCGCACCTCGACGCCACCACCGAGCTCTCCCGGCCGATCTCCCAGAAGGGGATCTACCCGGCGGTGGACCCGCTGACCTCGACCTCGCGGATCCTGGACCCGCAGTACGTCGGTGACGAGCACTTCCGCGTCGCCAACGAGGTCAAGCGGATCCTGCAGAAGTACAACGACCTGCAGGACATCATCGCCATCCTCGGTATCGACGAGCTGTCCGAGGAGGACAAGCAGCTCGTCGGCCGGGCGCGTCGCATCGAGCGCTTCCTGTCGCAGAACCTCCTGGTCGCCGAGCAGTTCACCGGCCAGCCGGGCTCGACGGTCCCGCTCAAGGAGACCATCGAGGCGTTCGACAAGATCGCCAAGGGCGAGTTCGACGACGTCCCCGAGCAGGCGTTCTTCCTCTGCGGCGGTCTCGACGACCTGGAGAAGAACCGCAAGAAGCTCGAGGGCTGATCACCGATGCCTGCTGAGATGACCGTGGAGCTGGTCTCCGTGGAGCGCCGGCTGTGGTCGGGCGACGCACGCTTCGTGCTCGCCCGGACCACGGTCGGCGAGGTCGGCATCCTGCCCGGCCACCAGCCGATGCTGGCCCAGCTGGAAGAGGCCGGGGTCGTCCGCATCGACTCCACCGACGGCTCGAAGCGCACCATCGCGGTGCACGGCGGGTTCCTGTCGGTGTCGGCGGAGCGGGTGTCCATCCTGGCCGAGTTCGCCGAGCAGGCGGACGAGATCGACGTCGAGCGGGCCCGGCGGGCACGCGACGGCGCCGACTCGTCCACCGACGAGGGCAAATCGGCGATCGCCCGGGCCGAGGCCCGCCTTCGGGCGGCCGAGGCGAACTAGCACGGGGACCGGGCACGGCAGTGGAACTCATCGCGGCGATCGTCGGAGTTCTGCTGCTGTGCCTGGTCGTCCCCCTGGTCTGGCTCGCCGTACGGCGGGTACGACTCATGCGCAACGGCGGTGTGGACCTGTGTCTGCGCCGCCGTTTCGCGGTCACGGACTGGCATTTCGGCGTCGGGCGCTACGAGGGCGAGCGGTTCGCCTGGTACCGCCTGACCAGCTTCCGGATCGGTGCGACCGTCGTGATGGACCGGGCCGACCTGGACATCGTCGACCGGCGGCCGCCGCACCGGTCGGAGGAGTTCGCGATCCCGATGGCGGTCGAGGTGCTGCGCTGCCGCGGCCGCGACGCCGCCGGCCGGGGCATCGACGTCGAGCTGGCGATGTCCGCGGGCGTCCGCACCGGCTTCATGGCCTGGCTGGAGTCCACACCCCCGGGTCAGGGGCACGGCTACCGCGAGGCGTCCTGACCTCGCCGGATCGGTAGCTCTACGGACCTGTCGTCCGTTCTGTCCGTTCTATGCTGCCGTCGTGGATCTGGTCTTCCTGGCGTTCGCGGGCATCCTGGGGTTCCTGGCGTGGACCTCGTTCCGCGAGGCCCGCGACGGGCACGCCCGCTGGACGCGCGGCCTGGCCGCGACCCCGGTGACGGTCGCGGAACTCGTCGCGATGGCCGGCTCCGTCCGCGACGAGCTCGACGCGCCGGCGTTCCGCCGGGTGGTGTCGCTGTCCGGCACCGTCGAGCCGTTCGACGACGAGGCCCGCCCGGCGCCGCTGACCGGGGTCGATTCGGTCTGGTTCCGGTTCGTCGAGGAGGCGCTCTCCCGTGGCCGGGACGACCGGGAGGAACGGCAGGTCGTCGCCGAGCAGCGGCGGGAGCGGCCGTTCCGGCTGACCGACGGTGGCGCGGAGATCGTGGTCGACCCCCGTGACGCGCACATCGAGATCCCGGTCGCCGAGCGCCGCCGGGTCACCGACGACGGCGAGGGCCGCGAGTTCGGCCTGTTCCGCCTCGTCGACCCGACGGTGGCCCGCGAGCGCACCGAGTGGCGGATCGAGCCGGGCTCCCGGCTCACCGTGGTGGGGGAGGCCCGGCTGTCCGCGGACCGGGTACGGCTGTCCGCCGTAGCCGACCACCCGCTCACGCTCACCGTCGCCGAGCGCGGCGACCACCTGGAGCGCACCCGGAGCCGCAGCGGCACCGCGATGCGACGGGCCGTGGCGTTCGGCTGCGGCGCCGTCGTCGCGCTGCTGGTGGCGGTGCTGACCTGAGCGGGCCGTCCGGAACGGGGTCCGGTCAGGCGTCCGTGGTCGGGGCGCCGTGCGGCCCGCCCGGCTGCCACAGGACGTCGCCGTCGGGGTTCGCCACCCGGCCGAGGATGAACAGCAGGTCCGACAGCCGGTTCAGGTACCGGGCGGTGAGCGGGTTGGTGCGCTCCGCGTCGTCCTCCAGCAGCGCCCACACCGACCGCTCGGCGCGCCGCGCGACCGTCCGGGCCACGTGCAGGTACGCGGCCCCGGGCGTCCCGCCGGGCAGGATGAACGAGTTCAGCTTCGGCAGCTCCGGGTTGAACTCGTCGCACCAGCCCTCGAGCCGGGTCACGTAGCCCTCGGTGACCCGCAGGGGCGGGTACTCCGGGTCCGGGACGATCGGCGCGCACAGGTCGGCGCCGACGTCGAACAGGTCGTTCTGGATCTGCCGCAGCGGGTCGACCACCCGGTCGGCGAGACCGCCGACGGTCACGGCGACGCCGATCGCCGCGTTGGCCTCGTCGGTGTCGGCGTAGGCCGCCAGCCGCGCGTCGGTCTTGCGGACCCGGCTGAAGTCGCCGAGCGCCGTCGTCCCGTCGTCGCCGGTCCTCGTGTAGATCCGCGTCAGGTGCACCGCCACCCCGACAGGCTATGCGGGCGGGCGGACGGCGACCAGCCGATGGGCTGCGCCGGACGGCGCAACCCGCCCGGACACGGCCGGGGTGCGGGTCCCGGCCGGTGACGGTCCCGTTACGGTCTCCGGCGTGGTGGAGCATTTCGCGGTCAACGGCGGGGCCCGGCTGAGCGGGGCCGTCGACGTCGTCGGGGCGAAGAACAGCGTGCTCAAGCTCATGGCGGCGGCGCTGCTGGCCGAGGGGCGGACGACGCTGGAGAACTGCCCGGAGATCCTGGACGTGCCCCTGATGGCCGACGTCCTGCGGAGCCTGGGGTGCGCGGTCGCGATCGAGGGGTCGACCGTGCACATCGACGTCCCCGCCGACCCGGGCGCCGAGGCCGACTACCGGTCGGTCTCCAAGCTGCGCGCGTCGGTGTGCGTCCTCGGCCCGCTGGTGGCGCGCTGCCGACGGGCGGTCGTCCCGCTCCCGGGTGGCGACGCGATCGGCTCGCGGCCGCTGGACATGCACCAGAACGGGCTGCGCAAGCTCGGCGCGACCACCGACATCGTGCACGGCAGCGTCACCGCGACGGCGGGCGACCTGCACGGCGCGCAGATCTGGCTGGACTTCCCGAGCGTCGGAGCGACCGAGAACATCCTGATGGCCGCGGTGCTCGCCGAGGGCACGACGGTCATCGACAACGCGGCCCGCGAACCGGAGATCGTCGACCTCTGCGTGATGCTGCAGCAGATGGGCGCGAAGCTCGAGGGCGTCGGCAGCTCCACACTGACCGTGCACGGCGTCGAGGGCCTGCAGCCCACCACGCACCGCGTCATCGGGGACCGGATCGTCGGTGCCACCTGGGCGTTCGCGGCCGCCATGACCCGTGGCGAGGTCACCGTGCGCGGCGTCGACCCGCACCACATCGACCTGGTCCTCGACAAGCTCCGCAGCGCGGGTGCCGAGATCACCACCGCCGAGCAGGAGTTCTCGGTCGCGATGACCGGGCGCCCGGAGGCGGTCGACTTCGTGACGCTGCCCTACCCGGGCTTCGCGACGGACCTGCAGCCGATGGCGATCGCGCTGTCCGCCGTCGCCGACGGCACGTCGATGATCACCGAGAACGTGTTCGAGGCACGCTTCCGGTTCGTCGACGAGATGGTGCGGCTCGGTGCGGACGCGCGCACCGACGGGCACCACGCCGTCGTACGGGGGCGGCCGGAGCTGTCCAGTGCGCCGGTGTGGGCCAGCGACATCAGGGCGGGCGCCGGGCTGGTGCTGGCCGGGCTGTGCGCGCGGGGCACCACCGAGGTCTGGGACGTCGCGCACATCGACCGCGGCTACCCGCGGTTCGTGGAGAACCTGTCCGCGCTGGGCGCAGACATCCGGCGGGTCGCGGGCGAGCCGGAGCGGTAGGCGCTCGGGCCCGTCTACTGCGCCGCCCCGCCGGGAACGGTGATCGGGGCCTGTTCGCACCCCGCCGCCCGGATTCGGGCCGCCGGCTCAGCCCCGGATCCGGAGCGGCGTCGTCGTTGCTCCGAACGGCCCATCAGTCCGGCGGACCGGCCCGCGCCGTGCCACCCTTCGCGTCGACTCGACGAGGAGGCCCGTCATGGTGAGCACCCCCGACGCCGCGGACGTCTCGCAGGCCGGCCGCAAGGCGGGCCGCGGGGCGCGGGACGCCGCGCACTCGACCCCGGTGCGCGTCGCCGCCCGGGTCGGCATCGCCGCGAACGGGGTGCTCCACCTGCTGATCGGGTGGCTCGCCGTCCAGGTCGCGCTCGGCTCGGGCGGACAGGCCGACCAGAACGGCGCCCTCGGGGCGATCGCCGCCGAGCCGGCGGGCCGGGTGTTCCTGTGGGTACTGGTGGTCGGGTTCGCCGCGGTCGTCCTGTGGCGGACCGTCTCGGCGGTGTGGGGCTTCCACTACATCGCCGACAGCACGAAGCGGACGGTGAAGCGGGTCGTCGCCGGTGGGCAGGCGGTCGTCTACGCGGTGCTCGCCGTCACCGCGGCGACCACCGCGATCAGCGGGCGCGCGTCGAGCGGCGGCGGTGGGCGGGCGACCGCCGGGCTGCTGGGCCTGCCGGGCGGGCAGATCCTCACCGCGCTGGTCGGGCTGGGTGTGCTGGTCGGCGGCGGGGTGATGGCCTGGAACGGCTACCAGAAGAAGTTCACCGAGGACCAGGACCTCGGCGGCGCCGACAGCCGGCTGCGGCGGATCAACGCCCGCACCGGGCAGGCCGGGTACATCGCCAAGGGGATCGCGATCGGGGTGCTCGGCATCCTGCTGGGCGTCGCCGCGCTGACCTTCGACCCGCAGCGCGCGAACGGGCTCGACTCGGCGCTCAAGACGCTGCGCGAGCAGCCCTACGGGGTGTTCCTGCTGGTCGCGGTGGGCATCGGGATCGCCTGCTACGGGGTGTTCTGCTTCCTCGACGCCCGTTACCACCGGGTGGACTGAGCGCTCAGTCCAGGGAGCGGCGGCTGAGCACCACGCGGGCGTCCTGCACGTCCTTCGGGAAGACGAGCAGCGCCCAGCCGCCGCCGTCGGCGCGGGAGGTCGTCGCGCGGATGCCCTCGGAGCGCAGCCGGTCGCGCAGCACCCGGGCCGCCTCCGGCCCGGGCACCCGGGAGACCTCGGTGAGCAGCCCGGTCGCCACCGGGTCGTCCGGGTCGTCGGTCGGGAGCGCATGGTGCTTCTGGTGGCCGTAGGTCCAGCGCAGCAGCAGCCCGAGCACCAGCAGTACCACCGCCAGGCCGATGACGGCGCCGAGCCGGGGGACCAGGTCGAGCTCCATCCGCCGATGGTCGCACCCGGACGGGCGACGCGCCCTGTCCGAGGGGGCGGGTGGTGAACCGATCCAGCGTTCGGTTTCCCGTGCGATTCGCGTACTTTGCCGAACATGCCGACTGTGACGAGTGACGACTCCGTGCCCGTCGCCGGCTACTGACGAGTACTCTCTGCCCGCATCACAGGTAGTGCCGACTGTGCTCCCGCGACGACACGGAGGTTCCGGTGCCGTACCCCACCGATCGTGAGCGCGACCGTCCGTGGGTGATCCGCACCTACGCCGGTCACTCCTCGGCGGAGAAGACCAACGAGCTCTACCGCCGCAACCTGGCCAAGGGCCAGACGGGTCTGTCGGTGGCCTTCGACCTCCCGACCCAGACCGGCTACGACCCGGACGACGAGCTCGCCAGGGGCGAGGTCGGCAAGGTCGGCGTGCCGGTCAGCCACATCGGTGACATGCGCACCCTGTTCGAGGGGATCCCGGTCGCCGAGGCCAACACCTCGATGACGATCAACGCCCCGGCGATGTGGCTGCTCGCGCTGTACGTGGCCGTCGCCGAGGAGCAGGCGGAGCAGTCCGGTCTGGACTACGCCGAGGTCCGCGCGAAGCTCGCCGGGACGACCCAGAACGACATCGTCAAGGAGTACCTGTCGCGGGGCACCTACGTGTTCCCGCCCGCGCCCAGCCTGCGCCTGATCACCGACATGGTGGCCTGGTCGGTCGGTGAGATCCCGAAGTGGAACCCGATCAACATCTGCAGCTACCACCTGCAGGAGGCCGGGGCGACGCCGACGCAGGAGCTGGCCTACGCGCTGTCCACCGCGATCGCCGTCCTCGACTCGGTGCGCGACTCCGGGCAGGTGCCGCCGGAGAAGTTCGGCGACGTCGTCGGACGCATCTCGTTCTTCGTCAACGCCGGCATCCGGTTCGTCGAGGAGATGTGCAAGCTCCGGGCGCTGGGCCGGCTCTGGGACGAGATCACCCTGGAGCGCTACGGCGTCGAGAACCCCAAGCAGCGACGCCTGCGCTACGGCGTGCAGGTCAACTCGCTCGGGCTGACCGAGGCGCAGCCGGAGAACAACGTCCAGCGCATCGTGCTGGAGATGCTCGCCGTCACCCTGTCCAAGGACGCCCGGGCCCGTGCGGTCCAGCTGCCCGCCTGGAACGAGGCGCTCGGCCTGCCGCGGCCGTGGGACCAGCAGTGGGCGCTGCGGATGCAGCAGGTGCTGGCCTACGAGACCGACCTGCTGGAGTACGAGGACATCTTCGACGGCTCCCGGGTCGTCGAGGCGAAGGTGGCCGAGCTCGTCGAGGGCGCCCGCGCCGAGATCGACCGGGTACAGGAGATGGGCGGCGCGGTCGCGGCCGTCGAGTCCGGCTACATGAAGGGCGAGCTGGTCAACTCCCTCGCCGCCCGTCGTCGCCGGCTGGAGTCCGGCGACGAGGTCGTGGTCGGGGTCAACAAGTTCGACACGACCGAGCCGAGCCCGCTGCAGGCCGAGGGCGCCGACGCGATCTTCACCGTCGACCCGGCGACCGAGCGGTCCGCGGTCGAGGCGATCCGCGAGTGGCGTGCCGCGCGGGACCAGGACGCCGTCGACGAGGCGCTGCGGGCGCTGCGCGACGCGGCCAAGACCGAGCAGAACCTCATGCAGGTCTCGATCGACTGCGCGAAGGCGGGCGTGACCACCGGCGAGTGGTCCGGAGCGCTGCGCGAGGTGTTCGGGGAATTCCGGGCCCCGACCGGGGTGGCGGGGGCGAGCATGTCCGGCGAGGGCGCCACCGAGATCTCCGAGGTCCGCGAGCGGGTCCGCGCCACCGGCGACGAGCTGGGGCAGCGGCTGCGGATGCTCGTCGGCAAGCCCGGCCTCGACGGCCACTCCAACGGCGCCGAGCAGGTCGCCGTGCGTGCCCGCGACGTCGGGTTCGAGGTCGTCTACCAGGGGATCCGGCTCACGCCGTCGCAGATCGTGGCGGCGGCGGTCCAGGAGGGCGTGCACGCCGTCGGGCTGTCGGTGCTGTCCGGGTCGCACCTGGAGGTCGTGCCCGCGGTCGTGCGGGGGCTGCGCGACGCCGGGGCCGGGGAGGTGCCGGTCGTCGTCGGCGGGATCATCCCGCCCGAGGACGAGAAGCGGCTGCGCGAGGGCGGGGTCGCGGCGGTGTTCACGCCGAAGAACTTCCGGCTGACCGGGATGATGGACGAGATCGTCACCCTGATCCGGCGGTCCCAGGGGCTGGACTGACCGGGGCGGGCACCGACGTGGGCCGGGCGGCGGGGGCCGTGTGCATACTGGCGCGGTGCCCGCAGGAAGTCCCGCTCCCGGCGTGAGCACCCGGCCGCCCCGGTCGCCCCGGTCGCCGGACCGAGTCCGTCCGTACCTCGTCGACGGGGCCGTCGCCGGAGCGGTCTTCCTCTACTCGTTGCCGCTGCTGCCCGCCGCCGTCCCGGAACGGCTGTCCCCGCTCGTGGCGGCGGTCCTGACAGCCGCCGTGTGCGGCTCGTACCTGCTCTCCCGGGAGCGGCCCGTCGTCGCCCACGGAACCGGCGCCCTCGCCGTCGGCGCCCAGCTCGTCCTGGGGATCGGGTTCGTCCCGGCGACCGTCGTCCCGCTCCTCACCCTGTACCGGGTGGCCGTGCGGTGCGGTCGTCGTGCGTCCGCGGTCCTCGCCGTCCTCACGGCTGTCGCGGTCGTGGCCGCCGCGGCGCGGTGGGACGACCCGTACTTCGGCGTCCCCGAGGTCGTGTCCGCGGTGCTGCTCGTGGCATCGGTCTGGGTATGGGGGACCACGATCGGCGTCCGCCGGGCGTACGTCGTCGCCGTCGAGGAACGCGCCGCGCAGCTGGAGCGGGAGCAGGAGAACCTCCGGCGCATCGTGTTGGCGACCGAACGGACCCGCATCGCGCGCGAGCTCCACGACGTCGTCTCGCACGGCCTGGGTGTGGTCGTGGTGCTGGCCGCCGGTGCCGCCGCCCAGGCACGTACGGACCCGGCCGCGGCGGAGCGGGCCATGCGGGCCGTGGAGCTGACTGGGCGCCGCTCGCTGTCGGAGATGCGGCGGATGCTCGACGTGCTCCGCGACGACGAGCCGGGGCCCACGGGCCCGCAGCCCGGACTCGCACAGCTCGACCGGCTGCTCGACGAGGTGCGGGCCGCCGGCCTGCCGGTCGAACTCGTCGTCTCCGGGGAGCGGACCGGGCTGGCGGCCGGAGTCGACCTCACCGCCTATCGCATCGTGCAGGAGGCGCTGACGAACGTCCGCCGACACGCGGGCCCGGAGGTGACCGGAGCCGCGGTGGAGCTGCGGTTCGGGCAGGAGGGGCTCGTCGTCCGGGTGGCCGACGACGGCGGCGGTCCCGCCGGCCCGGACCCGGCCGCGGGGACCGGACGCGGTCTCGTCGGGATGCGGGAACGGGTGGCCGGCTGCGGGGGCACGCTGCACACCGGGCCGGGTCGGACGGGTGGGTTCGAGGTCCTCGCGCACCTCCCGCCGGGAGGTGCGGTGTGACCGTCCGCGTCATCCTGGTCGACGACCAGGAACTGGTCCGGATCGGCTTCCGCATGGCGCTCGACGCGGTGGAGGGGATCACCGTCGTGGGGGAGGCCGACGACGGGGACACGGCCGTCGAGACCGTCCGCTCCGTCGAGGCCGACGTCGTCCTGATGGACGTGCGGATGCCGAGGATGGACGGTGTCGAGGCGACGCGCCGGATCGTCGAGGCCGGCGGGCCCCGCATCCTGGTGCTGACGACCTTCGACCTCGACGAGTACGCCTACGACGCCCTGCGGGCCGGCGCCGGGGGATTCCTGGTGAAGGACACGCCGCTGGCCGAACTGGTCGCCGCGATCCGCCACGTGCACGCCGGCGACGCCGTCGTCGCTCCCCGCACGACGCGGCGGCTGCTCGAGCACGTCCTCCACGGCCGGGTGCCCGGTCCGCGGCGCCGCCGTCGAGTCCCGGGGCTCGACGAGCTGACCACCCGAGAGCACGAGGTCCTCATCCTGGTGGCACGGGGTATGTCGAACTCCGAGATCGCCGGCGCGCTCACCCTCTCCGGGGGGACGGTCAAGGTCCACGTCAGCAGAATCCTGAGCAAGCTCGGACTGCGGGACCGGGTGCAGGCCGTCGTGCTCGCCTACGAGAGCGGGGTGGTGGGCGTGGGCGAGGAGGGGACGGGCTCCGTACCTCCCCGGACATAGCCGGGGTTATCTCCGCAGCCGGATGCGACGGGGCCGGTCGCCGCGCGAGCGTGTCGGTGTGACTCCGGCGATCCGCACCCAGAGACTGAGCAAGGTCTACGGCGACCGCACCGTCGTCGCCGATCTCGACCTGAACGTCCCCACCGGCTGCGTCTACGGCTTCCTGGGCCCCAACGGGTCCGGCAAGACGACAACCATGAAGATGATCCTCTCGCTGGTCCGCCCGAGCCGCGGCGCCATCGAGCTGATGGGCCGCCCGCTGGACCGCTCGACGCGACGGTCCCTGCTCCGCCGAGTCGGGTCCCTGATCGAGGCGCCCCCCGGTTACGGCCACCTCACCGGTGGGGAGAACATGCGGGTCGTCCAACGCCTGCTCGGCTTGAGCGACCGCCAGGTCACGCGCGCGGTCGAGACCGTGCGGCTGCGGGACCACCTCGGCAGGAAGGTCGGCACCTACTCGCTGGGGATGAAGCAGCGGCTCGGGATCGCGATGGCCCTCGCACGCGAGCCGGCACTGCTCCTGCTCGACGAACCCACCAACGGTCTCGACCCGGCCGGCATCGAGGAGATACGCGACCTGCTGTCGGCACTGGCGGCGGCCGGGACGACCGTCATGGTCTCCAGCCACCTGTTGGGGGAGATCGACCGGACCGCCACCGTGCTGGGCATCCTCGGCGG
Organism: Pseudonocardia tropica; assembly: GCF_040105315.1. Lineage (NCBI taxonomy): Bacteria > Bacillati > Actinomycetota > Actinomycetes > Pseudonocardiales > Pseudonocardiaceae > Pseudonocardia > Pseudonocardia tropica. Next base: position 94,008 of record NZ_JBEDNP010000013.1, read on the forward strand.
GGGACGTCTGCTGTTCGAGGGCCCCCGGGAGGACCTGCTCGCCCGCTCCGCCCCGGAGGTCCTGTTCGAGACCTCGGACCCGCGGCACGCCGCGTCGCTGGTCGCACCGCACCACCGGGTCCGGATCGACGGCGCGACCGTGCGGGTGCGCGGGGTGGACCACCGCGCCACGGCTCGCATCGTGGCGGCGCTCGTCCGCCACGGCGTCGACGTGCACGGCGTGTCCCGCGAACGCCGGTCCCTCGAGGACGTGTTCAGGGACCTGACCGGGGGGCGGGGGCTGTGACGGCCCGCGCCGCCGCCGGCGTCACGGCGACCCGTACGCCAACCGCCGCGGCGGTCCGCACCGAGTTCGCGAAGATGCGCGGGCTGCGCACGGCACCAGTGCTCACCGCGATGGTGGCCGGCGTCGTCGTGCTCACCTGCCGCGAGCTGGTCTCTCCGGGCTTCGCCGAGAGCGTGTCCGATCCGTCCGGAACCGCGTGGGACCGGCTCCTGGCGGCCTCCGCCCTTGCCGTGCGGCTGCTCAGCCCGGTCGGCGTCGCGGTGGTGGCCAGCAGGCTCGTCGATCCCGAACACCGGGGTCGCGGCTGGCTCCTCTCGCACACCGTCGGCCTGCCGGGGGGACGGCTCTGCCGCGCCAAGTGGCTCGCGGGCGGGGCGTTGCTCACCGGCGCGACGGTCGGACAGAGCCTGGCCGTTCTCGGAGTCGGGCGGCTGGCCGGTGTCACCGCCGACGTTCCCGGCACCCGGTGGCTCACCTGGACAGCGGCGGTCCTGACAGTCTCGCTCGTGCTGCTCGCCGCGCACCTCGTGCTCGGCGCGCTCGTCGAGAACCAGCTCGTCGGCATCGGGGTCGGCGTCGTCGGCGTCTTCGTGGCCGCGTCGGCCCCCGCGCTGCCGGGGTGGGCCGCCGTGCTGACCCCGTGGGGTCACTACGCACTGGTCACCCCGGTCCGGTACCGGGACGTGCACCTGGTGGCCACGGACCCGCCGCTGTTCGGCACCGTCGCGATGGCGGTCGTCGCCGCGGCGGTCGTCGTTCTCGTCACCCATCGGCTCGACCGACGGGAGGTCTGACCGTGGGCTCGGTCGTCGCGGAGCTGCTGAAGCTCCGGCGGTCCCACAGCTGGGCCGTCGTCGTCGCGCTGCCGCTGATGGCGGTGTTCACCGGGACGGCCACCACCCTGGCCTCTGGCCGGCCGCTCGACGACGGCTGGCAGACCCTGTGGCTGAGGGTCGTCGTGTTCCACGGGCTCGTCCCGCAGGCGGTGGGTCTCGCCGCGCTGGGGTCGCTGGTCTGGCGGGTGGAGCACCGGCCGGGGAACTGGGACGCGCTGACCGGGCGCGGTGTCGGCGGCCGGGAGATCGTGCTCGGCAAGCTCGCCGCCCTGTCGGTCCTGGCCGCCGTGATGCAGGTCTTCCTGCTGCTGGGCACCGCCGTGGCCGGGACGCTGGTGTTCGACCTGCCCGGGCTGCCGCCGCTCCGTCACGTCCTCGTCACCGCGGTGGTCGTGGTCGCGTGCATCCCGGTACTCGCGCTCCAGTCCGCCCTGTCGATGCGGATGCGGTCGTTCGCCGCGCCCGTGGCGATCGCCCTGGTCGGGGCGGTCGTGTCGGTCGGGGTCCTGCTGGCGGGGACCGGTGCGTTCCTCGTGGCGGTGCCGTACGCGCTGCTCGCACGGGCGACCCAACTGGGAACCGGGGTCGTCGCGGACGACGGCACGATCACGGCCGGGACCGTGCTGGGCATCGTGGCCGCGGCCGTGGTCACGACCGCGGTACTCGTCGAGACGACCGCGCGACTGCTCGAGCGCGGAGACCTCCACCAGGGCGTCCGCAGCGGATCCCGCGGTCCCGGATGACCACCTCGAGGCCCGCGGCGAGCGGACCGGTCAGCCCTCGTCCTTCTCACTGCCCCGGCGGCTCAGCAGCCGGAAGCCGGGGATCCCGATGATCGCCTGCCGGACCTCCTTGAGCACGTCCAGGAGCTCGTGCACGTCCGGTCCGACACGGTCCAGCGTCGTGAGGATCGGCATGATGTCGTCCTCCATGTGCTCGGTGAACCTGGGCAGCTGGTCCACCAGCCGGATCGCGGCGCGCACCTCCTCCTCGGAGAGCTCGTCGACGAAGCGCTGGGCCAGCGGAGCCGCCCGGCGGGCCAGCGGGCCGTAGAGGTCCAGCAGCTCACCGGCCTGCTCGCTGGCGCCCGCGGCCTGTTCGACGACCTCGCCCGCCCGGTCGGACACCGCCTTCGCCGCGGTGACGACACCGGTCGCGTCGGTGGTGACGGTCTCGACCTGCCCGATGAGGCCGCCGGCGCGCTCGCTGATCTCGCCGACGGTGCGGATGAGACCGCCCGCCTCGTCGGAGACGGTGGTGACCCGGCGGACCAGGCCGTCGGCCTGCTCGGACACGGTGGTGACCTTGCGGACCAGGGTGTCGGCCTCGTCGGCGACCCCGCCGACCCGCGCGACCAGGTCCTCGGCGTTCCCGGCGACGCCGGTGACCCGGGCGACGAGCGCCTCGGCCTGCTCGGCGACGGGGCGGACCCGGGACACGAGCTCGGTCGCCTCCCCGGCGACGGTGTCCACGGTCCCGATCAGCCCCTCGGCCCGGTCGACGACGCCGTCCACCCGGTCGAGCAGCTGCTCGGCGCGGGTCGCGATCGTGCCGATCCGGCCGACCAGCGAGCCGACCTCCTCCAGCAGCTCCCCGGCCCGGGCGGGCAGCCCGGCGACGGTCCCGGCGAGGTCGCCGGTCGCCTCGACCACGGAGGCCGCGCCGGAGAGCAGGTCGGACGGGCCGGGAACGTCGATACCCGCGATGCGCAGCGCCATGGCCCGGATCATTCCAGGCCGACGACCGCGCGGCTCAGGAGTCTGGGGTGCGGGTGCAGAGCTCGTCGACGGTGAGGTCGCGCGGCGGCAGGTTGGCCGCGGTGAACCCGAACGGCGCGGCGAGCTCCAGCCAGCGCCCGGACTCCTGCAGCGCGGTGAGCCCGCGGTCGAACTCGTCGCGGAAGGCGCCGTCGGCGGGTCGGAAGGCGAACGCCCCGGCCCCGAGGACCGTTCGTCCCGCGACCTCGGGGGCGAACGCGGCGGTCACCTCCAGGCCGATGCCCGCGTTGCGGCGGACCTCGTCGAGCAGCGAGATGCGGGTGAGCGCCCCGACCTGCGCGCCGCCGTTCGCGACCTCGCGCACCAGCGCGCCCTGCGAGTCGACGGTCACGATGTGCTCGGCCCGGATGCCCGCCGCCAGTGCGTACTCCTGCTCGGCGCTGCCGTCGAGCACCGCCAGCGTCGCCCCGGACCGGCGGACCCCGGCCAGCGTCGCGACGCCCAGCGGGTTCCCGACCGGAACCACCAGACCGGTGCCCGCCACGTAGTCGGGGCGGGAGAACGCGACCTGCTGGCAGCGTAGCGCGGTGATCGTCAGCCCGACCGCGATGACGTCGAAGCGGCCGTCGAGCAGGCCGGGTATGAGCTGGTCGAACTTCGTCTGGACCGCGGCCAGGCCGCTGCCGCCGAGACCGGTGACGACGGCGCGGGCCACCTCCGGACTCTCCCCGGTGGCCCGGCCGGAGCCGTCGGTGTAGCCGAACGGACGTTCCCCGGACAGCCCGACGACGACGTCACCGCCGGCCCGCAGCCGGGACAGCGGGTCCGACGGCCCCCCACAGCCGCCCAGCAGCGGCCCGGCCAGCGCGGTCCCGCCGAGGGCGGCGGCCGCCCCCAGCAGACGGCGCCGGCTCAGCCGGGTGGTGGTGGTGGTGCGGATCTGCATGGTCCCGCGAGCCTAGGTGCCGATCAGTCGGTCCACTCCGGGGCCCGCTTCTCCAGGAACGACGCCATGCCCTCGCGGGCGCCACCGGACTGCGACATCGACGCCATGACCTCGGCCGCGACGGCGTAGGCGTCGGCCTCGGGACGGTCGAGCTGGGCGTAGAGGGTCTGCTTGCCGACGGCCTTGGACAGCCTGCTGCCCCGGGTCGCGCGGGCGAGCAGCCCGTCCACGCGGGCGTCGAGGTCGTCGTCGGGGACGGCGTGGTTGATCAGGCCCCAGTCGGCGGCGGTGGCCGCGTCGATCGGGTCCCCGGTCAGGGCCAGCTCCATCAGCCGCTTGCGGCCGATGTTCCGCGCGACCGGGACGGCCGGGGTGTGGCAGAACCAGCCGCCCTTGCCACCGGGCAGCGCGAACGTCGCGGACTCCGCGGCGACGGCGAGGTCGCAGGACGCGACGAGCTGGCAGCCCGCGGCCCAGGCCGTCGCGTGCACCCGGGCGATCACGACCTGCGGCACCTCCTGCACGGTGCGCATGACCGTCGTGCACAGCCGCAGCAGGGAGCGGACCCCTGCGAGGTCGCGGGCGGCGACGTCGCCGAAGTCGTGGCCGGAGGAGAAGGCCTTGCCCTCCCCGGCCAGCACGATGCCGGTCGCGTCGCTGCGTCCGGCGCTCTCGAAGGCGTCCAGCAGCTCGCGCAGGTGGTCCTCGGTGAGCGAGTTGCGGCGCTGCGGGCGGTTCATCGTGATCCGGACCGTGTCGCCGTCCTGCTTCACCAGGAGGTGCTCGTAGTCGGTCATGGAACGACGGTAGCCCGGAATCCGCTCGCCGCCGAGGGGCGGACGCGCTACCGTGACGCTGTGACCGGATTCGTCGATCCGGTCACGGACGAGGAACCGGAGGAGCGGTGGCGGTACCGGACGGGGTCGCGGCGGAGGACACCGCGCGGATGGAGCGGGTGCTCGACGCGGCGGCCGAGCTGCTCGTGCGCCGCGGCTACCGGGGGGTGACCGTCGAGGACGTCGCGCGCCGGGCGGGGGTCGGCAAGGGCACCGTCTACCTGCACGTCCGCACCAAGGACGCGCTGTTCCTCACCGTGCTGCTGCGCTCGCAGCGGCGGCTGTTCGCCGACCTGGCCGACCGGATGCTCGTCGAGCCCGCCGTCGCGTTGCCCTGGAGGATGTCGCGCGAGCTGTACGAGCGGCTGCGTGCCGACGAGGTGGCGCGCGCGCTGTACCTGGGCGACGGCGAGGTCCTCGGCCGGCTCGCGCACGAGGCCGCCGGCACCCTCGGGGAGCTGGGCCGCCGCCGGGACGCCGTGGTGCGCGGACACTTCCGGCTGCTGCGGTCGGCCGGACTCGTCGACGACGCGCTGTCCGCCGACGAGCAGGTCCACGCCTGGGGCGCGCTGACCTGGGGCTACCTGTTCACCGAGAGTGCGGCGAGCCCGTTCGCCCCCACCGATCCGCGGCGCACCGCGGAGCTGATCCAGCACGGCGTGGCCCGCCTGCTGGCCGGGCCCGCCCCGGCCGCCCGGGCGTCGGAGGTCGCCGCGGCCGTCGCCGAGCTGTACCGGCCGCTCGTCGAGCACATCGACGCGGAGTGGAGACGTCGCGTCCGCTGACCCGGGCGCGCGAGGAGAGGAGTGGTGAGATGGCCGCACCGGACACCGGAGCCGTGGACCTGCTGGACCCGGCCCTGACCGCCGACCCGTACGACGGCTACGCGCGCCTGCGCGAGCAGGCCCCGACCACGACCGTGACGATGATGGGCAGCCCGCCGGCCGTCCTCGTCACCCGCTACGACGACGTGCGCGCCGTCCTGACCGACCCGCGGTTCGTCACCGACCCGGCGCTCGCGGGCGGGTCGGACACCCGCGAGAAGATCATGGCGCAGATGGGGGTGCCCGACGACGTCGCGGACTACCTGGTGCGCACCATCCTCACCGTCGACGGCGACGAGCACAGCCGGCTGCGCAAGCTCGTGTCGCGCGCGTTCACGGTGAAGCGGGTGGCGGCGCTGCGCCCGCGGGTGGAGGAGATCACCGCCGCCCTGCTCGACGACGTCGCCGCCGCCGGGGCCGGTGGCGCGCCGGTGGACCTGATGGAGGCGCTGGCCTACCCGCTGCCGATCACCGTGATCTGCGAGCTCGTCGGGGTGCCCGGGCCCGAGCGCGCGCAGTGGCACGAGTGGGGCGCGGTGATGACCACGATGGACCGCGAGCGGACCGGGCCCGCGCTGCGGGCGGCGATCGCCCACGTGCACGCCCTCGTCGACGCCCGCCGGGCCGACCCCGCCGACGACCTGATCAGCGCCCTGATCGCCGCCCAGGACGACGACGGCGACCGGCTCTCGGACCGCGAGATGGTCACGATGATCTTCGCGATCGTCATGGCCGGGCACGAGACGACGGCGCACCTGGTCACCAACGGCGTGCTGGCACTGCTGGGCGCCCCGGACCAGCTCGCCGCGCTGCGGGCCGACCCGGCCGGCTGGCCGGGCGCGGTGCACGAGCTGATGCGCGCCCGCGGCCCGGTGCAGTTCACCCAGTTCCGGTACCCGACCGTCGACGTCGAGCTGGGCGGCACCGTCGTGCCCGCCGGGACCCCGGTCATCGCCGGGCTGCTGCCGGCCAACCACGATCCGCGCGCCTACGACCGGCCCGACGTGCTCGACGTCGCCCGGGAGACCGGGCGGGGCGAGGGACACCTCGGGTTCGGGCAGGGCGCGCACTACTGCCTGGGCGCCGCGCTGGCCCGGCAGGAGGGCGAGGTGGCCTTCCGGATGCTGTTCGAACGGTTCCCGGACCTGCGGCTCGCCGTGCCGGCCGCGGAGGTCACCTGGCTGCCCCGCCCCGGGTTCAGCCGGGTGGCGGCGCTGCCGGTGCTCACCGGGTGATCGCCGGGAGTGGAGCGCCGGGTGCGGTGCACTGCGTCCCCCGCTCCACTCCCGCCGATCATGCGCGCGCGTCGTGCAGGGCCAGCAGCGCCCAGGCGGCGAGGGACTGCGCGTCGGTCAGGTCGCCGCGGCGGACCATCGCCTCGAACCCGTCCGCGGTGAACCAGGCGGCGCGCATGTCCTGCTCGGAGTGCTCGCGGCGCGGCGGGCCCGCGGTCAGCCCGGTCGCGAGGTAGACGTGCCCGCGCTGGCTGGACATGCCCGGCGCGCAGTCGAGCGTGCCGAGCAGGGTCATCCGTGCCGCGGCCAGCCCGGTCTCCTCGACGAGCTCGCGCACCGCGAGCTCCGCCGGGTCCACGTCGGCGCGGTCGGGCGCGGTGCCCGCCGGGAACTCCCAGCGGCGCCCGCCCACCGGGTAGCGGTACTGCTCGACCAGGTGCAGACGGCCGTCGTCGTCGCGGGGGATCACCAGTGCGTAGGTGGGCTTGTCGACGACGCCGTAGATCCCCCCGGTGCCGTCGGCACGCCGGATGCCGTCCTCCCGGACGGTCATCCAGTCGTTGGCGTACACCTGGCGGCTCGAGGTCTGCTCGATCACCCGCCCAGGATGATCCACCCACCCGGCCTTACAGTGAGCCGGGTGCGTCTCGTCATCGCCCGCTGCCAGGTGGACTACGTCGGACGGCTGACCGCCCACCTGCCCATGGCCCTCCGCCTGCTGCTGGTCAAGCGGGACGGCTCGGTGAGCATCCACGCCGACGACCGCGCCTACAAGCCGCTCAACTGGATGTCGCCGCCGTGCTGGCTCACCGAGGAGCCGGGTGTGTGGACGGTGCGGAACAAGGCCGACGAGTCGCTGGTCATCACCATCGACGAGGTGCTGCACGACTCCAGTCACGAACTCGGCGTCGACCCCGGCCTGGTCAAGGACGGCGTCGAGGCGCACCTGCAGGAGCTGCTCGCCGCGCATCCGGAGACCTTCGGGGAGGGCCACACGCTGGTCCGCCGCGAGTACATGACCGCCGTCGGCCCGGTCGACCTGCTGCTGCGCGACGGGAACGGCGCGCACGTCGCGGTCGAGGTGAAGCGCCGCGGCGAGATCGACGGCGTCGAGCAGCTCACCCGGTACCTGGAGCTGATGAACCGCGACCCGCTGCTCGCGCCGGTGCACGGGGTGTTCGCGGCCCAGCAGATCAAGCCGCAGGCCCGCACGCTGGCCGTCGACCGCGGGATCCGTTGCGTGACCGTCGACTACGACGCGCTGCGCGGGACGGCGCGCGACGACCTGCTCCTGTTCTGACCCGGACGGCCCGGCCGGGCCGGCGCGGGCCCGGCCGGGCCCTGTCACGGCGTCTAGCCTGACCACGTGAGTGCCACCGCCGCTGACTCCGTCCCCACGACCGCCGCCGTGCCGGCGGCGGGGGACTTCGCGTCCCTGTCGCCGCGTACCGGGGAGGAGCTCGCCCGCTACCCCGTCCACGACGGCGAGCACGTGCGCGCCGCCGTCCGCGCCGCCGGCGAGGCCGGGGTGTGGTGGGACGGGCTCGGGTTCGCCGAGCGCCGTCGCCGGCTCGCGGCCTGGAAGAAGGTGCTGGTCGCGCAGCTCGACCGGGTCGCCGGTGTCGTCGCCGCCGAGACCGGCAAGCCCCTCGACGACGCCCGCCTCGAGGTCGTGCTCGCCATCGACCACCTGGACTGGGCCTCGGCCAACGCCGCGAAGGTGCTCGGGAAGCGCTCGGTGTCCCCGGGCCTGCTGATGGCGAACCAGGCGGCGTCGGTGGCGTACCGGCCGCTGGGCGTCGTCGGCGTCATCGGGCCGTGGAACTACCCGATCTTCACGCCGATGGGCTCGATCGCCTACGCGCTGGCCGCCGGCAACACCGTGGTGTTCAAGCCCTCGGAGCTGACCCCGGGAGTCGGGCACGAGATCGCCCGCACGCTGGCCGAGGCCGTTCCCGAGGTGGGCCGCCACCCGCTGCTGACCGTCGTCACCGGGTTCGGGCCGACCGGCGCCGAGCTGTGCCGCGCCCCCGGCGTCGGCAAGATCGCGTTCACCGGGTCCGCCGCGACCGGCCGCCGGGTGATGGCCTCCTGCGCGGAGAACCTGGTGCCGGTGCTCATGGAGTGCGGTGGCAAGGACCCGCTGATCGTCGACGCCGACGCCGACCTCGACGCCGCCGCGGACGCCGCCGTCTGGGGCGGGATGTCCAACGCGGGGCAGACCTGCGTCGGGGTGGAGCGGGTCTACGTCGTCGAGTCCGTCGCGGGCCGGTTCCTGGAGAAGGTGCGCGCCGCGGCGTCGAGGCTGCAGGTCGGCACGGCCACGAGCGAGGGCGACCTCGGGCCGATGACGATGCCGTCGCAGACCGAGATCGTGCGCCGGCACGTCACCGACGCCCTGGAGCGCGGTGGCCGCGCGATCGTCGGCGGCGCCGACTCGGTGCCCGCGCACGGCGGGTCGATCTCCCCGGTCGTCATCGCCGACGTGCCCGAGGACTCCGTCGCGGTCACCGAGGAGACCTTCGGCCCGCTGGTGGTGGTCAACCGGGTGCCCGACGTCGACGAGGCGGTCCGCCGCGCCAACGCCACCGGCTACGGCCTCGGCGCGACCGTGTTCTCCGCGAAGCACGGCGAGCGGATCGCCGAGCGGCTGCGCTGCGGGATGGTCTCGGTCAACGGCGTGATCTCCTTCGCCGGGATCCCGTCGCTGCCCTTCGGCGGGGTGGGGGAGTCCGGCTTCGGCCGCATCCACGGCGCCGACGGGCTCCGCGAGTTCACCCGCACCCAGTCGATCGCCCGGCAGCGGTTCGGGATGCCGATCGTCGTCACCAGCTTCAAGCGGACCGCGCGGACGATGCAGGCGCTCGTCGGCATCGTGAAGGCCCGGCACGGGCGCTGAGCCGCATCCTCCCTCACCCGACGACCAGGGCCGTTCCTGCACCTAGGGGTGGTCCTCGTCGCATGTTACCCACTGGTAGCAGCTCGGGATGACAGGATCGGCGCCGACGCGGAAGACAGGGTTGTCCCGATCCAGGAGGTTGCAGCGTGGCACGTGAGTTCCGGACCGTCGGAGTGGTCGGCCTCGGCACGATGGGGGCGGGCATCGTCGAGGTCTTCGCCCGCAACGGTCTCGACGTGATCGCCGTCGAGGTGGACGAGGCGGCAGGGGAGCGCGGCCGGGCGCACCTGGCCGCCTCGACCGACCGCGCCATCGAGCGCGGCAAGCTCACCCGGGAGCAGGCCGACGAGCTCCTCGGCCGCATCACCGTCACCACCGTCCTGGCCGACCTGGCGGCGGCGCAGCTGGTCGTCGAGGCCATCCCGGAGAGCCTGGACGCCAAGACCGCGCTGCTGGCCGAGGTCGACAAGGTCGTCGCCGAGGACACCATCCTCGCCTCGAACACCTCGTCGCTGTCGGTCACCGAGCTGGCCGTGCGCACCACGCGGCCCGGCAAGGTCGTCGGGATGCACTTCTTCAACCCGGCACCGGTGCAGAAGCTGGTCGAGGTCGTGCGGACCGTCGTCACCGAGCCCGACGTCATCTCCGACGTCCAGGCGTTCGCCGACTCCCTCGGGAAGGTCCCGGTCGTCATCGGCGACCGCGCCGGCTTCATCGCCAACGCGCTGCTGTTCGGCTACCTGAACCACGCGGCGAAGATGTACGCCGAGCGCTACGCCAGCCGCGAGGACCTCGACGCCGGCATGCGCTACGGCTGCGGCTACCCGATGGGTCCGCTGGCCCTGCTCGACCTCATCGGCCTGGACACCGCCTACGAGATCCTCGAGACGATGTACGGCGAGTCGCGCAACCTGATGCACGCGCCGAACCCGGTGTTCAAGCAGATGATCACCGCCGGGCTGCTCGGCCGGAAGACCGGACGCGGCTTCTACACCTACTCCGCCCCGCACAGCTCCACCGTCGTCGCCGACGGCGAGACCCCGGCCTCGGCCGTGCCCGGCGACGTGACCCTGCGCGGCGTGCAGCGGGTCGGCGTGATCGGCACCGGCACCATGGCCTCGGGCATCGTCGAGGTCTTCGCCAAGGCCGGCTACGACGTCCTCGTCCGCGGCCGCAGCGACTCCAAGGTCGAGGGCTCGATCGCGCTGGTGCGCACGTCCCTGGACAAGGCGGTCGCCCGCGGCAAGCTGGACGAGGCGGGCCGCGACGCCGTCCTCGCCCGGATCAGCGGCACCACCGCGCTGGAGGACATGGCCGAGGTCGACCTCGTCGTCGAGGCCGTCGCCGAGGAGCTCGGCGTCAAGCGGGCGATGTTCGGCGCGCTCGACGAGATCTGCAAGCCGGGCGCGATCCTGGCGACGACGACGTCCTCGCTGCCCGTCGTCGAGTGCGCCGCGGTCACGAGTCGCCCCGGCGACGTGATCGGCATGCACTTCTTCAACCCCGCGCCGGTCATGAAGCTGGTCGAGGTCGTGTCCACGATCGGCACCTCGCGCGACGTGGCCGCCACCGTCCTCGACGTGTGCCAGAAGCTCAAGAAGGTGCCGGTGAGCTGCGGCGACCGGGCCGGGTTCATCGTCAACGCGCTGCTGTTCCCGTACCTGAACGACGCGGTGAAGATGCTCGAGGCCCACTACGCCACCGCCGACGACATCGACGCCGCCATGAAGACCGGCTGCGCGCTGCCGATGGGCCCGTTCGAGCTGCTCGACGTCGTCGGGCTCGACGTGTCGCTGGCGATCGAGAAGTCCCTGCACGCCGAGTTCCACCAGGCCGGGTTCGCCCCCGCGCCGCTGCTGGAGCACCTGGTCACCGCGGGGCGGCTCGGGCGCAAGACCGGACACGGGTTCCGGGACTACACCAAGCGCTGAGAGATCCCGATCTCCCTGGGAGACTGGGAGCATGGCAGGCAGGCGTGCGCGACGGCCCCGCCCCTCGGAACGGGGGCGGGGCCGTCCCGTCGCACCGCCGCTCGGTAGCGGCATGACGACCGACCTCGAGACCGGCCGCGACGGCGAGCACTACGTCCGCCGGGTGCCGGGTGGCACCACGGTGAAGCACTACCGGTGCCCCGGCTGCGACCAGCTGCTGCCCTCGGGGACGCCGCACGTGGTGACCTGGCCCGCCGAGGACGGCCGCGGGGTCGAGGAGCGGCGGCACTGGCACCTGCCGTGCTGGAACGCGCGCGACCGCCGTCGGGCGGGGTTCCGGCGGCACTGAGCCGCCCGGCTCCGGTCAGCGGGTGCGTGCGGCGCGCTTGCTGCCGCCGTAGCCGCTGCGGGCCCGCGGCGAGGGCCGGGGGCGGCCGGACCCGGAGGACCCGCTCCCCGCCGACGCGGTCGGGGGCTCCGGCTCGCTCTCCGCGGCCGCGGCGGACCGGCGCTCCTTCGCCGTGACCGCCTCCTCGACCGTGCGGGGCGTGCCCGCGGGGGTGTCGGCGGTGCCCGGCGCGGCGGGAGCCCCGGCGGCGTGCGGCTCGGCGGCCCGGGGCCCGCCCGGGGGCTGCTCGGTGGGGGCCTGCCCCGCGGGCGGCTCGCCGGCGGGCAGGTCGGCCAGGGCCGGGCCCGCGTCGAGGTCGTCGACGCCGGACTCGATGAGCGACCGGGCGCCACGCAGCTGCTCGGCGACCCGGGCGCGCAGCCCGGTGAGCTGCTCGACACGGCGCTGGGCGGCGGAGGTGGTCTCCTCGGCGTCCCGGCGGGCGTCGGACCGGATCTTCTCGCCGTCGGTGCGGGCCTGGTCCAGGTCACGGCGGATCCGGTCCGCGGCCTCGCGCTCACGGCGCGAGATGTCGGCCTCGAGCGCGTCGCGCTCGGCGAACAGCGAGGTCAGCGCCTCGGTACGGCGCTGGTCCATCGCGATCCGGAAGTCGTGCTCGATCTGCTCGCGGTTCTCCCGGGCCTCGGTGTCGGCGCGGGTGATCCGGGCGGTGACGGTGCGCTCGGCCTCGGTGAGCTCGCGCTCGGAGGTGCTGCGCTGCTCGGCGAGGTCGCGCTCGGTCGTCGTGCGCCGCTCGGCCAGCTCGGCCTCGGTGACGCGGCGCCGTTCGGCGAGCTCGGCCTCGGTGCGCTCGCGCAGCGCGGCCAGCTCCCGCTCGACGCGGGCCTGCTTCTCCTCGACGGCGCGCTCGCGCTCGGCGGACCGGTGCGCGGCCTCCGCGGCCGTGGCCTCGGCCTGCGCGACGGTCTGCCCGGCCCGGGCACGCGCGTCCTCGACGACGGTGCGGGCGTGCTCCTCGACCTGGCGGCGCTGCTCGGCGACCTCGCGGTTCGCCGCGGCGTGCATCGCGGCGACCTCGTCCTCGGCGAGGCGCAGCATCGACCGGAGCCGCTCGCTCATGCCCTGCACGCTCTGCGGCGGGCCGGCGAGCCGGTTGACCTGCTGCTGCATGGCCTCGGTGCGGCTGCGGGCGTCGTCGAGTTCGCGGCTCAGCCGGGTGTTCTGGGCGACCGCGGCGTCACGGTCGGCGGCCAACATGCGCACCTCGGCGTCGAGCCGACGCAGGTGGCTGTCGACCTGCGCCTGCTCGTAGCCGCGGCGCGCGATCGAGAAACCGGTCCGGGGTACGGGCACATCGTGGTCACCGGCCATGTCGTTCACCGTACCGTCGCCGACGTTCCACAGACATGAGTTCGGCACCGAGGGTCACGGGGTTCACCCCGCTATGGACAGAGGCCCCGTCCGTGTGACACGGACGGGGCCTCCGGGTGAGCGACGGGGGAGGTCAGACGCCCCGGAACCGGTTGATGCCGGAGAGGTGCTTCTCGCGCTTCTCCGGGTTCGTGACACCCAGTCCCTCCTCGGGGGCCAGCGCGAGCACGCCGACCTTGCCCTGGTGGAGGTTCTGCTTGACGTCGTTGGCGGCCTGGCCGGTCTCGGCCAGCGAGTACACCCGCGACAGGGTCGGGTGGATCATGCCCTTGGCGACGAGCCGGTTGGCCTCGTAGGCCTCCCGGTAGTTCGCGAAGTGCGAGCCGACGATCCGCTTGAGGTTCATCCACAGGTAGCGGTTGTCGAACTCGTGCATGTAGCCCGAGGTCGAGGCGCAGGTGACGATCTGGCCGCCCTTGCGGGTGACGTAGACCGACGCGCCGAAGGTCTCGCGGCCCGGGTGCTCGAAGACGATGTCGGGATCCTCACCTCCGGTGAGCTCGCGGATCTTCGCGCCGAGCCGCTTCCACTCCTTCGGGTCCTGGGTGGTCTCGTCCTTCCAGAACTTGTAGCCCTCGGCGTTGCGGTCGATGACCAGCTCCGCGCCCATGTCGCGGCAGATCTTGGCCTTCTCCTCCGAGGAGACGACGCAGATCGGGGTGGCGCCGCCGTTGAGGGCGAACTGGGTGGCGTAGGAGCCGAGGCCGCCGGAGGCGCCCCAGATCAGCACGACGTCGCCCTGCTTCATGTCGGCGCCGTTCTTCGACACCAGCTGGCGGTAGGCGGTGGAGTTGACCAGGCCCGGGGACGCGGCCTCCTCCCAGGTGAGGTGGTCCGGCTTCGGCATCAGCTGGTTGGACTTGACCAGCGCCAGCTCGGCGAGACCGCCGAAGTTGGTCTCGAAGCCCCAGATGCGCTGCTCCGGGTCCATCATCGTGTCGGAGTGCCCGTCGGGGCTCTCCAGCTCGACCGAGAGGCAGTGCGCGACGACCTGGTCGCCCGGCTTCCAGGTATTCACGCCCGGCCCGGTCCGCACGACGACGCCGGCGAGGTCGGAGCCGACCACGTGGTACGGCAGGTCGTGCCGCTTGGCCAGCGGCGAGAGCTTGCCGTAGCGCCTGAGGAAGCTGAACGTCGAGACGGGCTCGAAGATCGAGGTCCAGACGGTGTTGTAGTTGATCGCGCTGGCCATGACGGCCACGAGCGCCTCACCGGGGCCGAGCTCGGGGACCGGGACGTCCTCGACGCGCAGGCTCTTGCGCGGGTCCTTCTCCTTGGTGGTCAGCCCCTCGAACATGTCCGCGTCTTCGGCGCGGACGGTGACGCCCTGGTAGTGCTCGGGCACCTCCAGGCCTCCGACGTCGGTGAACTGTCCGGCGAGGATGGCGTCGCGGATGTCCTTCACTGCTGGCCTCCGATAGCGACGTTGTCAGGGGAGTCGGGTGGGCTCACCCGATGTTGCTTGGGATACCACACGCTACTGCGTAGTATCTTAATCGTAGGTCGCCGGTGAGGGAGATACCCGAGTGGCCTTCGTGATACACCCCACCGGCTGTCCGTACTGTCCTTCGGGACGGGGTCGTGCCGCGTCGGTCAGTGCGCGTCGGCGGCCGGCTCGACGAGCTCGACCAGTACCCCGCCGGCGTCCTTCGGGTGCACGAAGTTGACCTTCGAGTTCGACGTGCCGCGGCGCGGGGCGTCGTAGAGCAGGCGCAGGCCCTTCTCCCGCAGCGCGTCCGCCGCGGCGGCGACGTCGGTCACCCGGTAGGCGACCTGCTGCAGGCCCGGACCGTTGCGGCCGATGAACTTCGCGATCGTCGAGTCCTCGTTCAGCGGGGCGAGCAGCTGCACCTTCGTGGCGCCGGCCGCCTCGCCCGGGGCGCCCAGCATGGCCTCGCGCACACCCTGCTCGGTGTTGGTCTCGGTGTGCACCGCGACCAGGCCCAGGTTGTCCGCGTACCAGCGGATGGCCTCGTCCAGGTCGGGCACGGCGATGCCCACGTGGTCCACGGCCACGACCAGCGGCGACAGGGCGTCCTCGGTTGTCGTCATGGGGGCAGAAGCTACCGGTTCTACTCGTCGGTAGGAGCCTGTGCCGCTGCTCACCCCCACCGTTCGGTGCGTCCGGACGGGGCGCGGCGGTGGGTATGGTGGCGGCCCACCTGACAACGAAGCCTGATGGAGGACCCGTGTCCGGAACCGTGATCGTCTCTGGCGCCCGCACCCCGATGGGCCGTCTGCTCGGCTCCCTGAAGGGCTTCTCCGGGGCCCAGCTGGGTGGCGTCGCCATCAAGGCCGCGCTCGAGCGGGCCGGTGTGGCCCCCGACCAGGTCCAGTACACGATCATGGGCCAGGTCCTCACCGCCGGTGCGGGTCAGATCCCGGCGCGTCAGGCCGCCGTCGAGGCCGGCATCCCGATGGACGTCCCGGCGCTGACCATCAACAAGGTCTGCCTGTCCGGTGTCGACGCCATCGCGCTGGCCGACCAGCTCATCCGCGCGGGCGAGTTCGACATCGTCGTCGCCGGTGGCCAGGAGTCGATGACCCAGGCCCCGCACCTGCTCACCAAGTCCCGCGAGGGCACCAAGTTCGGCGACACCACCCTCACCGACCACATGGCCTACGACGGACTGTTCTGCGCGTTCGACCAGGTCGCGATGGGTGCCTCCACCGAGAAGTACAACGAGCGCTACGGCCTGACCCGCGAGGAGCAGGACGCCTTCTCCGCCCGCTCGCATCAGCGCGCCGCCCGCGCCGCGCAGGACGGCTCGTTCGACCAGGAGATCGCGCCGGTCGAGATCCCGCAGCGCAAGGGCGACCCGGTGATCTTCTCCACCGACGAGGGCGTCCGCGGGGAGACCACGGCGGAGAGCCTGGGCAAGCTCCGGCCCGCGTTCGCCGCCGACGGCACCATCACCGCGGGATCGGCCTCGCAGATCTCCGACGGCGCGGCCGCCGTGGTCGTGATGAGCAAGGCCAAGGCCGAGGAGCTGGGTCTGGACTGGCTCGCCGAGATCGGCGCGCACGGCGTCGTCGCGGGTCCGGACGCCTCGCTGCACGAGCAGCCCGCGAACGCGATCGCCAAGGCGTGCGAGAAGGAGGGTATCCAGCCCGCCGACCTCGACCTGGTCGAGCTCAACGAGGCGTTCGCCGCGGTCGGCATCGTCTCCGCCCGCAAGCTCGGCATCGACGAGGAGAAGGTGAACGTCGACGGCGGCGCGATCGCCCTCGGCCACCCGATCGGGGCGTCCGGCGCGCGGATCGCGCTGCACCTGGCGTTCGCGCTCAAGGCGCGCGGCGGCGGCGTCGGTGCGGCCGCGCTGTGCGGCGGCGGCGGCCAGGGCGACGCGCTGATCGTGCGCGTCCCCAAGGCCTGATCTCCGTCAGGCCACGTCGGCCCCCGCCTCGGCGGGGGCCGACGTGCATCCGCCCCCCGACAAGGAGGCCGACCGTGCCCGGACCGCCGGACCCCCTCGACCTGGTGGAACGCGCCCGCCGCGGCGAGCAGCTCGCCGTCGCCCGGCTCATCTCGATGGTGGAGAACGCCGGGCCGCAGCTGCGGGAGGTGTCGGCGGCACTGTCGCCGTACACCGGGCGGGCGCACGTCGTCGGGCTGACCGGGTCCCCGGGCGTGGGCAAGTCGACCTCGACGTCGGCGCTGGTCACCGAGCTGCGGGCGCGCGGGCGCCGGGTCGGGGTGCTGGCGGTGGACCCGTCCTCACCGTTCAGCGGCGGGGCGCTGCTGGGCGACCGGGTACGGATGGGCGACCACGCCGACGACGACGGCGTCTTCATCCGGTCGATGGCCACCCGCGGGCACCTGGGCGGGCTGTCCTGGGCGACGCCGCAGGCCCTGCGCGTACTCGACGCCGCGGGCTGCGACGTCGTGCTGATCGAGACCGTCGGCGTCGGGCAGTCCGAGGTGGAGATCGTCGGGCTCGCCGACAGCACCGTCGTGCTGCTCGCGCCCGGGATGGGCGACGGCGTCCAGGCGGCCAAGGCCGGGATCCTGGAGATCGGCGACGTCTTCGTGGTCAACAAGGCCGACCGCGAGGGGGCCCGCCGCACGGTGCGCGAGCTGCGGAACATGCTGCACCTGCGCATCCCGGACGACGCCGGGAGGAGCGCAGGCGGCACGAGCATCGGCACTGAGCCGTGGGAGCCGCCGGTGCTCTCGACGGTCGCGTCCCGCTCGGAGGGGATCGGGGCCGTCGCCGACGCCCTCGACGAGCACCTCGCCTGGGCCGGGAAGTCCGGTGAACGGGAACGGCGGCGCCGCGAGCGGGCGCGCCGTGAGATCGAGGGCATCGGGATGGAACAGGTCCGGGCCCGGATGGAACGGGTGCGCGGCGGCGATGCGCTCGACACCCTCACCGAGCGGGTGCTGGGCGGCGAGCTGGACCCGTGGGCCGCCGCCGACGAGCTGCTGGAGCAGTCGGGCTGAGCTGATACCCCTCGGTCAGGGGGGCGTGACCCCGGGCAGCGTCGCGAGCCGGTCGAGGACGCGCTGCGACCCGCTGCGCAGGGCGAGTGCACGGGCCCGGGCGTGGGCGGCCCGCGCGGCGGGGCCGTCGCCGTCACGCAGGGCGGCGAGCACCGCGTCCAGGGCGAGGTCGGTGCGCTCGCGGACCGGGCGCTGCGGCGGGCCGTCGGCGACGGTGAGCCACGCGGGGGCGGTGTGGACGTCGATGGTCGGGCACGGCCCGGGGGCGGCCCGTCCGGTCTCGCCGCCCTGCCCGGTCTCGCCGCTGTGTCCGGCCCCGTCCCCGGAGGCGGCCTCCCCGGGCCCCGTGGCGCCCGTCGACGTCGCCGCGCGCCGTCCGGCGGCGCCGCCGTGCGGTCCGGCCGGATCCGGAGCGCCGTCCTGCGCGTCGACGGCGGGCAGCTCGGCCAGCAGCCGCTCCCGCCGGTGCCGGGCCTCGTCCGCGGCGCCCGGGTCACCGGCCCGCAGGGCCGCGGACTCCGCCTCGACGTAGGCCGCCCACGCCCGGTCCGGGGCGGCACGGTCGCGTTCCTGGTCCCCGAGCCGCAGCGCGGCCCCGGCGAGCAGCCCGGTGAGTGCCCGCACCCGGCGCGGGTCCCGCGCGTGCGCGGCCGGCTCGCGCAGCTGGGCGACCACGGCGGCCACCGCGTCGTGGGCGGCGGCCGTGCCCAGCCGGTCGTCCAGTGCGGCGGTGGCGGCCCACTGGGCGCGCAGCAGGTCCAGCTCCTGCTCCCCGACGGCGGCGGCCCGCTCCAGCGCCGCCCGCAGCCGCGCCGCCCCGTCGAGGGGGTCCGGCCCGGTCGCGCCGGCGAGGCCGAGCCCGGCGGGGGTGCTGTCGTACAGCTCGGCCAGGAGTGCGCGGTGCGCGGCGTCCGGGACGGCGTGGCCGTTCTCCCAGCGCGACAGCTGGGTCTTCAGGCTCGCGGCCCGCGCGGTGCCGCCGCTCCCGGTGACGAGCGCGGCCAGCGCGCGGGCCGCCTCGGACTGGGACCAGCCCCGCCGGTCCCGCGCCGCCCGCAGCGCCGCGCCGGTGCCGGGCCGGTCGGGGGAGGGCCGGTCGGGGGAGGGCGGTGGAGCGTGCACGCGACCGATTCTGTCGGTGCCCCGTCGTAGGGTCAACACCGTTGACGCAACCCGCGTCACCACCACCCCGAACCCTCCGGAGCGTGCCCGTGGACCTCATCGACTACCTGGCGTGCGTGGGTCTGTCGGGCCTCAGCGGAGCGCTGGCCGGGCGGGCCGCGGTGCGGCGGATGCTGTGGCCCCGGCCGCCCCGCGGATCGGTGATGCGCAGCTGGCGCGGCCCGGGACACGGCGGTCCGCCACCGGGCGGGCCGCGACGGCGGAGACGGGCCGGCTGAGATGCGCGGGTCAGGCGAAGTCGCCGGCGGCGCGGCGCACCGAGCGCAGCAGTGCGGTCAGCTGCTCCTCCTCGGCCGGGTCCAGCCCGGTCAGGCCGAAGTCGATGCCGGTCACCGCGGCGGTGGCCTTCTCCAGCCGGGCGCGCCCCTCGGTGGTCAGCTCGACCAGGGTGGCGCGGCGGTCGGTGGGGTGCGGCATCCGCCGGACGAGGTCGTCGCCCTGCAGGCGGTCGACGATGTTGGTCACGCTCGTCGGGTGCAGCTGCAGGCGCTCGCCCATCACCCGCATCGGGAGGCTTCCGCGGCGCGCGAAGTCCAGCAGCACCAGGGCCTCGTAGCGGGCGAAGGTCAGCCCGTGCGGTCGCAGCGCCGCGTCGACGGCCGAGAGCAGGATCTGCTGCACCCGCATCACGCTGGTGACCGTCGCCATCGTGCGCGCGGGGCCGACCCGCTCCTCCCAGAGCTCGGCCGCACGCTGGATCGGGTCGAAGGGGAGCGACCCGCGGGATGCCATGGACCGACGCTAGCAAGTGCCGTGACCGGATCCGTTCCGTACGCCGGGCGTGGCACGGTGTCGGCATGCTCTTCGCCTTCAGCATCGCCCCGTCCGGATCGGACTCCGGGGACGGCAGCGTCGGCGCGGCCGTCGTCGAGGCCGTCCGGGTGGTCCGCGAGTCCGGCCTGCCGAACGAGACCACCTCGATGTTCACCACCATCGAGTCCGAGACCTGGGACGAGGGCATGGCGGTGGTCAAGCGCGCCGTCGAGGCCGTCACCGCCGTGTCGCCGCGGGTCAGCCTGGTCCTCAAGGCCGACATCCGGCCCGGGTACCAGGGGCAGCTGCAGGCCAAGGTGGAGCGGGTCGAGGAGCACCTGCGCGCGAGCGGCGCGTGAGGGCCCCGGCCGTACCGGGGCCCGGGGGACCCGGCCCGGCCCGGGTCGTGCTGGTCCACGGCGCCTGGCACCGCGGTGTGTCGTGGACGCCGGTGGTCGGGGCCCTGGCGGCCCGTGGTGTGGAGTCGGTCGCGCCGGACCTCCCGTCCGACGTCGTGGGGGTCGGCCACGCCGGGCTCGTCGACGCGGTCCTGGCCGGGGCCGGCGACGGTCCGGACGGGCCCGGCCCCCGGGGCGACGGTCCGCCGGTCGTGCTGGTCGGTCACTCGCTCGGCGGCCTCGTGGCCACCGCGGCCGCCGGCCGGATCGCCGACCGGGTCCGGGCGCTGGTCCTCGTCGCGGCGCTCGTCCCCGAGCCGGGTCGTCCCTACCGGGACCGGATGCGTGCCGAGCGCGACCTGATGGTCGCCGGCTACGACGCCGGGGTCCGTCGCGGCCCGGGGGTCAGCACGTACTGGCCGGACGCGCGGGCGGTCGCCGATGGGCTCTACCGGGGCGTCGCCGACGAGCTCGACGCGGCGGGACGTGACGGGCGGGCCGTGGTCGCGGACGCGGCGGCCGAGCTGCGCCCGCAGGACTGGTCGCTGCTCGCCGAGCCGTGCCCGCTGCCGTCGTGGCCCGCGGTGCCGACGGTGTCGGTGGTGTGCGCGGGGGACCGGGTCGTCAGCCCCGTCGCGGGACGGCGGGAGGCGGACCGGGTCGGGGCGCGGCTCGTGGAACTCGCGGGCGGGCACTTCCCGATGCTCACCCGGCCGGAGGAGACGGCGGAGCTGCTGGCCGGGCTCGCCGCGCCGGCCTGACCACGGGCCCTGTCGACCGACGCCCGCCGGGCGGGGTCACCGGAGCGCCGAGGGCCGGGACGACGACGGCCGGAGACGGGAGACCCGTCACCGGCCGTCGGGCGTCCGGGCCGGGTCCGGAGGCCGTGTCGTCGTCGCGGCGTACCGCGAGGAGCGCCGTCGTCAGCCCGCCATGATCGTCGAGAAGTAGTACACACCGGCGAGGATGCCGACGAAGCTGACGGTCATGCCGATCTGGGCGAGCGTGGCCATGCCCGGCTTGCGGTAGGCGAGGAAGCCGGTGACCAGGCCCGCGGCACCCAGGATCCAGGCGGCGATCGGGACGAGGAACGCGGCGATCGCGATGATGCCCAGCGCCAGCGACGCGTAGGCCAGGGTCGGCTTGTCGGTCGTCTGCATGTTGCTCATCGGGTTGGAGCCCTCCGTTGTGCGCCGGGGTGCCGGCGGTCGTTCTGTCGGGGAAGGGGACCGCGGGGTGGGGCAACCGGGGGAACACCCCGCCGCGATCACGCAGAGTCAGCATCGAGTCCCTGCAGGGTGTTCAACGAGTGACGAGGCCCGGTGTTGCTCCGCCGGTCCGGTGATCGTGGGAGCGCCGCCGTCCCCGCCGTCGGCCGTGCGGCCCTGCACCGAGGGCCCGGCCGGCGACCGAACGGCGCAGGGGCGGCCGGACGGGGCAGCGCGGCCGGGCGGCGGGAAGGGGAACGGTCGAGGAGGGAACGGGGCTCGGAGCCGGCGGGGGGATGACGCCGACCGGGTGGGGCGCATGCGTCGCGCGGCGGCGCGTTTCACCGGGCGGGGCGTGTCACGCCGGACACACGGACGTGCCAGGATGGACGGCGTGTCTCGCCCAGATCCTCGTCAGGCGGCCCAGCGTGCGGCGATGTCCTCGGCCATGGCCGGGGCGGTCGACCTCTCCGGGCTGAAGGCCCGTGCCGATGCGGCGAACCGGCCCGCCCCGTCCGGCGGTGCCGCGGGCGGTCCGCCCGCGCCCGACGGGGGCGACGGCTCCTGGGTCGTCGACGCGACCGAGCAGGGCTTCCAGAACGAGGTCCTCGAGCCGTCGCTGCAGGTCCCGGTCGTCGTCGAGCTGTGGGCCAGCCGCTACCCGCGCGAGGAGCAGCTGTCGGCCGAGCTGGAGCGGCTCGCCTCGACCGGTGGCGGCGCGTGGCTCCTGGCCCGGGTCGACATCGACACCCAGCCCCGGGTCGCCCAGGCGTTCGGCGTGCAGCAGGTCCCGATGCTGGTCGTGCTCGTCGGCGGTCAGCCGGTCGACGCGGTCAACGGCGCCATCCCCGAGGAGCGGGTCGCCGAGTGGGTGAGGTCCCTGCTCGACGCGCTGCGCGACCGGATGCCCGCCATCGCCGAGGGTGAGCGCCGGGCGGCCGCGGCCGGTTCGGACGAGCCCGTCGAGGAGCCCGAGGACCCGCGCTTCACCGCCGCCGAGGACGCCCTGGAGCAGGGCGACTACGCCGCCGCCGAGGCCGCCTACACCGCGATCCTCGACACCGAGCCCGCCAACGAGCAGGCGAAGGCGGCGCTGGCGCAGGTCCGCTTCCTCGCCCGTGCCGAGCAGGCCGACCCGTCGTCGATCGAGCGGGCCGACGCCGCGCCCGACGACGTCGACGCCCAGCTCGCCGCGGCCGACGCCGAGCTGGCCGCCGACCGGGTCGAGGCCGCCTTCACCCGGCTGGTCGGCACCGTCGCCCGGACCGGGGGCGAGGACCGCGACCGGGCCCGCGGGCACCTCGTCGGCCTCTTCGAGCTCTTCCCGGCCGACGACCCGCGGGTCGCCACGGCCCGGCGCGCGCTCGCCCGCGCCCTGTTCTGAGCCGGACCCCGCCCCGATGACCCACCGGCCGCCGGTGGTCCACCCGCGGACCCCGCGGCCGCCGGATCCGGTGCCCACGGGGACCGGGGCCGCATCGGCCGGTCAGCGGGCCCCGCGGTGACCGCGGACCTCCGCTCGGGTCCCGCCGCGGCGGACCCCGTCCGGACGGGGTGGGCCGGGCGGACGGCGCAGCGGGCGCGTGCGGTGCGCGACGGCGTGCACCGCCTCGCCCGGCCGGTGGCGCCGGTCGTCGCCGTCGCCGCGCTGGTGACCGCGGCACTGCTGTTCCTGCTGGGCGGCCCGCCGCTGCTGCGCTGGATCCCGGCGACCGACATCGCACGGATGCACGTCGACTTCGACACCTTCCGGGCCTCGGCGTACGCGCTGGTCCAGCACGGCCCGGGCAGCGCCGCGATCTACGACACCGGCGCCCGCCTGCACAACCTCAACCCGCCGCTGCTGTCGGTGCTTCTCGCGCCGCTGGCGCTGATCGACCCGGTCGCCGGCTACCGGCTGCTGACGGCGCTGTCGGCGCTGCTCGTCGCCGGGTCGGTGCTGCTGGTCTGCCGGGAGCTGCGGCCGGGCCGCCGCTGGACGACCGGCGCGCTCGCGGTGGTGCTGGCGTCGTCGCCGCTGCACGGGACGCTGCTGCTGGGCCAGATCTACCCGCTGCTGCTGGCCGGGCTGACCGCGGGCTGGGTCGCCGAACGGCGCGGGCACCCGCTGCTGGCCGCCGCCTGCTACGGCGTGACGGTCGCCCTGAAGCCATCGCTCGCGCCGGTGCTGCTGCTCCCCGCCGTGCAGGCCCGGTGGCGGCCGTTCGCGGCCGGGATCGCCGCCGCGGCGGTCGCGACGCTCGTCGGCGTCGCCGTCGCCGGATGGCCGACGGCGTTCCAGTGGCTGGCGATGGCGCTGTCCGAGCCGGTCGGACCCACCCCGGACAACGCCTCGCTCCCGGGCCAGGCGCTGCGCTGGGGGATCCCGACCGTCGTCGGGACCCTGGCGGGCGCGGCGGTCGCGGTCGGCACGCTCGTCCACCTCGGGCGGCGCACCCGCCGGCACGGGGCCGACCCGGCCGCGGGCACCGACCCGGGCGGGACGGCGTTGTTCGCGGTGCTCGCCACCGGTCTGCTGGCCGCGCCGATCGCCTGGCACAACTACCTGCTGCTGCTCGTGCCCGGGCTGCTGGCGCTCGTCGCGTCCGGGCGGGCGGGGGACACCCGCCGCCGGGTCGTCGTCGCGATCGGGTGTCTCGCCGTCGTCCCGGTGAGCTGGTCGGACCTGTGGGCCGACGGCGGCTGGGCGACCCCGCTCGGGCGGGCGCTCTACACGGCGGTGCTCCTGGTGACCTGGTGGTCGCTGCTGCGTCCGGCGACCGGACCGGTTCCCGGCGGGTCCTTCCGCTCTGCGGAAGAGTCGAACCGCGCACCGGCCTGACGGTCCAGACTCCGCGCCACCCGAGACGCAAGGAGGCTCCCGGATGGCGCAGACGTCACGGCCCGACCCCGCCCGCGGACCCACCACCGCCCCCGACGTCGTCCGCCACGGGGGCCGGGTGGCCCCACTGTGCTGGGCGGCGGTGGCGCTCGAGGGCTTCGACCTGGTGGTGCTCGGCGTCGTGCTGCCGTCGCTGCTGGAGGAGCCCTCCTGGGGCCTGACCCCGGCGACGGCGTCGCTGGTGTCCACCGCCGGGCTGCTCGGTGTGATGGTCGGTGCCCTCTCGGCGGGCCCGCTCGCCGACCTCGTCGGACGGCGCCGGGCGATGCTGGCGACCGTCGTCGCGTTCTCCGTGCTGACGCTGCTGTGCGCGGTCGCGACCGGCCCGTGGACGTTCGGCGCGCTGCGCTTCCTGGCCGGGCTGGGGCTGGGCGGGGTGCTGCCGGTGGCGCTGGCGATGGTGAACGAGCACAGCAGGCCGGGGCGCGGTGGCAGCGCGACCACGACCCTGATGACCGGCTACCACGTCGGCGCCGTCGCGACCTCGCTGCTCGGGATCCTGGTCATCCCGGTCTGGGGCTGGCGGCCCATGTTCGTGCTCGGTGCGCTCCCGGCGGTCGTGCTGGTCCCACTGCTGGCCCGGTACCTGCCGGACACGCTGCCCGCCGGGGCCCGCGCGGCGGCCGCACCGGCCGGGCCCGCCGGGCCGGGGTCGCGCAACCCGGTCGCCCAGCTCGTCCGCGACGGCTACCTGCGCTCGTCGGTGGCGTTCTGGGTCGCCTCGTTCATGGGGCTGCTGCTGGTCTACGGCCTCAACACCTGGCTGCCGCAGATCATGCGGGTCGCCGGGTACGGGCTCGACGCGGCGCTGGCCCAGCTGCTCGTGCTGAACGTCGGCGCGATCGTCGGTCTGCTCGTCGCGGGCCGGGTCGCCGACCGGACCGGGCTGCGCACGGCGACGGTCGGCTGGTTCGTCGCGGGCGCGGTCTTCCTGGCGCTGCTCGCGGTGCCGCTGCCCGGCGGCGGGATCTACGTGAGCGTCCTGCTCGCGGGCGTGTTCGTGTTCAGCTCGCAGGTGCTGGTCTACGCGTTCGTCAGCCGGCACTACCCGGACCACGCCCGGGCCTCGGCGCTCGGGGCGGCCAGCGGGATCGGCAGGCTCGGCGCGATCTGCGGTCCGCTCCTCGGCGGTGTGCTGCTCACCGCGGGCCTCGCCCACCCGTGGGGTTTCTTCGCGTTCGGGGCGGTCGCCGCGCTGGGGGCCCTGGCGGTACTGGCGGTGCCCGCCGACCGGCGCGTGACGGGGTGAGCCGATGGCGCGCGTCTGGATGGGCCCCGACGACGAGGCGTCGGGCAGGTCACCGGTCGACGGCGACCGTCCGCCGGTGGGCGGCGCCGTGACGGGGAGCGCGGGTCCGGCACGGCCGACGACGGCCCGTTCCGACCTGCCCGGCGAGGAGCCCGACACGGCCGAGCGCTGACCCGCGACCGGCCCGGCGCGGGGGCCGGGCCGGTCGCGGGGGGCGGAGGTCAGTCGCCCGCGGTGGTCCCCGTGTCCGACGCGCCCGTCCCGGAGCTCCCGTTGACGAACGTGCCGGTGCGCACCGCCCGGACACCGACGGTGCCGGGCGCGGGCGTGACCGAGGTGGCGACCGGACCGGCGTCCGGGGTGTCCTCGGAGTCGTCCGGCCCCGGGTCGACGAGGTCGGTCGGGCCCTCCGGGGCGGCGGAGCTCCGCAGGTCGTCGTCCGGGGTCACCGGCGCCTCGACGTCGGTGTCCTCCGGCTCGTCGGGCAGCGCGGCGGCCGGCAGCGGCGGCGGGACCGTCGCGGCCGGGGCCGCCTCCTGCGCCGGGGCGGACAGCACGGGGCCGCCGGTCTCCTCCGGCACCAGCCACAGCACACCCGACGGCGGGAGCCGCAGCACCGCCGACGCGGGCTGGCCGTGCCACATGACCTGCTCGCCCTTGACCCGGCCGAGGTTGCCCACCCCGGACCCGCCGTAGGCCGACGCGTCGGTGTTGACGACCTCGGTCCAGTTCCCGGCGAACGGCAGCCCCACCCGGTAGTCCTCGCGCGGGGCGCCGGAGAAGTTCGCGACGCAGGCCAGCACGGTGGCGCGGCCCTCGGCGTCGACGCCGTGGCGCAGGAACGAGAACACGTTGCCCTGCGCGTCGTTGGCGTCGATCCAGGCGAAGCCGTCCGGGGTGGTGTCGCGCGACCACAGCGCGGAGTGGTCCCGGTAGACCCGGTTGAGGTCGCCGACCAGGGTCGTGATCCCGCCGTGCAGCGGCTCGTCGTACTGCAGGTGCCAGTCCAGCGAACGCTGCTCGGACCACTCGCGCGGCTGCCCGAACTCACCGCCCATGAACAGCAGCTGCTTGCCCGGGTGCGCCCACATGTAGGCCAGCAGCGCACGGACACCGGCGGCCTTGTTCCAGTCGTCGCCGGGCATCCGGGTCCACAGCGAGCCCTTGCCGTGCACGACCTCGTCGTGGCTGATCGGCAGCACGTAGTTCTCGCTGAACGCGTACATCAGCGAGAACGTCATCTGGTTGTGGTGGTAGCTGCGGTGGATGGGGTCGCGCCCGGTGTAGTCGAGCGTGTCGTGCATCCAGCCCATGTTCCACTTCAGCCCGAACCCGAGACCGCCCATGTAGGTGGGCCGGGTGACGCCCGGCCAGGCGGTGGACTCCTCGGCGATCGTCACCACACCCGGGTGCTCCCGGTAGACGGTCGCGTTCATCTCCTGCAGGAACGCGACCGCGTCCAGGTTCTCCCGGCCGCCGTGCACGTTGGGCAGCCACTGCCCGTCGGCTCGGGAGTAGTCGAGGTAGAGCATCGAGGCGACCGCGTCGACGCGCAGGCCGTCGATGTGGAACGACTCCAGCCAGTACAGCGCGTTCGCGACGAGGAAGTTGCGCACCTCGTTGCGGCCGAAGTCGAACACGAGCGTGCCCCAGTCGGGCTGCTCGCCGCGGCGCGGGTCGGCGTGCTCGTAGCAGGCCGTGCCGTCGAAGCGGGCCAGCGCCCACTCGTCGCGCGGGAAGTGCGCGGGCACCCAGTCGACGATCACGCCGTAGCCCGCGCGGTGCAGCCGGTCGACGAAGTACCGGAAGTCGTCGGGCGTGCCGAACCGCGAGGTCGGCGCGTAGTACGAGGTCACCTGGTAGCCCCAGGAGCCGCCGAACGGGTGCTCGGCCACCGGCAGCAGCTCGACGTGGGTGAACCCGGTGGTGTCCAGGTAGGCGACGAGGCGCTCGGCGATCTCGCGGTAGTCCAGGCCCGGCACCCAGGAGCCGAGGTGCATCTCGTAGACGCTCATCGGCTCCGCGTGCGGGCGGCGCTGCGCGCGGTCGGCCATCCACGCGTCGTCGGTCCACTCGTGGACGTCGCGGGTCACGACCGACGCCGTCTGCGGCGGGATCTCGGTGGCGAAGGCCATCGGGTCGGCCTTGTCCCGCCACCGGCCGTCGGGGCCCAGGATGCGGAACTTGTAGCGGTCGCCGACGCCGACGCCGGGCAGGAACACCTCCCAGACCCCGGAGCCGCCCAGCGAGCGCATCGGCAGCGCCCAGCCGGCCCAGCCGTCGAAGTCACCGGTGACCCGCACACCGCGGGCGTTCGGGGCCCAGACGGCGAAGCTGGTACCGGCGACCGCGCCGGAGGGGGTGTCGTAGTCCCGGACGTGTGCGCCGAGGACGTCCCACAGGCGTTCGTGCCGTCCCTCGCCGATGAGGTGCAGGTCCATGTCGCCGAGCGTCGGCAGCCAGCGGTACGGGTCGTCGACCGTCTGCTCGGTCGTGCCGCCGGCGCCGTCGCCGTAGGTCACGAGCAGCCGGTAGTCGCCGCCGGAGCCGGGGACGAGGCCGGAGAACAGTCCGGCGTCGTGCACCCTGGTCAGCTCGCAGGCCTGCGCGCGGTCACCGTTCGGCAGCACCGCCACCGAGACGGCGTGCGGCCGCAGGACACGGACCACGGTGCCGTCGACGTGCGGATGCGCGCCGAGCACCGAGTGGGGGTCGTGGTGGGCACCGCCCAGGAGCCGGTCGGTCGTCGCCGGGTCCGGTGCGTACGCATCGGTCTCGGAGCGGGTCGCTCGGGTCTCCTCGGAGGTCACTGCGGAACCGTACTGCGGGTGACGAACGCCCGCCGCGCGCGGTCGCACAGTGATGCCGGATCGCAGTCGAGCCTGAGCCGGACCGGGTCAGGCCCGCCCGCGCCGGCTCCGGTGGCGCTCCAGCGCCCGTTCCAGGACCGCCTGCAGCGCGACGGCGGCGCCGTCCCAGGTCTGCACGGCGGCGCGGGCGCGCACCGCGTCGGAGCGCCGGGTCCAGGTCGTGTCCAGCCCGCGCACGGCGTCGGCGAACCCGGCGTCGTCACCCGGCGCGACGAACACCCCGGCGTCACCCGCGACCTCGCGGAACGCCGGGATGTCGGTGACGACGACCGGGCAGCCCCGCGCCATGGCCTCCAGCACCGGGAGCCCGAACCCCTCGTCGCGGGAGGCGGAGACGAGCGCGGTGGCGCCGTCGAGCAGGGCGCGGTAGCCGTCGTCGTCGACGCCGTCGTGGAACACCGGCCGGGCCGGCGCGGCGAGCCGCTCCAGCTCCGCGCGCACCCCCGGCGGGACGGGGGAGACCAGGTGGAGCTCGTGGCCGGGCAGCCGGGCCGCGGCCCGGGCCAGGGTCGCGACGTCCTTGTAGGGCATGAACGACCCGGCGTAGACGATCCGGTTCCCCGGCGGGCGGGACCGCGTCGGCGTGCCGGGCGGCAGGTGGAAGTCGGTCGCGTCGGGGACGACGGCGACCTCCCGGCGGGACAGCCGGTGCGCCGCGACCAGGCCCGCGGTCGCGGCGGACACGCACGCGACGGCGTCGGCGCCGGCCAGCAGCAGCCGCTGCGGCCACCACGACAGGTGGTAGGCCCGCCACACCGCCCGCACCGGCGCGGGCAGCCACGGCGGCGGCGCCGGGTGCCGGTAGTAGATGAGGTCGTGCACGGTGAGCACGACCGCGTAGCGGCGCCCGAGCGTGCCCATCGTCTGCATCGGGCTGAAGACGACCGCATCGGGTGACCCGGCGACGATCCGGTTCACCCGCCGCGCGACCAGCGGTTCACCGGCCCCGGTCGGCGCCGGCAGGGTGTGCGCGGGCCGGTCGGGCAGCCCGTCGCGCTGGCGCGGGTCGGACACCAGCAGCTCCACCGGGGCGATCCGGTCCAGCGCGCGGACCAGCCCGGTGGTGTAGCGGCCGATGCCGTCCGGGCGCCCGGGACGGATGTAGCGGCAGTCGACGAGCACCCTCACCGCGCCACGAAACCCCGGATCTCGCGGGCCGCCCACGCCGGGGCCTCGTAGTGCACGAGGTGGCCGGTGCGCGGCAGCAGGACCAGCCGGGCGTCGGCGAAGGCGGCGGCGAGGGCGTGCTGCCCGGCCGGTGGGGCGACCCGGTCGCGGGCCCCGGCCAGCAGCAGTGTCGGCACCGTGATCCGGGGCGCCCAGGGCCGGACCGAGCCGGAACCGGCGGCGCGGAAGCACTCCATCAGCGACGCCGTCGTGGCGAAGGTGCCGAAGTGGGCGCGGTGCTCGTCGGAGATCCAGTGACGCAGCAGCGGGTCGCGGGTGGTGGTCATGGAGACGGTCGCGGCGTCGGCGAGCAGCCGGTGGCGCAGCACGCCGTCGAGGCCGAGCCGGGCGGCGCCGGAGTGCAGCAGCGCGGTGGCCGCCGTCCCGAGGCCGGTGACGCCGCCGGCGCCCGAGGCGGGCTCGGCGATCGGGTTGACCAGGACCAGCGCCCGCGGGGTGGTCGCGGCGGCGGCGCACACGGCCGCGGCCACGATCGACCCGAACGAGTGCCCCAGCAGCACCGTGTCCGGGCCGAGGTCGGCGAGCAGCGCCGAGGCCCAGCGGGCGTAGCCGTCGACGTCGTGGGTGCGGTCGGTGAACGGCGGCGACGCCCCGAACCCGGGCAGGTCCGGCACGACGACGCGAAACCCGGTCAGCCGCGACGCCAGCGGCGCGAGCCCGTGGTGGCTGCCGCGCAGCCCGTGCAGCGCCAGCACCGGCGCCCCGTCCGTGTCCCCGAGGGTGTGCACGACGGTGGGCGCGCCGTCGACGACGTGCTCCCGGGCGGGCGTCAGCGTCGCGGTCACCGCCGGGTGTCCGCGTGCCGGCGGCCGCGGCGCGCCGAGCGGAACGCGCGCACCGGCACGACCGGGCGGGCCCTGGTCCGGTACAGCTCCTCGAAGGTGTCCACCGTGGTCGCCAGCGAGTGCTCGGAGGCGATCTGCAGGCTCGCCGCCCCCAGCGCGGCCGCGCCGTCGGGGTCGCCGAGCACCCGGGACAGCCGGTCGGCGAGGGCGGCGACGTCACCGTGCGGGTAGCGCCAGCCGTTGACCCCGGGGCGGGCCAGGTGCGGCAGCGCACCCGCGTCGACGGCGACGACCGGTTTCCCGGTCGCCATCGCCTCCAGCGTGACCAGGCTCTGCAGCTCGGCGGTGCCGGCGTTCACGAACACGTCCAGGGCGGGGTAGACGTCGGGGATCTCGTCGTCGGTGAGCCGGCCGGTGAAGGTGACCGCGTGCTCCAGGTGCTCGGCGCGGACCAGAGCACCCAGCCGGGCCCGCTCCTCGCCGTCGCCGACGACGACCAGCCGCGCACCGGGCACCGCTCCGGCGCGCAGCCGCGCGGTGGCGCGGATCAGTTCGTCGACGTGCTTCTCCCGGTCCAGCCGCCCGACGAAGCCGACCAGCGGCGCGTCGGCGGGGATGCCGTGCCGGGCCCGGAACGCGGGCCCGCGACCGGTGGTGTCGGGCCGGAATCGGCCCAGGTCCAGGCCGTTGGACACCGGCAGCACCGGGCCGGGGACGCCGCCCTGCTCGGCCATCGACGCGGCCAGCGGGGTGGGCGCGGTGACCAGCCCGGCCCGGCTGAGCACGCGCACCGCGTCCCACCAGAACAGCTTCTTGAGCCCGGACTCCGGCAGGTGCAGGAAGCTGATCGCCGGGATGATGTTCTCCGGGATCATGTGCGTGGTCGCCATCGACGGGACGCCGAGGTCGGCGGCCGCGGTGAGCAGCATCCGGCCCAGCACCATGTGGCTCTGCACGTGCACGACGTCGGGCCGGACCCGGCGCAGGATCGTGCGGCAGGTCCGCCGCAGCCCGGGCGGCGGGCAGAGCCGGAAGCCCGGCGGCTTCGGGACGCGGCAGGAGCGGACCCGGTGTTCGGTCACCGGCCCGACCCGGCGCGGTGGGAGGCTGCGCAGGCCACGCGACGGTGCGACCACGTGCACCTCGTGCCCGCGGGCGGCGAGTTCGGCCGCCAGCCGCTGTCCGGCGTAGCTGGCCCCGTTGACGTCCGGTGCCCAGGTGTCGGCCCCGATCAGGACGCGCACACGTTCTCCTTCCGCGAGGTCCTGGCACGCACCCACAGCGCGCGCCCGGCCACGAGCACCAGGCCCACGCCCAGCCCCACCGCCACGATGATCCACGGCCGGTCGGCCAGCTCCGCGGCGAACCGGCCCCCGACCACCCAGCCGATCCCGACCAGCAGTGCCGAACGCACCGCCGTCAGCGGGACCACCCAGGCCACGAACCGCCGGTACGACACCCCGGCCAGGCCGATGGCCACGAACGCGGGGATCGCGCCGACGTCCACCAGTTTCGCGCCCAGCACCAACCGGCCCGGACGGCCCCCCACCTTCGCGCGCAGTGCGTCCCGGCGCCGCTCGGTCAGACCCAGCCGGACCAGCAGCGGAGCGATGGCCGGGCGGCGCCCGCCGCGGCCGAGGACGTAGAAGACGGTGTCGGCGACGACGTCGGCGGCGAACGCCACCGACCACACCACCCACCAGTCGAGCAGCCCGGCGCCCGCGAGCGAGCCCGCGACGACGCTGACCACCGGCCCCTCCACCAGCACACCGAGGAAGAGCACGGCCAGCGTCACGCCGAGCGTGGGCCCGTCGGGGCGCTGGACGAGGCCCAGGACGCCGTCCAGACCGTCCACACCGAGCAGACCGGCCGGGGTCACGACAGGTCCTCGGGCCGGGTGGTGGGTGGTCGTCTCACGGTGGGTGTCCTCCTGGTCGGGGAGGATTCCACGATCCCGCGCCGGGCCGCCCGGGGAGTCGGGCGTCGCCCCGGCGTCGACGGCGGGAAGGTCCGGTGACCACCGGGTGTCGCCGACGGCCCGGACGTGCTACGCGGTGCCGCGCGCGATCGCGGTGAGCGGGATCGGCAGCCAGGTCGGACGGCTGCGGGTCTCGTAGAGCACCTGGTAGACGGCCTTGTCCAGCTCGTAGGCGCGCAGCAGCGCGGCGTGCGCGCGCGGGTCCTCACCGGCGCGGGCGGCGTAGCCGGCGCAGAACGCGTCGCGGTTCGCGGCCGACCAGTCGTGAGCGAGGCGTGCCTCGGTGGTGTCCGAACCGAGACCTGCCCCGGGCGTGTCGGACCGGGTCAGCAGGTGGTGGAAGGCGGCGTAGTCGAAGGAGAACAGCATCCCGACGACGTCGCGCACCGCGGAGTCCGGCGCGCGCCGCTCCTCGGGGGAGGCGGCAGGCTCGCCCTCGAAGTCGATGACCAGCCAGCGGCCGTCCGGGCGGCGCAGGGTCTGCCCGAGGTGCAGGTCGCCGTGCACCCGCTGCACGACGACGGGCGCGCCCAGCGCGGCCACCTCGTCGTAGACGGCGCGGATCGCGGGCACGTGCGGGGCGAGCACCGGCACCTGCTCGGCGACCTCGGTGCACCGCCGGGTCCAGTGCGCCGCCAGCTCGCGCGGGTCGGTCTCGGAGGTGCCGAGCTCGGCGCGCAGCGCGACGTGCACGTCGGCGAGCGCCTCACCGAGCGCGCGGGCGTCGCCGGTGAAGTCGGTCCGGTCGCGCACCGCCGCGGTGGCCCGCTCCCAGCCGTCGTGCGAGCCGGCCGCGAACTCCTGCAGCAGCGCTACGGTGGCGGGCTCGCCGTCGAGGACGCCCTCGATGCCGCCCTGCAGCGCCGCGACCGACGTCGACCCGGCCGCGCGCAGCGCCCGGTGCAGCTCGAGGTCGGGGTTCAGACCGGGGGACAGCCGCCGGTAGACCTTGAGGATGGAGCGCTCGCCCCAGCGGACCGAGGTGTTGGACTGCTCGGCGTCGACGACGCGGCCGGTCTCGGTCAGCGGCAGGACCGCGCCCGGCTCGGGCACGAACGACAGGTCACCGACGGTCGCGCCCTCGGCGATCAGCCGCAGGAGCAGCGCGGTGACGGCCGGGTCGTGCAGGCCGTCGTAGAGGACCTGCCCGTCGTGGTCGCCGATCGGGGCGGCCCCGGCCGGGGCGTGCGGGGCGCGGGCCAGGAGCAGCTGGTAGTGCCGGTCCGGACCGTCGGCGAAGGACACCGCGAGGACCAGCACCTCGAGCACGGTGACGCCCTCGGCGGCGGGCAGCGGGTGCCGCGACGCGACGGCGACACCGGTCAGCGGGCGCCCCTTCTCCGCGAACCAGCGACGCCCGGGCAGCCAGTCGCGCAACAGGTCCGGGAGCGCCGTCAGGTCCTCGGAAGCTCCGGTCGGCCGCACGTGTCGTCCCCCTCCTGCCGGGCGTCCGCCCGGCCTGTGAACACCACCGCGGACCGGTCGCGGCCACCGCCCGCACCACGTCGGAGTACCGGTCGGTGCCACCCGGGCCCGCAGGCGAAAACCCTAACCGGGACAGGCCGACCCGGCCGGGTCAGGAGGTCGGGTGGGCGGTACTGTCCGTGTCGGATCGACCACCCGTCGGTCACGGGCGGTGATCACGCTTCTGTCCGGCATCCCCGTGCCGGGAAACCCATACTGGACGTGGTGCCCGCGGGTACCCCGCGACGGTGCGCACGCGCCCGCGTGCGGATCGCCGTCGCAGGGCGCACCGTGGGCCGGACATGCCCAGAACCTGCCCTGACCTGCCCCCCACAGCGACCGGAGGACCGGCGGCGTGACCGAGCGAGAGCCGAAGGCCGACATCCCCCCGACGATCCCGGAGACCCAGGCCCGGATCGCACCGGCCGATCCGCTCGCCGCCGTCGAACCGGTGCCCGCCGAGGCCGAGCACGTCCCGGAGCCACCGGACGTGAACTTCGCCGAGTACTACCACGAGGCGCGTCCGCGCACGCTGCGTCACCGCGCCCGGGTGCGGTCCACGGTGCGGCGCCGGTCGGTGTCGCAGGACGGCCCGGCGTCGGGGGAGAACCCGGTCTACGTGTCGTGGCTGCTGTCCCAGTCGATGCTCGGCCACGCCGACGAGCTGGCCCGCCAGTTCTCCGGGCAGGGCTCGATGTGGCAGAACCCCTACGCCAGCCCCGGCCCGCGGCACGCGGTCGAGACGGCGTCGGTGTGGTTCACCGCCTACCCGATCTCGCTGATCACCGCCTCCGGCGAGTCGTTCCTGGCGGCCCTGGGCAACGAGGCGCTGTGGCAGGCGTTCGAGACGATCGGCATCGAGGGTGTCCACACCGGGCCGGTGAAGAAGGCGGGCGGACTCTCGGGCTGGCAGCCCACCCCGAGCGTCGACGGCCACTTCGACCGCATCTCCAACGAGCTCGACCCGGCCTTCGGCACCGAGGACGAGTTCCGCGCGATGTGCGCGACCGCCACCTGGCACGGCGGCACGATCATCGACGACATCGTCCCCGGCCACACCGGCAAGGGCCCGGACTTCCGGCTCGCCGAGCTCGCCTACGGCGACTACCCGGGCATCTACCACATGGTCGAGATCGAGCAGTCCGACTGGGGGATGTTGCCGGACGTGCCGCCGGGGAAGGACTCGGCCAACCTCGACGCCGCGACCGAGGAGGCGCTGGAGAAGGCCGGCTACATCGTCGGCCGGCTGCAG
Organism: Pseudonocardia tropica; assembly: GCF_040105315.1. Lineage (NCBI taxonomy): Bacteria > Bacillati > Actinomycetota > Actinomycetes > Pseudonocardiales > Pseudonocardiaceae > Pseudonocardia > Pseudonocardia tropica. The sequence continues at coordinate 128,951 of NZ_JBEDNP010000013.1, forward strand.
CGGGTCATCTTCTACCGCGAGGGCGTGAAGGAGACCAACTGGTCGGCGACCGGCGAGGTCACCGGCGTCGACGGCGTCGTGCGGCGCTGGGTGTACCTGCACTACTTCAAGGACGGCCAGCCGTCGGTCAACTGGCTGGACCCGACCTTCGCGGGCATGCGGATGGTCATCGGCGACGCCCTGCACTCGCTGGCCGACCTCGGCTCGGGTGCGCTGCGCCTGGACGCGAACGGCTTCCTCGGCGTGGAGAAGGCGGGCTCCGGGAACCCCGGCTGGTCCGAGGGGCACCCGTTGTCGGAGGCCGCGAACCACCTCATCGCGAGCATGGTGCGCAAGGTCGGCGGGTTCACCTTCCAGGAGCTGAACCTGACCGTCGACGACATCAAGGTCACCTCCGAGGCGGGAGCGGACCTGTCGTACGACTTCATCAACCGCCCCGCCTACCACCACGCGCTCGCGACCTCGGACACCGAGTTCCTGCGGCTGACCCTGCGCACCGCGCTGGATCTGGGCGTCGACCCGGCGTCGCTGGTGCACGCGCTGCAGAACCACGACGAGCTGACCTACGAGCTCGTGCACTGGACCGCGGGCCACACCGACGAGCTCTTCCACTTCCGCGGCGAGGACATGCGCGGCGGGGATCTGGCCGACACGATCCGCCGCGACCTGTGCGACGTCCTCACCGGACCGGACGCGCCGTACAACCTGATCTTCACGACGAACGGGATCGCCTGCACCACCGCGACCGTCATCGCCGCCTCGCTCGGCATCTCCGCGCTCGACGACATCGGCCCCGACGACGTCGAGCGCATCCGGCGGGTGCACCTGCTGCTGGTCATGTTCAACGCCTTCCAGCCCGGGGTGTTCGCGCTGTCGGGCTGGGACCTGCTGGGCATGCTGACGCTGCCGCCGGACTCGGTCTCGGACCTGCTGAACTCCGGGGACACCCGGTGGATCTCGCGGCCGGCGCACGACCTGATGGGGCACCGGCCGGACGCCGAGCGCTCCTCGTCGGGGATGCCCCGCGGGCGCAGCCTCTACGGGTCGCTGCCCGACCAGCTGACCGAGGAGACCAGCTTCGTCCGCCAGATGCAGGCGATCCTGGCCGTGCGCAAGCGCTCCGGGGTGGCGACGGCCCGCCAGGTCGACGTGCCGGACGTGTCGCACCGCGGCCTGCTGGTGATGGTGCACCTGCTCGACGACGACCGGACCAGCGTGACCGTCCTGAACTTCGCCGACGAGCAGGTGGACGCATTCGTGCGGTCCGAGCACCTGGCGCCGGGAGCGACGGTCACCGACCTGTTCTCCGGCGAGACCGTCGGCACCGTCGACGACCTCAACGGGTTCCGGATCGGGATGGCCCCGTTCCGGGCGACCGCCGTGGTCCTGGAGCCCCCGGCCGAGGACGCGGGAGCCGCCTGAGCCCTACCGCATGAACGGGCCCCTCGTACGAGGGGCCCGTTCGTGCGACGAGGGGTGGGGCTCAGAGCAGCGGGGGCTGCGCCGGCAGCGCGATCACGTGCGCGACGTGGTCGGTCGGAACCAGCCGCACGAAGTTGTACTCGCCCCAGCGGTAGGACTCGCCCGACACCTCGTCGTGCACCTCGACGACGTCGGTGTAGCGCAGCCCCAGCGCCGGCATGTCCAGCTTCAGGGTGCCCTGCTGCGGCGCGTGCGAGTCCAGCGTGCACACCACGAGCACCTGGTCGCCGGTGGACGGGTCCACCTTGGAGAAGGCGATGATGTGCTCGTTGTCCACCTCGTGGAAGTGGATCTCGCGCAGCTGCTGCAGCGCCGGGTGCGCGCGGCGGATCTCGTTGAGCCGGGTCAGGTACGGCTCCAGCGAACGGCCCTGGTTCAGCGCCGACTCGAAGTCCCGCGGCCGCAGCTCGTACTTCTCCGAGTCGAGGTACTCCTCGCTGCCCGGCTTGACCGGGGTGCCCTCGTAGAGCTCGAAGCCGGAGTAGACGCCCCAGGTCGGCGCCATCGTCGCGGCCAGGGTCGCCCGGATCGCGAACATCGCCGGGCCGCCGGTCTGCAGCGACTCGTGCAGGATGTCCGGGGTGTTGGTGAACAGGTTCGGACGGCACTCGTCGGCGTGCTCGGCGTGCATCGTCGCGAAGTCGGCGAGCTCCTCCTTCTCCGTCCGCCACGTGAAGTACGTGTAGGACTGGGTGAAGCCCAGCCGCGCGAGCCCGAACAGCCGGGCCGGGCGGGTGAACGCCTCGGCCAGGAACAGCACCTCCGGGTGGGTCCGCTTGACCTCCCAGATCAGCCAGTGCCAGAAGTTCGGCGGCTTGGTGTGCGGGTTGTCGACGCGGAAGATCGTCACCCCGTGCTCGACCCACTTCAGCACCACGCGCAGGCACTCGGCGTAGATGCCCGCCGGGTCGCGGTCGAAGTTCAGCGGGTAGATGTCCTGGTAGCGCTTCGGCGGGTTCTCCGCGTAGGCGATGGTGCCGTCCGGGCGGACGGTGAACCACTCCGGGTGCTCGGTGACCCACGGGTGGTCCGGGGCGCACTGCAGCGCCAGGTCGAGTGCGACCTCCATGCCCAGCTCGTTCGCCCGCGCGACGAACGCGTCGAAGTCGTCGAAGTCGCCCAGCTCGGGGTCGATCGCGTCGTGCCCGCCCGCGGCCGAGCCGATCGCCCACGGGGAGCCGACGTCGCCCGGCTCGGCGTGGGTGGAGTTGTTGCGGCCCTTGCGGTGCACCGTGCCGACCGGGTGGATCGGCGGCAGGTAGACGACGTCGAAGCCCATCCGCGCGACGCGGTCGAGCTCCTTCGACGACGTCGCGAACGTGCCGTGCACCGGGCGGCCGGTCTCGTCGCGCCCGCCGGTGGAGCGCGGGAAGAACTCGTACCAGGACCCGTACAGCGCGCGGGGCCGGTCGACGAAGATCGTCCGCTCCGGGCCGCGGGTGATGAGCTCCCGGACGGGACGCTCGACCATGATCGCGACGACGGCGTCGAACAGGGCGGGGGCGACCCGCGCGCGCAGCGGCAGCGCGGTGTCCCGCAGCGTGTTCGCGGCGCCGAGCAGCAGGTCGCGGCTGTCCTTCTCGGCCGGACGGCGCCCCACCCTGGCGAGCAGCCGGGCGCCGACCTCCAGGTCGTTCGCCAGCTCCTCGGCCGTCTGGCCCGCGGCGATCTTCTTCTCCACGCCCGAGCGCCAGGTCGCCCACGGGTCGCTCCACGCGTCGACGCGGAAGGTCCAGCGACCCTCGGCGTCGGGGCGGACCCAGGCCACGAAGCGGTCGGTGCCCACCCCGTCGGGCTGCATCCGCACGTACTGCGCGTCGCCCGGCGTCCCGTCGGCCGACAGCGGGGTGAACACGACGTTCGCCGCGACGGCGTCGTGTCCCTCCCGCCACACGGTCGCCCGGATCGGGACGACCTCGCCGACCACGGCCTTGGCCGGGTCTCCGCTCTCCACGAACGGGGTCACGTCGTCGATTCCGAGCCGACCGGTCATCGGCTGCACCCCCAGGAAATTGTCACCGTCGGTAGAAGTCCCACCAGAGTCGAGACGGTCAGTCTGACGCCGCCACGTCACCTGTCGCCACACCCGCGGGACCATCGGCGTGAACGGATCGGAACGGATGTGGACGGAACCGATTCGACGTGCACGGACCCACCGGTCCCGCGGCAGTGCGACCCTACCGGTGGGACCCGGTCCCGGCCGGGCGGGACACCGCGTGCGTGTCGGGGTTCCCGGCTACCCTCGCGGCCGTGAGAGCCCTCCGTCGTTTCACCGTCCGTGCCCAGCTCCCCGCTCCGCTCGCGCCGCTGCAGACACTGGCGACGAACCTGCGGTGGACCTGGCACGCGCCGACCCGGGACCTGTTCGCCTCCCTCGACCCCGCCGCCTGGGACGCGAGCGGGCAGGACCCGGTCCGCCTGCTCGGCGAGATCCCCACCGGGCGGCTCGCCGAGCTCGCCGCGGACGACGCGGTCGCCGCCGAGGTCGCCGAGCGGGCCGCGGAGCTGGAGACCTACCTGTCCGAGCCGCGCTGGTACGACGAGGCCGACGGCGCCGGCAGGCCGTCGGCCGTCGCCTACTTCTCGATGGAGTTCGGCGTCTCGGAGGTGCTGCCCAACTACTCCGGCGGTCTCGGCGTGCTCGCCGGCGACCACCTGAAGGCCGCCTCGGACCTGGGTGTTCCGCTCGTCGCGGTGGGGCTGCTGTACCGGTCGGGGTACTTCCGTCAGTCCCTGTCGCTCGACGGCTGGCAGCTCGAGCACTATCCGGCGATCGACCCACAGGGGTTGCCGCTGCAGCTGCTCACCGACGCCTCCGGCGCGCCGGAGCTCGTCGAGGTCGCGATGCCGGGGGACCGCACGCTGCACGCGCGGATCTGGCAGGCCGCGGTCGGGCGGGTCCCGCTGCTGCTGCTCGACACCGACATCGAGGAGAACGCCGGCTCCGACGGCGGGGCAGACCTGCGCGGGGTCACCGACCGGCTCTACGGCGGCGACCAGAACCACCGCATCCAGCAGGAGATCCTGATCGGTGTCGGCGGGGTCCGCGGGGTCCGCGCGTTCTGCCGGCTCACCGGGCACCCGACGCCGGAGGTCTTCCACACCAACGAGGGCCACGCCGGGTTCCTCGGCTGCGAGCGGATCCGCGAGCTGTGCACCGGCTCGGCGGTGTCGTCCAACGGCGCGGGACCGGCGACGGCGTCCGCGTCGTCCGGCGGGCTGGACTTCGACGAGGCGCTCGCCGCGGTCCGCGCGGGCACGGTGTTCACCACCCACACCCCGGTGCCCGCCGGGATCGACCGGTTCGGCCTGGACCTCGTGCGGCACTACCTCACCGACCGGTTGCTGCCGGGCCTGCCGACCGACCGGCTCCTCGCGCTCGGCGCCGAGGAGGATCCGGCGACGTTCAACATGGCGCACATGGGTCTGCGCCTCGCCCAGCGCGCCAACGGCGTCTCCCGGCTGCACGGGACGGTGTCGCGGGAGATGTTCGGCGGGCTGTGGGCCGGCTTCGACCGCGAGGAGGTGCCGATCGGCTCGGTCACCAACGGCGTGCACGGCCCCACCTGGGAGGCCCACCAGGTCACCGAGCTGCTCGGCGAGCCCGGGAGCAGCACCGCCGAGGTGTCCGACGCCGACGTGTGGGGCCTGCGCAACACGCTGCGGTCCCGGCTGGTCGACGAGGTCCGCCGCCGGGTGCGCGCCGCCTGGCTGGAGCGCGGCGCGTCCGAGCCGGAGCTGGGCTGGACCGACCACGTCTTCGACCGCGACGTGCTCACCGTCGGCTTCGCCCGCCGGGTCCCGACCTACAAGCGGCTCACGCTGATGCTGCGCGACGCCGACCGGCTCCGCAGCCTGCTGCTCGATCCGCACCGGCCGGTGCAGCTCGTCGTCGCGGGGAAGTCGCACCCCGCCGACGACGGCGGCAAGGCGCTCATCCAGCAGATCGTGCGCTTCGCCGACGACGCCGGCGTGCGCCACCGCATCGTCTTCCTGCCCGACTACGACATGTCGATGGCCCGCTACCTCTACTGGGGCTGCGACGTCTGGCTGAACAACCCGCTGCGCCCGCTGGAGGCCTGCGGCACCTCCGGCATGAAGTCCGCGCTCAACGGCGGGCTGAACCTGTCCATCCGCGACGGCTGGTGGGACGAGTTCTACGACGGCGCCAACGGCTGGGCCATCCCCACCGCCGACGGCGTCGAGGACCCGACCCGGCGCGACGACCTCGAGGCCAACGCGCTCTACGAGCTGATCGCCACCCAGGTCGGCCCGGCGTTCTACGACCGCGTCGACGGCGTCCCGCACCGCTGGGTGGAGATGGTGCGCCACACGCTGACCACGCTGCGCCCCAAGGTGCAGGCCACCCGGATGGTGCGGGAGTACGTGCAGGACTGGTACACCCCGGCCGCGCGCGCCGCCGCCGACGCGGCCGCCTCGGACTACGCCGTCGCCCGCGACATCGCGCAGTTCCGGGCCCGGCTGAACAAGGCGTGGAACCACGTCCGGATCACCGGCGTCGACGCGTCCGGGCTGCCCGACACCCCGGTCGTCGGGTCGCCGATGACGGTCCGGGCGGGGGTGGACCTGGCCGGGCTGGACCCGTCGGACGTGACGGTCGAGGCCGTCGTCGGGCGGGTCGACACCTCCGACGAGCTGGCGGACCCGGTGACCGTCGCGATGGAGCACCGCGGCGACGGGTCCTGGGAGGTCGCCGTGCCGCTGCCGCACGCGGGGCTGACCGGGTACACGGTGCGGGTGCTGCCGCACCACCCGCACCTGGCGTCGTCGGTCGAGCTGGGGCGGATCGTCCTGGCGGGCTAGCTAGCGCAGCGTGGTCCGGCTCGTGGTGCGCTCACCCCGCGGGGCGACGGTGGTCAGCGCGAGCTCCCGCGGTCCCGGGGGCAGCGCGCCGACCACGATGTCCTGGGTGGTGGCGTCGCCGCCGCAGGTGCCCGACCAGAGCACCCGGCCGGCCGTCGCGAGCGTGCAGGGCCCGGAGACGTACGGGTCGACCGGGGCCTCGCGGTCGGCGCGCACGTGCACGGTGCCGTCGGCGGCGCGGGCCGCGGTGATCGACATCGTGAGGGCGCACGGGGCCTGCTCGCCGAACGTGGTGAGGACGGCGGGCCCCGGCTCGGACCGGCTCTCGTCGACGTCGCGGGTCACCGCGCGCACCGACACCGTGAACGGCGCGAGGCAGTAGTCGCCGTACACCGGGGCGCTGGTGGTGGTCTCGGTCGAGGCGGAGTGGAGGACGGCGCCCGCGTGGTCGCGGACCTCGACGTCGTAGTGGGTGCGCAGGGCGCCCTCGTTCCCGACGGGCGGGGACCAGGACACCTGCAGGCCGAGGCCGCGGGCGCCGCCGCCGGGTACGGGGGAGACCTGCAGGGACTGCACCGGGCCGGGCGCCGTGAGCGCCTCGGCCGGGGGCGACGGCGGGGCGGGGGTCGCCGCCGTCGTGAGCAGGGCGGTGGTGGCCACGGCGGCGACGGCGATGGCGGCACGGAGAAGACGGGGGAGCGATCGGGGCACGTGGACTCCCGTTCCACGGGGACAGAGGCACCCGGGGTATCGGAGCAGTATCGCCCTACGTCACACGATGGAGCGGAATACGCCCGTTCGGCCTAGCAGCGATGTCGCGTTCAGCTACCGCAGCACCCGCCGCCGCAGCAGCCCCCGCCGCCACCGGCCGGGGCCATCGCGGGCCGCGGCGCGGCACCGGACCGGCCGCCGAGCGCGATCGTCGAGAGCAGCTTGACGGTGTCCGCGTGCCCGTGCGGGCAGTCCGCCGGGTCCGACGACGCGGCCATCGGCCGTTCGACCTCGAACGTCGTGCTGCACTCGCGGCAGCGGAACTCGTAGCGCGGCATGCGCGGAGCCTACGCCGCACGCCCGGCCCGTCCCAGCCTCGCGGCCACCCCGGACCGCCGGTCAGCGGCTGCGCAGCAGGCGTACCGAACGGGGCGGCAGGACGACCGTCGCCCCGGCGTCGAGCGGGGTGGTGTCGGCGGGGGTGCCGTCGGGCGCGGTCGAGTCCAGGACCGGGTCGAAACCGTGGTCGCTGGGCAGCACGCAGTCGGCGGGCTCGTCGCCGGCGTGCAGGACCAGCAGCCAGTAGTCGGCCAGCAGCAGCGCGAGGGTGCGGCGGCCGCCGTCGTGCCAGTCGCCGGGCTCCATCGGCCGCCCGGACGGGTCCCACCAGAGGACCTCGCCGTCGACGTAGAACTGGTCGCGGTGCAGCACCGGGGACTCGCGGCGCAGCGCGGCGACCTTGGCGGTGAACGCCTCCATCGCCGCGGTCTCGTCGGTGCGGGTCCAGTCCACCCAGGAGGTCTCGTCGTCGCGGCAGTAGGCGTTGTTGTTGCCGCCCTGGGTGCGCCAGCGCTCGTCGCCGCCGGTGATCATGGGGGTGCCGATCGACAGCAGCAGCGTCGCCATCATCGCCCGGGCCGTGGCCTGCCGGGCGGCGCGGATGCCGGCGTCGTCGGTCGGGCCCTCGGCGCCGTGGTTCTGCGAGCGGTTGTCGTCGGTGCCGTCGCGGTTGTTCTCGCCGTTGCCCTCGTTGTGCTTGCGCTCGTAGGACACGAGGTCGCGCAGGGTGAAGCCGTCGTGGGCGGTGACGAAGTTGACCGAGGCCCACGGGCGACGCCCGGAGAGCTGGTAGATGTCGGAGCTGCCGGTCAGCCGCGACGCCAACTCGGCGACGCCGCCGTGGCCGCGCCAGAAGTCGCGCACCGCGTCGCGGTAGCGGCCGTTCCACTCCGACCAGGCGACGCCGAAGCCGCCGACCCGGTAGCCCTCGCCGGTCGCGTCCCACGGCTCGGCGATCAGTTTGCAGGTCGACAGCGTGGGGTCCTGCGCGATCGCGGTGAGCAGCGCGGAGTCCGGCGAGAACGGGCCCGACCGCGGGCGGCCGAGCACCGAGGCGAGGTCGATCCGGAACCCGTCGACGCCGTAGGCGTGCACCCAGTGCCGCATGGCGTCGCAGACCAGCCGGATCACCGTGGGGGAGCCGGCGTCGAGGGTGTTGCCGGTGCCGGTGATGTCGGCGTCGTGCCCGGACCCGCCGAGCGAGTAGTACGCCGGCGCGTCGAGGCCGCGGTAGGACAGGGTGGTGCCGCCGACCCCGCCCTCGCAGGTGTGGTTGGGGACGATGTCGAGGATGACCTCGATCCCGGCCGCGTGCAGGGTGTCGACGAGGTAGCGGAACTCGGCGACCTCGTTGCCGGGGTCCGAGGCGTAGCCGGCGTGCGGGGCGAGGAAGCCGAGCGTGGCGTAGCCCCAGTAGTTCGACGCGCCCCGCTCCAGCAGCGGCGGCTCCGGCGCGTTGGCCTGCACCGGGAGCAGCTCGACGGCCGTCACCCCGGTGCGCTGCAGTTGCGCGATGACCGCCGGGTGGGCCAGCCCGAGGTAGGTGCCGCGGTGCGCCTCGGGCACCTCGGGGTGGAGCGTCGTCCAGCCGCGCACGTGGATCTCCGAGATCACCGTCTCCGACCACGGCACGTCCGGGCGGGGCGGGCGGGGTGCGGCGTCGGTGGCGGTGACGACCGACAGCGGCACCGACCCGAGCGAGTCGACGGTGCTGGGCTGACCCGACATTGGGTCGCCGTCCCACCCGCGGGCGGCGACGACGTCGGTGACGGTGCCGGTGATCCGCGCGGCGTAGGGGTCGACGAGGATCTTGTGCGGGTTCGCTCGCAGCCCCTCGAACGGCCGGTACCCACCGTGCACGCGGTAGCCGTAGCGCTGGCCCGGCCGCACCCCGGGCACGTGCCCGTGCCAGACGCCGAAGGTGTGCTCGCGCAGCTCGAACCGCCGCTCGGTGAGACCACCGCCCGTACCGTCGGCGGTGCCGTCGACCAGGCACACCTCGACGGTCTCGGCGCTGGTGGTGGCGACCGCGAAGCGGGTCCCGTGGTCGTCGGGGTGGGCACCGAGGGGGAAGACAGGCACGATCGGCCAGGATAGGGGGGTGACTTCGCCCCGAACCCCGTCCGCGCCCGGTGTCACACCCGTTTCCACCCCGATCGACGACGAGGACGTGGTCGTCGGGATGGACGGCGCCACCGTCCGCCGCGGCGACACCACCCTGCTCGACGCCGTCGACTGGCGGGTCGAGCTCGACGAGCGCTGGGTCGTCCTCGGTCCGAACGGCGCCGGCAAGACGACCATGCTCCGCCTCGCGGGCGCCGAACTGCACCCGACCGCCGGCACCGTCTACGTGCTCGGTGAGCGCCTGGGCCGGGTCAACGTCTTCGAGCTCCGCACCCGGATCGGTCTCACCTCGGCCAACCTGGGCGTCCGGATCCCGGGCGACGAGATCGTCTCCGACGTCGTCGTCTCCGCGGGCTACGCGGTCCTCGGACGCTGGCGCGAGGAGTACGAGCGCGACGACACCGGCCGCGCCGAGCAGCTGCTGGGCCAGCTCGGGATGGCGGGGTTCGCCGGGCGCGCGTACGGGACGCTGTCCGAGGGGGAGCGCAAGCGGACCCTGATCGCCCGCGCGCTGATGACCGACCCGGAGCTGCTGCTGCTCGACGAGCCCGCCGCCGGGCTGGACCTCGGCGGCCGCGAGGACCTCGTCACCCGGCTCGCCGACCTCGCCGACGACCCGTACGCCCCGGCGTCGGTGCTGGTCACCCACCACGTCGAGGAGATCCCCCCGAACTACAGCCACGGCCTGCTGCTGCGCGAGGGCCGGGTGGTCGCCGCCGGGCTGCTCGACGAGGTCATGACCTCCGGGCCGCTCAGCGAGACGTTCGGGCTGCCGCTGACCGTGGAGCGCCGCGCCAACGGCCGGTTCACCGCCCACCGGCGCGACTGACTCCCACCCGCCGCCCCGTCCCACCCGGCGGCGTCCGCCGCGGCGACCTGTCTCCGCCCGTGGCGACCGTCGCGCGGGTCGCCGGCCGCCGTGCCGGGTCGCCACACCGGGCGGCAGTCGGGGGGCGGATCACACCCGTCCGGGGTGCCCTCGCCGACTAGGGTCCGGCACGTGACCGAATTCGTGAGCCTGTCCGTGGACGAGGGCGTCGGGACGATCCGGATCGACCGCCCGCCGATGAACGCCCTGAACCGCCAGATCCAGGGTGAGCTGCTGGAGGTGGCCGACGAGGCAGCCACCCGCGCCGACGTGCGTGCCGTCGTCGTCTACGGCGGGGAGAAGACCTTCGCCGCGGGGGCGGACGTCAAGGAGATGGCGTCGATGTCCTACGCGGACATGACGCTGGTGGCCCGCAAGCTGTCCGCCGGGCTGGGCGCGATCTCGACGATCCCGAAGCCGACCGTCGCCGCGGTGACCGGCTTCGCCCTCGGCGGCGGCCTGGAGGTCGTGCTCGGCGCCGACCGCCGCATCGCGGGCGACAACGTCAAGCTCGGCTTCCCCGAGATCCTGCTCGGCATCTTCCCCGGCGGCGGCGGCACCCAGCGCGCCGCGCGGCTGATCGGGCCGGCGCGCACCAAGGACCTGATCTACACCGGCCGGCTGGTCAAGGCCGACGAGGCCCTGGCGATCGGGCTCGTCGACGAGGTCGTCCCGGCCGACGAGGTCTACACCCGGGCCGTCGCCTGGGCGACGCAGTTCACCGCGGGCCCCGCCCTGGCCTACGCCGCGGCGAAGGCGGCCATCGACAACGGCCTCGACACCGACCTGCGCACCGGCCTGGACATCGAGTCCGCGCTGTTCGCGGGCGTGTTCGCCACCGACGACGCGAAGGCCGGCACGGCCAGCTTCGTCGAGAACGGCCCCGGCAAGGCCACCTTCACCGGCCGCTGAGCCGCCGCTGAGCCGCACCGCCCCCGCCCGGACGAGCGACGCGCCCGGGCGGGGAGCAGGTCGGCGGCCGTGTTCTGCGAAACTCCTGCTCATGAGTTCGGACCCGGCGCCCACCCCGCACGCCACCGCCGAGCAGGTCGAGGCGGCCTGGCACGACCCGAAGCTCGCCAACGTGCTCTACCACGACTGGGAGGCGGGCACCTACGACGAGAAGTGGTCGATCAGCTACGACGAGCGCTGCATCGACTACGCCGCGGGCCGCTTCCGCGCCGCGGCCCCGTGGGACGGCCGCCCCTACCTGCGTGCCCTGGAGCTGGGCAGCGGCACCGGGTTCTTCCTGCTCAACCTGATGCAGGCCGGCGTCGCCGACCGCGGCGTCGTCACAGACCTGTCCCCGGGCATGGTCGCCGCCGCCACCCGCAACGCCGAGCACCTCGGGCTGGAGGTGGAGGGCGCCGTCGTCGACGGCGAGCGCATCCCGTTCCCCGACGACAGCTTCGACCTCGTGGTCGGGCACGCGGTGCTGCACCACATCCCCGACGTCGAGGCCGCGCTCCGCGAGGTCCTGCGGGTGCTGGAGCCGGGCGGGCGGTTCGTGTTCGCGGGCGAGCCCACCACCGTCGGCGACGCCTACGCCCGCAGGCTCGGGCAGTGGACCTGGAAGGCCACCACCACCCTGACGAAGCTCGGCCCGCTGCGGGGCTGGCGCCGCCCGCAGCACGAGCTCGACGAGTCCTCCCGCGCCGCCGCGCTCGAGTCGGTCGTCGACATCCACACCTTCGACCCGGCCGACCTGGAGGCCACCGCCCGGCGCGCGGGCGCCGAGGGCGTGCGGGCGCACACCGAGGAGTTCGCCGCGGCCGTGCTGGGCTGGCCGGTGCGGACCTTCGAGGCCGCCGTCCCGCCCGGCAAGCTCGGCTGGAACTGGGCGATGTTCGCCTACCACGGCTGGCAGCGGCTGTCCTGGCTCGACGAGCACGTCCTGAACCGGGTCGTGCCGCGCAGCTGGTTCTACAACGCCCTGATCACCGGCACCAAGCCGAGATGAGCGATCGGCCCCGGCGCGGCGCGCTGTCGGTCAGCACGGACGACGTGGAGCACCCGCTGGAGCCGTTCTGGCGCGGCGTCATCGCCTACCGCCTGCTGACGCTGCTCACCGTCGTCGGTGTGACGATCTACCACCTGCGCACCGGCTACGAGCGCCCGCTCGCCGCGGTCGGCGTGCTCGTCGTCATGGCGGTGTGGACGGCCGTCACGTCCTGGGGCTACCTGGGCGGGCTGCCCGGTGCGCCGGACCGGCGCGGCCGGCTCGCGCTGGCCGACCTCGGCGTCTGCGTCGCGATCATGGCGACGACACCGCTGGTCGTCCGGGTCGCCCACCTCGACGAGGGCGGCCCCGGGATGGGGTCGATCTGGACCTCCGGTGCGGTGCTGGCCTGCGCGGTCGCGTTCCGGATCACCGGCGGTGTGCTGGCCGCCGCCGTGATCTCGGCGGCGCTGGTGCTGTCCAAGCAGCGGTTCGGGGTGCTGGAGCTGGGCGACATGCAGCTGCTCCTGCTGGCCGGGCTGACCGTCGGGTTCGCCGCGCACGTGCTCGACCGCACCGCCGCGCGGCTGCGCCGCCTCGTCGCCGAACAGGCCGCCACCGCCGAGCGCGAGCGGCTCACCCGCGCCGTGCACGACGGCGTCCTGCAGGTGCTGGCGCACGTCCAGCGCCGCGGCGCGGAGCTGGGCGGCGGGGCGACCGAGCTCGGCGTGCTCGCCGGGGAGCAGGAGACCGCGCTGCGTGCGCTGCTGTCCGGGCCGGGGACCACCGACGCGTCTGGGCTCCGCGACCTCGCCGCCGCGCTACGGATCCTCGCCTCGGACCGGGTCACCGTCTCGGCCCCGGGACACCCGGTCGAGCTGGGCGGGCCGGTCGTCGACGAGGTGGAGGGCGCGGTGCGGGCCGCGCTCGCGAACGTCGCGCTGCACGCCGGCCCGGCCGCGCGCGCGTGGGTGCTGGTCGAGGAGCTGCCCGGGGCGGTCGAGGTCAGCGTCCGCGACGACGGCCCCGGCATCCCCGAGGGCCGCCTCGCCGAGGCCGAGGCGCAGGGCCGGTTGGGGGTGTCCCGCTCCATCCGTGGCCGCGTCGGCGACGTCGGCGGGACACTGACGCTGGACACCGGACCGGACATCGGGACCGAATGGGTCATCCGGGTCCCCAGGGAGGACACATGAGCATCCGGGTGATGGTCGTCGACGACCACCCGATCTGGCGCGAGGGCGTGGCCCGCGACCTCGCCGAGCGCGGCCTCGACGTCGTCGCGACGGCCCCGGACGCGCCCGCGGCCGTCCGGATCGCGACGGCCGTGCGGCCGGACGTGATCCTCATGGACCTCAACCTGGGCGCGACCTCCGGCGTGGACGCGATCGCCGCGATCGGGCAGCAGAGCCCGGACAGCCGCGTGCTGGTGCTGTCGGCCTCCGGCGAGCACGCCGACGTCCTGGAGGCGGTCAAGGCCGGTGCGCTCGGCTACCTGGTGAAGTCCGCCGGGGTCGACGAGCTGCTGGAGGCGATCCGGCGCACCGCCGACGGTGTCGCCGTGTTCACCCCGGGGCTGGCCGGGCTGGTGCTGGGGGAGTACCGGCGGCTCGCCGACGCCCCGCGCCCCGCCGACGGCGCGCCCGCCGTCCCGGCGCTCACCGAGCGCGAGACCGAGGTGCTGCGCCTGGTCGCGAAGGGCATGACGGCCAAGCAGATCGCGGCGAGGCTCGTCGTCTCGCACCGGACCGTCGAGAGCCACGTGCAGAACACCCTGCGCAAGCTCCAGCTGCACAACCGCAGCCAGCTCGTCCGCTACGCCATCGAGCAGGGCCTGGCGGACTGAGCGCCCGGGGGCGGTGCCGCGGCTGCGGTGAACGGCCCCGCACACGTAACGGGGGCCACCCCCATCACGAACAGGTCACGGGACCGGGCACACTCGGCTCCGCCCCGCCGCTCGATTTCCGGAGAGCCCGTGACCGACCCGAGCGCCCTGATCGGGTACCTGCTCCAGAGCCCCTGGCTGGTGCCCCTGCTCGCCGTCGCCGTGATGTGCGACGGGCCGTTCCCGTTCCTGCCGAGCGAGCCGGTGCTGTTCAGCGCCACGGCCGCCGCGCTGGCGGACGGTGACCGGTGGCGGATCGCGGCCCTGTTCGGCGCCGCGGTGGTCGGGTCCCTGCTCGGCGACGCGGTGCTCTACGGCGCCGGACGCAGCTCCCACTCGGTCGTCCGAGGCGCCCGTCGCGGTGACGGGATCGGCGCCTGGGTCCGCCGCCACCTGCACCGCCGACCGGTCGCCGCGCTGGTCGCGACCCGGCTGCTGCCCGGCGGACGGCTGGCGAGCGTGTCCGCGGCAGGCCGGGTCCGGCTGCCGCTGCGCGCGTTCCTGCCCGCGACCGTCGTGAGTGCGCTGGTGTGGAGCACCTGGATGACCGGCATCGGCGTCCTGGTCGGGCCGATCACGCGCGGTGACCCGCTGATGTCGGTGCTCGCCGGGGTCGTCCTCGCGGCGCTCGTCGCCTCCGCGGCGGCCGCGGCCAAGGCGCTGCTGCGGCTGCGCCGCCCCGTCGTCGCGGTCTGACGGCCACCCGACCCGTTCGCGTCGAACCGGCGCGTTCCGCGCCGTTCGGACGGCCTGCTGTGCTGCGGCACATGGCAAGCTGGGCCGTCCGGACGAACGGGGCGGGGAGAACTGAGGACGTGCACGACGACGGCGACCGGGTCTCGGCGGTGGCGGTGGGGCGGCCGGTGGTGCCGCCGGGGGTCGAGGTGGTGGCCCACGTGCCGCCCGCGCCCGCCGAGGGTGCCGCGGCCGCGGTCGACCGCGCCCGGCCGGGTCTGGTCCTGGTCGACCTGACCGGCCCCGAGGGTGTGGCGCCCGCGGTGATCGCCGCCGTGCTCGCCCGTGTGCCGGACGCGGCGGTGCTGGCCGTCGCCGGTGCGGTCGCCGACCACGCCCGGGTCCTCGACGCGGTACGGGCCGGGGCGACCGGCGTCGCGACGAGTGCCGACCCCCGGGAGCTGGCCGCCGTCGCCGACGCGGCCGCGGCCGGGCGGCCCGCGTTCTCCCCGGGGCTGGCCGACGTCGTCCTGGAGTCGGTCGCGGCCCCCACACACGCGGTACCGGAGCTCAGTGCGCGCGAGTCCGAGGTGCTGCGGCTGGTGGTCGAGGGGCTCACCGCCAAGCAGATCGCGGCCCGGCTCGTGCTGTCCCCGCGCACGGTCGAGAACCACGTGCAGCGGCTGCTGCGCAAGTTCGAGGTGCCCGGCCGCGCGGCCCTCGTCCGGCACGCCATCGAGTACGGGCTCGCGTGAACCGTCGTTTGTGCGTTTCCACGTACTTCCGTACTTTGGTGGCGTGACCGACCTCGACGCCCGGCTGCGCGCCGTGGAACGCGCCGTCGCGGACCTGCAGGACGCGCTCCGTCCGGCCGGCGGGGACACCCCGGCGGCGCCCGCGGACGACGTCCTCTGGGCGCTGACGGAGCTGGAGGGCCGCAGCCCCGGCGCGGTGCTGATGGCGGGCAGCGTCACCGTCCCCGGCGCCGGTGAGGTCCGCTGGCAGTACGCCCGCCCCGGTGCGGCCCTGCTCGACGCCGACTGGTCCGAGCTCAGCGGCACCCTCGACGCGCTCGCCCACCCCGCGCGGCTGGCGATCCTGCAGCACGTGCTGGGCGGGGTGCACGGCACCGCGCAGCTGCTGGAGCAGCCCTCGGTCGGCACGACCGGGCAGCTGCACCACCACCTGCGTCAGCTCGTCGCCGCCGGGTGGCTGGCCTCGACCCGCCGCGGCCACTACGAGGTGCCCGCCGCCCGCGTCGTCCCGCTGCTGGTCACCGTCCTGGCCGCGCACCGCTGAGAGGACCCGCCATGACCGCCACCCCCTCCACCTCGACGACCGCCGGGGCCGGGCGCCGCATCGGGATCGTCGCCGCCGTCGTCGCCGTGCTGGCGGTGCTCGTCGGCGCGGTCGCCGGCCCCGAGCACCGACGGCTCGGTCCGCAGACCACCGGCGACCCGGCCCTGGCCGAGCGGGTCCGGGCCGCGGCGGGTGGGCACGACGGCTACCGGTCGCTCGCCGTCGCCGAGGTCACGCCGACGACGGTCACCACCGCCGGGCTCGGCCCCGCCGACGCCGGGGCCCCCTTCGAGATCGGGTCGGTCACCAAGACGTTCACGGCCGCGTTGTTCGCCGACGCCGTGACCCGCGGCGAGGTGCGTCCCGACGACCCGCTCGAGCGCGCGCTGCCGGAGCTGGCGGGCACCCCGGCAGGCGCGGTCACGCTCGCCTCGCTCGCCCAGCACCGCTCCGGGCTGCCGGCGCTGGGGGCGACCGCCGCCGCCCGGTCCCCGGCCACGACGGTGAACCTGAACCCGTACTCCTCGACGACCACCGCGCAGCTCCTCGACGACGCCCGCACCGCCGCGGTCGACCCGCAGCAGCCGCCCACGTACTCCAACGTCGGCGTCGCGCTGCTCGGGACCGCACTCGTCCGCGCCGCCGGCGCCGCCGGCTACCCGCAGCTGGTCGCGGAGCGGATCACCGGCCCCCTCGGCATGACCTCGACGACCTTCGCCGCCGGCGACGCGCAGATCCCGGACACCGCGGTCCCCGGGCACCGCGACAACGGCCGCCCCGCGCCCCGCTGGGCCGGCGAGGGCTACCTGCCCGCCGGGAGCTCCACCTTCTCGACCGTCGACGACCTCGCGCGCTGGGCGCGGGCCCAGCTCACCGGCGCCGCACCGGGGACCGGCGCGCTGACCCCGACCGCGCAGGACGACCCCGGCACGTCGATCGGCTGGATCTGGGTGACCAGCGGGGCCACCGGCGCCGACGGCGCCCGGCACCCCTACGTCTGGCACAACGGCGGCACCGCCGGGTTCAGCAGCATGCTCGCCCTCGACCGCGACGGCGGGCGGGCCGTCGTCGTGCTCGGCGACACCACCGCCGGGGTCGAGCCGGTCGCCCGCACCCTGTTGTTCGGCACCCCCCCGTCCGACGGCGGCGCGGGCCCGCTCGCGTGGGCGCCGGTCGCGGTCGCGGCACTGTTCTCGCTGCTCGCGCTGCGCCGTGCGCTGCGGGAGGGTGCGCTGCTGCCGATCGCCGACGGCCTGCTGACCGCGGTGTTCGGGCTGGTGCTGCTGTGGAACCGGGGCCCGTGGTCCTCGGTCGGCGGTTGGGTGTGGGGTCTCGTCCTCGCTCCGGCCGCGGCCGCGCTGGCGGTCGCCGTGGTGCGGGGCCGCACGCTGCCGCTGTGCCGGCCCGGGCACGCCGTCACGGCGTGGGCCGGGCTCGGGTTCTCGGTGCTGCTCGTGGCCGTCGCGGTGTGGGCGGGCTGAGACGGGCGGTGGCCGCGGGGCGCGATGGTGCGCCTCGGGGAGTGCGCGGCTACGGACGCGACGTGAGCCGGGCCAGCGCCGCGTCGAGGACGGCCGGCACGTCCGGCGCGGACAGCACGTCCACCGGGCGGGTGCCGGGTTCGGCGGGCACGGTCGCCCCGCGGGCCGGGCCGAACCCGGTGTCCACGGTCAGCGCCGTCGGCGTCGGTGTCAGCGACCCGGGTGCGACGCACTCCAGCAGCGCCGTCGCGTCGTGCAGGGCGACGGCGTCGCGGCCGTAGCGTTCCCGGTAGAACCGCATGTACGGGGCGATCATCGCGGCCAGCTCGGCGCCGACCGGGTCGGCGTCGCCCAGTACGGCGACCCACTCCGGGCCCGCGGCACAGCCCAGCGTGGTCTCCAGGGGCACCAGCGCGACCGGCACGGAGCCCTCGCCGGGGTCCTGGGCCAGGACGCGGTGCGCGGCCTCCGGGTCGGCGTGGACGTTGAACTCGGCGGCACCGGTGACGTTCCCGCCGCCGATCGCCCCGCCCATGACGACGACCCGCTCGATCCGTCCCGCCAGGTCCGGGCGCGCGGCGAGCAGGATCGCGGTGTCGGTGAGCGGGCCGATCGAGGCGATCGTGACCGGCTCGGTCGCCTCCTCCAGCACCCGCGCCATGAGGGCGACCCCGGCCCCGGCCACCGGCGCGACCGGCTCCGGCAGCGCCGCGGCGCGCCCGCCGAGCCCGTCGGAGCCGTGCACGTGCCCGGCCCGCCGCTCGCGCCGGTGCACCAGCGGCCGGGCGGCGCCGACCCCCAGCGGGACGTCCGGTCGTCCGGCGAGGGCGAGCAGCCGTCCGGCGTTGGGCAGGGTGGCGTCCAGGCCGACGTTGCCGAACGTGGCGACGACGGCCCGGACGTCCACCTCGGGACTGCGCAGGGCCAGCACGAGCGCGACGGCGTCGTCGACACCGGGGTCGGTCGAGATGATCAACGGGCGGGGCACGCCGGCGAGCCTACGACCGGCCCGCCGGGACGTTCACTCGCTGCGGGTGGGCTCGTCCTCGTGCTCGGCCTCGACCTCGCGGGCGGCCGCTCCGGTGGCCCCGGAGTCGTCGGTCGTCGCGTCGGGGCGGGGGTTGCCCGCCTTGTCGGCGTCGGCGCGGGAGGTGCCGCCGCCTCCGGAGGTCAGTTCGTCGGTACCGACGTCGGTGCCGTCGTCGGGCTGGCGGTGGTCGCTCACGGGCGGACCTCTCGGATGGGGGACGTGGTCCCCGGGAGGTACCCGTCGCCGGAGGGGTGCACACGCCTAGGGTCTGACGGGTGCGCCGTCCGCCGATCCCCGACGCCGACCCGGAGCAGGCGAAGCTGTTCAGCCTCACCTCGCTGCGCTGGATCCTGCGCCACCGTGCGTACAGCCCCTGGTACCTGCGGCGGTACTGGCGGCTGGCGAAGCTGCGGCTGCGGCAGCCGCACGTCGTGCTGCGCGGCATGGTGTTCCTGGGCAGGGACGTGACGATCGAGGCCCGTCCCGGGTTCGGCCGGCTCGAGATCGGCCGCTGGGTGCACATCGGCGACGGCACCGCCCTGCGCTGCCACGAGGGTTCGATGCGGATCGGCGACAAGGTCGTGTTCGGCCGGGACAACACCGTCAACTGCTATCTCGACGTCGAGATCGGCGCGACGACGCTGGTCGCCGACTGGGTCTACGTCACCGACTTCGACCACCGCACCTCCGACGTCCGGCGTCCGATCAAGGACCAGGGAATCGTGAAGTCGCCGGTCCGGATCGGCGAGGGCTGCTGGCTCGGGGTGAAGACCTCGGTGCTGCGCGGCACCCGGATCGGCCCGGGCAGCGTGCTCGGGGCGCACGCGGTCGCGCGGGGGGACATCCCCGCGGAGTCGATCGCCGTCGGGACCCCGGCCCGGGTGGTGCGCGACCGGCGGGCCGACTACGAGGCCGCCGCCGCCGAGCGCGCGGCCGTCGCGGACATGGCGCGCAAGGCCGACCGGGCCCTGCAGGCCCGGCTCGACCGGGCCTGAGCCGGCGGCACCCCGGGCGATCCCCGAGAGGGGCCGGGGTGCGACCCGGATGTCCGGTCCCGGACGGGGCCCTAGCGTCGGCGGCATGCGACACGTCGCGATCCTGCTGTTCGCCGCCCACCGACCCGGGGCGAGCCCGCTCTACGAGGAGACGGTCGCGCTCCTGGAGGTGCCGCCGGGTGCGGAGCCCCGGACGGTCGCGCTCGCCCACGCACGGGCCGCCGGGACGAGCTACCGAGCCATCGACGGCGAGCAGGTCACCGTGCGTCTGCTGGAGGTGGTCGACGTCGCGCCCGCGCTGACCGACGGGGACGGCGACCTGTATTCCCGGCACTTCCGCGACCTGGGCGCCTACCGCGCGTTCGAGCCGATGCTCGACGGGGAGCCGCTGTGACCGTGCGGCGGCTCTGGACCTTCCAGCGGCTCCCGCGGATCGCGCGCCTGCGTCGGACCGGTGTCCTGCGTACGACCTGGGACGAGCTGAACGACGACGAGCGCGACCGGTACCCGGCGATGGTGGCGGCCATGCTCGCCGGTGGAGTCGACACGGGAGGGCATCCACCGATCTGGGCCTGGTCGCCGCGCCCGACCCTGCTCGACGCCTGCGCGTTGTTCGACCCGGAACACGAGCTGAGCAAGGGGATCGCAACCGTCGAGTTCGACGCGCCCGTGTCCTCGACCTACGACTCCTGCTACGGCTCGTGGAACGACCACCTCGCCGACCGGTTCGACGACCCGGACGCCCGCTGGACGCCGACACCGCCGTCGCCTTCGTCGCACGAGCCCGTGCAGGTCTGCCTCCCGCTGCTGCGGGCCGAGTGGGTCCGCGCCGTCCGGGAGCTGCCCCGGTCGGGCTGGGACGGCACGATCCGGCTCGAGGAGCCGGCGTGACCGGTCAGGCGCCGAACAGGTTCCCGGTGGGGATCTTCGGGCGGGGGAGCTCCCGCGGCCCGGCCGCGGTGGCGCCGGCGTAGATGCGGGCGGTGTGCCCGGCGATGACCGGCCAGGCGAAGTCGGTGCGCAGCCGGGCCCGGGCGGCGCGGGCCCGGCGGCGGGCGGCGGCCGGGTCGGCCAGCGCGCGGTCGACGGCGTCGGCGATCCCGGGGACGTCGCCGGGGGCGAACCCGAGTCCGGTCTCGCCGTCGCGGACCAGCTCGCCGAGCCCGCCCGCGGTCGAGGCGACGAGCGTCGCGCCCACCGCGGCGGCCTCCAGCGCGACGATCCCGAACGGCTCGTAGCGGCTCGGCAGCACGACGGCGTCGGCGCCGCGCAGCAGGGCGGTCAGCTCGCCGTCGGGCAGGTGGCCGAGGAAGGTCACCGAGCGGGTCACGCGGTGCCGCGCGGCGCGCTCGGCCAGCATCTCCTGCTGTGTCCCGGTCCCGGCGACGAGCAGCCGGGTCCCGCGGTGCCGCCGCCGGATCCGGGGCAGCGCCGCGATCAGGTCCTGGACGCCCTTCTCGTACTCCAGACGTCCGAAGTAGACGATCCGTGGCCCGTCGCCGGCGTGTGCGGGGGCGGCGGCACGGGAGCGCCAGCGACGCGGGTCGATGCCGTTGTGCACCACGTGGACGGCGGCCGGGTCGAGGTCGTGCAGTGCCGAGACCTCGGTGCGCATCGCGCCGGAGCAGGTGATGACCTCGTCCGCACGCTGCGCGAGCCACCACTCGGTGGAGTGCACCTGCCGGTTCAGCGGCCCCGGCAGCCAGCCGGAGTGCCGGCCCGCCTCGGTGGCGTGCACGGTCGCGACCAGCGGGACCCCGAGGACGTCGGCGAGCGCGATCGACGGGTGCGCGACGAGCCAGTCGTGGGCGTGCACGACGTCCGGCCGCCAGCCCGGCAGCAGTGCGGTCAGTGCGTGGCGCAGCATCGCGTGCCCCATCGCGAGCGTCCACGCGACCAGGTCGGTGGCGAACTCCAGCTCCGGCGGGTCCTCGGCCACCCGCAGCACCCGCACCCCGTCGACGGTCCCGGTGCGGGTCGGGTGGGTCTCGGCGTCGGTGCCGGTGGGGGCCCGGGACAGCACGACGACCTCGTGCCCGGCCGCGACGAGCTCGCGGGACAGCGCGTGCACGTGCCGGCCCAGCCCGCCGACGACGACCGGCGGGAACTCCCAGCTGACCATCAGCACCCGCATCGCTCGATCCTGACAAACGCCGGACCGGCGGTAACCCCCGGGGCACCGTGCCGACCGCTCCGCCGCCGCGATCGGCCGGCCCGCGCGCCCGCCTCCGGGGCGAACCGTCGACGCGCGGGGTGTGGAGGAACGCGCGTCGGATCGAGGTCGCGTTCTCCGAACCCGGACGCGTCCATCGGCCGGTCGGTGGAGGACGAGGCACGGGGGTCGGGTGGGTCCTTTGCGTGCTACCCGCCCGTCGCGCGGCACCCTGCCCCCCGCGCGGGCACCCCGCGCGGTGGTCGCCGCGCCGGACGACAGGTCGCCACACCGTGCGATCGGCCCGTCGCGCCCGGCGGAGCGGAGGCGATGCGCGGGCGGCCGCGAGCCGCGCCTGGCCGAGCGGGAACCCGTGGCGCGGCCGGGAGCCGTGGCTCGGGCAGCCGTCCACCACGACGGGCGGGCCGGGAGCGGTGGCCCCGCCGTCCGGGGTCACGGGGCGTCCGGGGCCGGTGCTCCACCGACACCGCCCCCGCCGAATCCGCTTACCGGGTAAGCGAGTTCGCGGTCAGACCCGTCCCAGGTCCCGGGCGTCCACGTGCCCGAAGGTCGGCAGCGGCACGTCCGCCCAGGCCGCGACCCGGCGCTGTGCGGCCCGCCGCCGCCCGGCGCGCAGCAGCCCGGACAGCTCGGCCACCCGTCCGGCGTGCAGGGCGGCGCGCGAGCGGGCGTACCCGGCCGCGGAGTCCTTGCTGACCATGAACGCCCAGTCGCTGGACAGCGCGTGCAGCGCCTGGTCGGCCAGCAGGTCGGCCAGCGGGTCCCGGACGGGTCCGGGCAGCGGGGCGGCGAGCAGGTCGGACTGGACCTCGGCGTTCCGCGCGACCAGGTCGGCGACCTGCGGCCCGGCCCAGACCCGCCAGTCCTTGCCCGAGCCCCAGGACGACTCCCGCAGGTCGACCGGGTCGCCGACCAGACCGTCGTCGACGGCGTCGCCGAGGGTGCGCACGGCGACCCCGGCCTCGGGCAGCCGGCGGAGCACGGCGGCCAGCCAGGCAGGTCCCTCGTGCCACCAGTGCCCGAACAGTTCGGTGTCGAACGCGGCGACGGTCAGTGCCGGGCGGCCGTGCCCGGCGCGCAGCGCGGTCAGCCGCGCGACGACGGTGGCGACGAAGTCGTCGGCGTCGCGGGAGACGGCGTGGGCGGCGAGCGCGGGGTCGTAGGGCTTCTTCCGCTCGCTCGGTACCCGCCGTCCGGTGACCCGCGCCGGTTTGAGGCCGGACTCGTGGTCCCAGGTGTGGAAGTCGCGGTACTCGGCCGAGCCGGGGTAGCCCTTGCGCGGCGACCACACCCGGTAGGTGATCTCCAGGTCGCGGCCGACGCACACGACGTCGGAGGTCCCGACCGGCCGGGCGAACGCGGTGTCGCCGCGCAGCGCGGGGCCGTCGACGAGGAAGCGGCGCACCCCGGCGGCGGCGTAGTCGTGCTCCATCCCGGGCGCGAAGCCGCACTCGGGCGCCCAGATCCCGGCCGGCCGCGCGCCCAGGCGCAGCGCGTGGTCGTCGAGCCCGGCGCGCAGCGAGAACGCCCGCACCCGCGGGTCGAGCAGCGGCTGGAACGGGTGCGCGGCCGGCCCACCCAGCAGCTCGACGGCGCCGGAGTCGCGCAGACCGCGCAGCGCGGGCGACCCGCCGTGGCGCCAGTGCCGCTCGAACTCGGCCGTCGCCGCCGTCGACACGCGGTGCTCGTGCGGGGCCAGGTCCGGCAGCCGGCCCGCCGCCGAGTGCGCGCGCAGCGTCCACCCGCCGAGCCAGTCGTGCACCCCGCGCAGGCAGTGCGGGTCGTCGAGCTGCGCGGCCAGCACCGGCGTCACCCCGAGGGTGGCCAGGCCGGTGCGGCCCTCCTCGGCCAGCTCCCGCAGCGTCGCGACGACGGGCAGGTAGGAGTGCGCCCAGGACTGGTAGAGCCACTCCTCGCCGACCGGCCACCGGCCGTGCCGGGCCAGCAGCGGCAGGTGCGAGTGCAGGACGAGGCAGAACGTCCCGACGGGCGCGCCGCTCACGGCCGGGTCGCCGTGACCAGCAGGTCGAGCGAGGCGTCGAGGTCGGTGTGGTCGCCGGTGCGCAGCACGAAGTCCGAGCACCGCACCCCGGCGACGTCGACGGCCAGCGCGTGCGGCCACGGCTCCCCGGACAGCGCCAGCGCGGTCTGCGCCTCGATCAGGCCGCCGTGGCGGGCGTCGAGCTCGCGCAGCCGCGGACCGTGGTGCAGCCCCTGCACGACGACCCGGCCGAACCCGGCGTCGTCGACCAGGCCGGCCAGCTCGCGCGGGTCGAGCTCGCGGGTGTGGAACGGGTTGAGCGGGGTGTCACGACCGGGGGAGAAGGTGATCCGGTTCGGCGTCGACACCATGAGCCGCCCGCCGGGACGCAGCACCCGCCTGCACTCGCGCAGGAACCGCTCCTGCTCCCACAGGTGCTCGATGACCTGCAACGACACGACGACGTCGACGCTCCCGTCGGGCACCGGCAGCGCCACCAGGTTGGCCCGGGCCACGTCCACCCGCGGGTAGCGGGCCCGGACGTGGGCGACGGTCGTCGCGTCGTAGTCCAGCGCCAGCACCGAGCGGGCGGCTCCGGCGAGCAGGTCGGCGCCGTAGCCCTCGCCGCAGCCGGCCTCCAGCACGGCGACGCCCGAGCAGTCGGCGGCGATGGCCGCGTAGACCACCTCGTGGCGGCGGAACCAGTAGTTCTCGTGGCTGATGCCCGGGACGGTGCGCTCTCCGGTGAGGGGCAGGCTGCTGGTCACCCACCGACTTCACCACGCCCGTCGGTGGGAGTTCGCACCGGTCCCCTCGCGTGCGCTACCGCTCGTCGACGCGGGGCAACGCAGTGTCACCACGGACGTCTGAGGACGTGGAGCCCGACGCAGAACCCGTGAGGCACGACGGAGGGGGACACATGACCGACATCGCGACCGACGAGGACACGGTGACGCTGACCATCACCGGCCGCAGCGGATCCTGGCTGGTGTCGGGTGTGCTCGGCCGGGAACCGCTGCCGCTCAAGGGGCTGGACGACGGCGCGCTCGCCGAGATGCTGTGGGCGATGCTGCCGGTGGCACCGTCGGCCGCGCACGGTCCCGCGTACCCGGCCCCCGCGCCCGGCCGCCGTCACCCGGGCTGATCCCCCCGTCCGGTCGCGCACGTCCGGTTCGCGGTCGGCGCACGGTTCGTGCCGGTCGGCGTGCGGTCGGTCCCCGGACGGGTATCAACTGCCCACCGACGGGTATCCGCCGTTCCCCGGATCCGTGCGGGCCGGGGTGACGCCGACGGCGTCGTGCCGAGAGGAGCCCAGGGATGAACGATCCGGCGGACGAGGACGAGACGCTGTCGCTCACCATCACCGGGCGGTCCGGTTCCTGGGTCGTGTCGGGTGTGCTCGGCGACGAGCCGGTCGAGCCGCGGGCGATGGACGACGAGGCACTCGGCGAGGTGCTGTCGATGGTCGTGCCCGAGGAGGACCGCGTCCACGCCGAACCCCCGCACGGCCGTCGAGTGAGCTGAGCCGTCGCGTGAGCTGAGCACGGGCGGCTGAGCCCGGTAGCCGTCCCCGCAGCAGCGGCGCCGCCGGCAGCGCCACCTCGACCTGCAACCGGTCCGCCCCGCTACGCCGTGGCCGGCGTGGTCGACCGCAGCGACCGAGCTGCGGCCGTACGGTGTGCGGGTCGACGCGTCGCTGCTCCGACCCGGTACCCCAGGAGGACGCCATGACCACCGCGACCGTCGTCGGATCCGGGCCGAACGGGCTCGTGGCCGCGGCCGTGCTGGCCCGCGCCGGGGTGGCGGTGACCGTGCTGGAGGCCGCCGACGAGATCGGTGGCGGCACCCGCACGGTGGAGGCGATCGTCCCGGGGCTGCTGGTCGACCACTGCTCGGCGGTGCACCCGATGGCCGTCGGCTCGCCGGTCCTCGACCAGCTGGGCCTGGACCGGTACGGGCTGCGGTGGCGGCTGCCGGAGGTCGACTGCGTCCACCCCCTCGACGGCGGCGACGCCGGCGTCCTGGTCCGCTCGGTCACCGGCACCGCGGACGGGCTCGGGGCCGACGGCGCGCTCTGGCGCGCGCTGTTCACCGGACCGGTGCGCGACTACGACACCTTCTCCCCGGACGTCCTCGGCCCACTGGTGCGGATCCCGCGCCACCCGCTGCTGCTGGCCCGGTTCGGCGCGCCCACCGTGCTCCCGGCGGAGGTGCTGGCCAGGGCGTTCCGCACCGAGCGCGGGCGGGCGCTGTTCCTGGGATCGGCATCGCACGCGTTCCGGCCGCTGAACCGGCCGCTGTCCTCGGCGATCGGGCTCGGCCTGTTCACCGCCGGGCACCGGCACGGCTGGGGCGTCGCCGAGGGCGGGTCGCGGGCGATCTCCGACGCGCTCGCCGCGGTGCTCGCCGAGCACGGGGCGAAGGTCGAGACCGGGGTGCACGTGCGGTCGGCGGACGAACTGCCGCCGTCGGACGTCGTGGTGTGGGACGTCGGCCCGGACCGGCTGCCCGCCCTGCTGGGGGACCGGCTGCCGGCCCGGGCCGCGCGGGCCTACCGGCGCTTCCGCCACGGCCCGGCCGCGTTCAAGGTCGACTACGCGGTGGCGCGCGGCGTGCCCTGGACGCACCCCGACGCGCGACGGGCCGGGACGCTGCACGTCGTCGGGTCGGCGGCGGAGAACGCACTCGTCGAGCGCGAGGTGCACGCGGGCCGGATGCCGGAGCGGCCGTTCGTCCTGGTCGGGCAGCAGTACCTGGCCGACCCGTCCCGCTCGGCGGGCGACGTCCACCCCGTGTGGGCCTACGCGCACGTCCCCCGCGGGTACACCGGCGACGCCACGGAGGCGGTCACCGCGCAGATCGAACGGTTCGCGCCCGGGTTCCGGGAGCGGATCGTGGGCACGATGGTCACCGATCCGGCCGCGTTCGCGGGCAACCCGAACTTCGTCGGCGGCAACATCCTGACCGGGTCCAAGGACGTGGCGCAGCTGCTGCTCGGGCCGCGGGCGACGCTGCAGCCCTACGACACGGGGGCGCCGGGGCACTTCCTCTGCTCGGCCGCGACGCCGCCCGGCCCGGGTGCGCACGGGATGTGCGGCGCGCACGCCGCGCGTCGCGCGCTCGCCCACCTGGGCCGCGCCGGGCCGCTCAGACGGGTTCGGGCTCCCCGCTGACGGCCACCACTCCGCCGATGTCCTGGCGCAGCCACGCCAGCAGCGTCGCGTCCTCCAGGGTCAGCGGCACCTCCGGCCCGCCCCACCCCAGACGGGTGGTCGGCCGGTGGACCAGCGCGTCCTCCAGCATCGCGGCCAGACCGTCGGTGGCCCGGACGGTGCGACCGCCGTGCTCCACGGTCCGGCTGCCCGGAACGTCCTCGTCGGCGTGCGGCCCCGTGCTGAGCACGTAGCCGGTCCCCAGACGGTCGTCGAACCCCGTCACCTGCACGACGGCTCCTTCCTGCCGAGTGCGCGAGGTGCCGACGGTAGCGAAACCGGATCCCCGATCAGGGGTCGCGGCGTGTGACCTCGTGCGCGCACCAGGTGAGGAGGACCGCGCGTGAGTACGGTCACGACCTGGCCCGGTTTGCCGGGATGCTACTCGTTGGTAACAATGAACGTCACAGTGGCACGGCGTGCCATTACGGTACGAGCAATGGCAGAGTCACCGGTGACGACGGACGCGACGCCGCGGCCCACCCCCGCTCTGAGCGAGAGCGCGCGGCGCAGCACCGTCACGGTGACGCGAGACGGTCCGGACCCGGGACGACCGGGACCGGAACGCGACGAAGGACGACGCGGTGTGCGCGTGGGCGCAGGCCGCCGCGGCAGGAGGTCGAAGAGGTCCTATGAAGATCGTGACCCTGGTGAAGCAGGTGGCCGACACCTACTCGGAGCGGACGCTGTCCGACTCCGACCACACCCTCGATCGTGAGGGTGCCGAGGCGGTGATCGATGAGATCAACGAGCGGGCGGTGGAGCAGGCGCTGCAGTTGA
>NZ_JBEDNP010000014.1:0-131267 GCF_040105315.1 Pseudonocardia tropica
AAAACGCCAAACCGAATAAATATAGCTCGACACACTGTTGAGTTCTCAAAAGACACCCGCACCGCAATCACCCAGACTCTCCAAAAAGAGCGGGATCCTGAAGACGGATCGCCTTGACCCACCAAGATAACCACACCGAGAAACTCGGTGAACCACCGGGGGTCACCGTCCGCGGGGCCTGTTGACCGAGCCTCTCAGGGCCCGTTCTGTCCGGCTCACTCGCTGACAGGAAGAAAGTTACACGGCCCGTCGGACGCCGTTCACAGGGGGGTCGGTTTTCGGCGTCGTCGCAGCTCAGAGGGCACGGAAGCCGTGATCGGCACCGGCCGCGCCCCGTCGTCCACAGTGCTCCCGGTCCCCCGCGTGGTCACGCCGCCTGCGCGGCGGGGCGGCGGAGCAGACCGCGGCGCTCGCGGCGGTGCTCGGACTCCCGGATCCCGCGGGCCGGCAGCGACAGCCGCCAGATCGAGCGGGTGGCGTGCCAGAACTGCCGCGGGAACGGTCCCGTCGTGTAGGGCAGGTCGTACTTCACGCAGAGGGCCCGGAGCTTCACCGCGATCTCCGGGTACCGGTCGGACGGCAGGTCCGGGAACAGGTGGTGCTCGATCCGGTAGCCGAGGCTGCCGGACATGACGTGCATCAGGCGGTTGCCGGTGACGTTGGCCGAGCCGAGCAGCCGGCGCAGATACCACGCGCCGCGCGTCTCCCCCTCCAGGTCCTCCTCGGTGAGGACCTCGGCACCGTCGGGGAGTGTCCGCAGAAGATGATCGCGTAGGTCCGGGCGCATCTGCCGCGCGTGCCTGCGGCCGACGTCGAGCAGCGTGCGGCGGAACTCCTCGGGGTCCTCCAGCTGCATCTCCAGCAGGCCGTCCACGTCGAGGTCTGCACCAGCAGCACGTTCCAGAACGGCTGCCCAGGTAGGCGGGGTGCCAGGGCTGGTCGGCGCGGACCCGGAGGATCTCGTAGCCGACGTCCTTGTCCTTGCCGATCACGTTCGTACACGTGTGGTGCAGGTCGACGAGCGGATCTCCGGGTCGTTCGGCCAGTCCCACCGGCCGTACGTGACGTGCTGCCCGATCTCCGTGTTCTCGAGGATCCTGGCGACCGAGAGCATGGCGGTGCCGGCGAGCCGGAGCGGCGGGATCCGGCTGCCGAACAGCGCGACCGGCGCGGCGACGTTCAGCCGCCGCTGCCAGGTGATCATCGTGCGGATGTGGTCGGCGTCGTACTGGCCGCGACGCTCCTCGACGTCGGCGCGGATCGCGTCGAGCTCGCGCCCGATCGCCTCCACGTCGGCGTCGGTGAGGTGGGCGAACTCCTCGACGTCGGCGATGGCCACGACGTTCCTCCCGGGTGTGCGCGGTGTCGGGTCTCGGTGTCAGATCTCCAGGACGCAGTCACCGGCGGCGGTGATGCAGGTCTGGGTCCTCTCGGCGGGGGTGTCGGGGTCGCCGCGGCGTTCGGTGCCGTCGCGCAGGTAGCGCACCGAGCCCGACCGCAGGCCGACGGTGCAGATGCGGCAGATGCCCATCGGGCAGCCGTAGGGCAGGTCGAGCCCGGCCTGCTCCCCGGCGTCGAGCAGGGTGGTGGCGCCGTCGATGTCGACGAGGACGGCCTCCACGACCTGACCTCTGCCCGATTCCGGGCAGGAAACTGGCCCTTCGTCCCGCAGCCGGTCAGGATCGGCGGTGTGGATCCGGATCTCGTGCGGCACGTGGCCGCCACCACCGGGCTCGCCGAGCCGGTGGCGGCCCGCGTGGTCGCCGACGTCGTCGCCTACTTCGGCGAGACCACCGAGGAGTTCGTCCGCCGCCGGCACCGCGAGCTGCAGGCCCGCGACCGGCGCAACGACGAGATCTGGCCGCGGATCGCGGCCGAGCTCGCCGCGCGGGTGGTCGCCCCCGGTGACGTCTCCCAGCGGCGGCTGCGCCGGATCGTCTACGGCTGAGCGGACGAGGGAGGAACGTGCATGTGCGGGATCGTGGGTTACGTGGGGCCGCGGGAGGCGGCGGGCGTGCTGCTCGACGGGCTGTCCCGGCTGGAGTACCGGGGCTACGACTCGGCGGGCCTGGCCGTGGCGCACCGCCGGAAGGTGACGGTGCGGCGGACCGCCGGGCGGGTGGAGGACCTGCGCACGCTGCTGGGTGACGCCCCTCCCCCCGGCCGGTCGGGCGTCGCGCACACCCGGTGGGCCACCCACGGCGAGCCGAACGAGGCCAACGCGCACCCGCACACCGACGCGTCCGGGCGGGTCGCGATCGTGCACAACGGCATCGTCGAGAACGCCGACGCGCTGCGCGGCGCGCTCACCGCGCGCGGGGTCGTGCTGCGCAGCGACACCGACTCCGAGGCGCTCGCGCACCTGGTCGCCGAGGCGCTCGACGGCGGGGCCGCGACCCTCGCCGACGCGGTGCGCACGGCGCTCGCCGGCGTCGAGGGCACCTACGGCCTCGCGGTGCTCGACGCCCGCACCCCCGACGAGATCGTCGTCGCGCGCAACGGCAGCCCGATCGTGCTCGGCATCGGCGACGGCGAGATGGTCGTCGCCTCCGACCTGGCCGCGGTCGTGCGGCACACCCAGAAGGTCGTGTTCCTCGACGACGGCGAGATCGTCACCGTGCGCGCCGACGGCATCGAGGGCTCCACCCGGATCGGTCCGACCACCGTCGACACCGGCTCCGAGGACTACGCGCTCGGCGGGCACCCCGACTTCCTGGCGAAGGAGATCGCCGAGCAGCCCGACGCGATCCGTCGCGCGCTGGCCGGGCGGCTCGACACCCGGTTCGCCACCGCCCGGCTCGGCGGGCTGGAGATGGACCCCCGCGAGCTGCGCGGGGTGCGCCGGGTGCTGTTCCTGGGCTGCGGGTCGGCCTACTACGCCGGGGAGATCGGCGCCGGGCTGGTCGAGCAGCTGGCCCGGATCCCGGCGGCGGCCGAACCGGCCGGCGAGTTCCGCCACCGCAACCCGGTCGTCGACCCGGACTGCCTCTACGTAGCGGTCAGCCAGTCCGGCGAGACCGCCGACACCCTCGCCGCGGTGCAGGAGCTGCGCCGCAAGGGCGGCCGGGTGATCGGCGCGGTGAACGTGATCGGGTCGGCGATCTCCCGCGAGTGCGGGACCGGGGTGTTCCTGCACTCCGGGCCGGAGGTGTCGGTCGCCTCGACCAAGGCCGTCACGACCATGGGCGTGTCGTTCGCGATGCTCGCGGTGCTGCTGGGCCGGGTGCGGGACCTGTCGGTGGCCGACGGGCGGCGGCTGCTCGACGGGCTGGCGGCGCTGCCCCGCCACGTGGAGGCCGTCCTGGCCGACGACGCCGCCCACGGCACGGTCGCCGCGGTCGCGCAGCGGTGGGCGCACGCGTCGTCGATGTTCTTCGTCGGGCGCACCCGCTGCAGCCCGGTCGCGCGGGAGGGCGCGCAGAAGCTCAAGGAGATCTCCTACTGCCACGCCGAGGCCTACCCCGCCTCCGAGCTCAAGCACGGGCCGCTGGCGCTGGTCACCCCGGATATGCCGAGCGTCGTCGTGGTCCCCGACGACGAGCTGCTCGGGAAGAACGTCGGCACCATCGAGCAGATCCGGGCCCGGGGCGGGCCGGTGATCGCGGTGACCGACGCCGAGCTGCCCGCCGGGCTCGCCGACGCCGTGCTGCGGGTGCCGCGCACCGAGCCGGAGCTGGCACCGATCCTGCTCGGGATCCCCCTGCAGCTGCTGGCCCGGCACACCGCCGTCGCGCTCGGACGCGACGTGGACCGGCCGCGGAACCTCGCGAAGTCGGTGACGGTGGAGTGAGGGTCCGCGCGCTGCACGACCGCGGCGGCGCGGTCGGCCGGGTGCTGACCTCCGGCACGATCGCCGTGGGTGACCCGGTGGAGGTCAGCTGACCGGGGCCTCCGCCACGGTGCGGCGCCGGACCAGCAGCGACAGCAGGACGGCCAGCACGCCGACCCCGCCGGCGACGGCGAACGCGGCGTGCAGCCCGTCCGCGTCCGGGGAGGCCCCGGCGGCGCTCGCCGAGCCCAGCGCGGCGACGGTGACGAACAGCGCCGTCCCCAGCGCGCCCGCGACCTGCTGCAGCGTGGACAGGATCGCGCTGCCGTGCGAGTACAGCTCGTCCGGCAGCGAGCCCAGCGCCTCGGTCATCAGCGGCGTCATCATCAGCGCGAGCCCGCCCATCAGGACCAGGTGGAAGCCCACGACCACGCCGAGCGGGGTGCCCGGGCCGAGGGTGGAGAACAGCAGCAGGCCGGTCGCCATCAGCACCGCACCGGGGATCACCAGCGGTCGGGCGCCGACGCGGTCGAACAGTGCGCCGATCGGGCGGCCGAGCAGTCCGAGCAGCAGCCCGCCGGGCAGCACCACGAGCCCGGAGACCAGCGTGCTCGTACCGAGCACGGTCTGCAGGTAGAGCGGCAGCAGCACGGCGGCGACGCCGATCAGCGACAGCAGCACCAGCGCGGTGAGCACCAGCGCCACGACGAACTGGCGCCGCCGGAACGGGCGCAGGTCCAGCAGCGCGCGGTCCTCGCGCATCAGCCGCAGCTGGCGCAGCACGAACACCGCCAGCGCGACCAGCCCGACGGCGACCGGCGCCCACGGCGGGAGCCCCCCGCCGCCGTGGCCACCCAGCGAGGACAGCCCGTAGACCAGGCCGCCGAACCCGACGGCGGACAGCAGCACCGACACCACGTCGAGCGGGACCGGGCGGCCGCCGCCGTCGATGCGCAGCCACCGGGCGCCGGCCGCCATGGCGAGCACGGCCAGCGGCAGGACCAGCCAGAACATCCAGCGCCAGCCCAGACCGGACAGGATCGCGCCGCCGATCGTCGGGCCGATCGCGGGCGCGACGGCGATGACGATCGTGATCGTGCCCATCGTCGCGCCGCGCCGCTCGGCGGGCACCAGACGCAGGATCGTGGTCATCAGCAGCGGGATCATCATCGCCGTGCCGCCGGCCTGCACGATGCGACCGACGAGCAGCACCGCGAAGCCGGGCGCGAACCCGGCGATCGCGGTCCCGGCGGTGAACAGCCCGAGCGAGGTGAGGAAGACCTGACGCGGGGTGAAGCGGTCGAGCAGGTAGCCGGTGGTGGGGATGACCACGGCCATCGTCAGCAGGAAGCCGCTGGTCAGCCACTGGGTGGTGGTGGCGGGGACGCCGAGGTCGACGCTCAGGTCGCGCAGCGCGACGCTCAGCACGGTCTCGTTGAGGATCATCACGAACGCGGCGCCGACGAGGACGGCGATCAGCGGTCCGGTCCGGTTCGCCGACACCGGTTCGGTACGGGACGGGGTGGTGGTCACGCGGGTTCTCCTGCCCGGGGAAGGGTCGTGGTGGCCGCGCGCAGGGCGCGGCCGAGTCGGTCGACGGGGTCGGCGCACCGGACGCCCGCGGCGAGCTCGACGGCGAGGTCCTCGCCGCTGATCCGCAGGGCGGCGGCGACGGCGGCGGCGTGCACCCGGACGTCCAGGTCGCCGGGCTCGCGGCCGGCGCGGGCCGCGATCACCTCGGCGAGCACCGGCTCGGCCCGCTCGTGCACCGCCAGCCACACCGCCCGCAGACCGGGCTCGGTGCGCGACAGCGCGATGACGGCCATGGCGGCGTCGGCGTCGGCGGCGTCGACCGGGTCCTGGGGCGGGCGGTACCCGGCGAGCAGGTGCTCGTCGAGGCCCACCCCCGCCGGCCAGCGCCGCAGCGTCGCGACGACGGCGTCGATGCTGCGCGCGAGGACCGGTTCCACGCAGCTCTCCTTGGTGCGGAACCAGCGCCACAGCGTCCGGCCGGACAGCCCGACCTCCTCGGCGATCCGTTCGCCGCTGGTGGCGTGCACGCCGTGCTCCCGGAACAGTGCCACGGCCGCACGGGAGATCTCGAGGCGCTGCAGCTCGCGCCGCCGGTCGCTCATCGGCGCCCGCCCGCGTCTGGTGTCGTCGAGTGTCTTCATGTCACTGTCTGACAGTAACGAGAGCCGTCGGGACCGTCCACGAGACGCACGTCTCAGAGTGCCTTTTTGACAGTATGTGTCACGTTGCGGAACACGGAGGATCCCGTCCGGGGTCCCCGGCGACGGCGGGGGCTACGTACTGCGGGTCGGCCCCTGACCGGTCGCCCGCTCGCCGTCGACGCCGTGGGTCGCGGCGTCGACCGCCGCCGACAGCCGCTCGCGCAGCTGCGCGGGCGGTGGGCGACGACCGTCGGCGGTGGCGGCGGCGATGTCCTCGGTCGCGACCCGCAGCGCCCCGTTGAGCGCCGCGGCCTGCACCCGCACGGCGACGTCGTCGGGGTCGCGGCCGAACCGGCCGGCGAGGATCCCGGCCAGGACCGGCTCGGCCCGTTCCTGCACGACCAGCCAGATCGCGCGCAGCGCGGGCTCGGAGCGGCTCATCCGGATCACCGCGAGGACGAGGTCGCCGTCGTCCGGGCCCGCGTCGGGGTGCTCGGCATAGTCCCGGGCGAGGTGCTCGGTCAGCGCGACACCCGCGGGCCACCGGGCCAGGCTCGCGGTGAACGCGTCGGTGGCCAGGCTCAGCACCGGCTCGACGCAGCTCTCCTTGGTGCGGAACCAGCGCCAGAACGTGCGCGCCGACAGCCCGACCGCCTCGGCGATCTGCTCCCCGCCGGTCGCGGAGACGCCGTGCTCACGGAACAGCCGGATCGCTGCCCGGGAGATCTCCAGGCGCTGCAGGCTGCGGCGACGGTCGCTCATCGGCCGCCGTCCGCGCCGGACCGCCGTCCCCTCCGTCACACCGCACCCCCGAGCCTCGCCGGGCGGTCAGCCCAGACGGCGGGCGTTGGCCCGCACCCGGGTGCGGAGCGGTTCCAGGGCCCGGACCACCGTCTCCGGTCCCGGCTTCGAGGTGACCAGGACGACCGCGGCCCGGGAGAACCCGTCGACCTTCTCCGCCCACATCCGGTGGAACTCCCGGACCTCGCGCGCCGGGGGCGGGAAGCCCGAGGTGAGCATCCGGGCGGTGCGACGCGCGATGACCAGCGGCGCGAACACCGCGATCTCGGCGAGCGAGAGGACGGCACGAGTGGTGGCGGGCATGGGACGTACGGTAGCCCCTGTCCCCGACACGCAGGAGCCGCGCGCCGGTCACCGAGGGCTCGCCGCCGGTCGCCGCCGGTTCGGGTGGCGACACGCCCTCCCACGTTAACGATGGGGCGCGGGGCCACGACAGGTAACCGAACGCGACCCCGGGGAGGGCTCACACGCATGGCCGTCGAGACGTTCTGGGACGGGCTGGAACGGCGCATCGCCGCCGGCGAACCGCCGTACGGGGAGCACCCGGGCCTCACGCCGGACGGGGTGACACCCGAGGCGCTGCGCCGCGTCCTGGACCTCGAGGCGCACCACCTGCGCCGCTCCGGCACCGGGCCGGTCGCCCAGCACCTGCTCGCCGGGGCCGTCCTGGCCGGGGAGGCCGCGCTGGCCGGGGCCGCCCGGGCCCGGCTCACCGCCCAGGGCGTCCCCGCCCTGACCACCCGCTGGCGCACCCGGCCGCCGTCGG
This sequence comes from Pseudonocardia tropica, assembly GCF_040105315.1. Lineage (NCBI taxonomy): Bacteria > Bacillati > Actinomycetota > Actinomycetes > Pseudonocardiales > Pseudonocardiaceae > Pseudonocardia > Pseudonocardia tropica. Next base: position 7,511 of record NZ_JBEDNP010000014.1, read on the forward strand.
CCGCGCTGAGCCGGGTCCTGGAGGGCCACGGCGACGCGGTCGTCGCGCTGCTCGCCGGGCCGGACGGCCTGCTGCTGTCGCTCGACGCCTCCGGAGAGAGCGGTGCCTGGGACGCCGGGACCGGACACGCGGTCCCGGACCCGCTCGCCGGTCCCGGCGGTCCGCGGCCCCCGGCCTCCGCGGTCCACGCCCGGGCGGTCGCCCTGTCCCCCGACGGCGGCCTGCTCGCCCTCACCGGTGACGACCCCGTGGTGCGGGTGCTGGCCACCGACGGCCCGGCCCGCGGCGCCGAGGTCACGACCCTGGCCGGGCGGCCCGGCCCGGTGACCGCGCTCGCGGTGACCGGGACCGCCCCGACCCGGGTGGTCGCGGGCGGCGCCGACGGCGCGGTGCGGGTGTGGGACGTGACCAGCGGCGCGGCCGTCTCGGTCGCCCGCGGCCACGCCGGCCCGGTGACCGCGCTGACCGCGACCGGCCAGGGCACCGTCGTGTCCGGCGGGGTGGACGGCACGCTGCGGTCCTGGGACCCGGCCACCGGCACCCCGCTGGGGCTGCTGGAGGGCGGACCGGCCGTGGTCGCCGTGGTGGTGCCGACGGCGGGGCAGCTTCTCGCAGCCACCGCCGACGGCGCGCTGCACGTGTTCGCGCTGGTCGACGGGGTGCCGCAGGACGCGGTGCGGCTCGACGTCCCCGGCGACGGCGTCGCGGTCACCGCGGCCGCGTGCGCCGGTGAGGGCCGGGTCGTCGTCGGGCGGGCGGACGGGACCGTGCAGCTCGTCCCGACCACCGGCCCCGGCCCGGTCGCCGAGCTCGCCGGGCACGGCGCCGCGGTGCGGGCGGTCACCGCCGACGCCGAGGGCACCGTCGTCGCGTCCGGGGACGACCACGGCCGCGTCCTGGTCTGGGACCCGGCACGGGCCCGGCCGGGTGCCGGCGGGCACGCCGGGGTCTCCCCCGCGGTCGGTGCGGTCGCCGCGGGCACGGGCCTGGTCGTTTCGGCCGGTCGCCGCTCCGACGGGCTGCTCGCCCACGACCCGGCCACCGGCGCGCGGCGCTGGGGCGTCCCGGCCGGTGCGGGCCCGCTGTGGTTCGACCCGTCGGGGACGCGGCTGTTCGCCGTCACCGGGACCGCGACCGTCGAGGAGCGCTACGCGACGACCGGGGTGCGGGCCGGTGCGGTGTCGCTGCCCGGCCGTGTGCTGGCCGGGCGGGGCGCGCTGGTGGTCACCGGAGAGCCGGACGGCGCGGTCGCCGTGCGCGACGCGCGCAGCGGGCGGGCCCTCCGCACCACCCGGCTGCCGTCGGCACCGCGGGTGGCCGCGCCGACCCCCGGCGGGGCGACGGTGCTGCTCGCCGCGGACGGCCTGCTGGCCTGCTGGCGGCCCGCCTCGGCGGAGGCGGTCACGGTGGCGCTGCCGGCCGGGCTGGTCACCGCCGTCGCCGTCGACGACGACGGCTGTCACGGCGTGGTCTGCGACGCCGACGGCCGGGTGCACGTCTGGCGGGCCGGATCGGACACGGTGACCACGGTGCGCGCCGACGCGGCGCACCTGACCGCGGCCGCCGGTGCCGGCCGGTGCCGCGCGGTGACCGCGGGCTCGGACGGCACCGCGGTGCTGTGGGACCTGACCTCGGCGACCGCGCTCGGCCGGGTGCCGCTGGACGCGCCGCTGACCGCGGTCGCGGTGGGGGGCGGGACGGTGGTCGTCGGCGACGGGTGCGGCGAGGTGCACTGCCTCGACCTGCTCGCCGGGGCCGCCGCGGACGTCCCGGACGGTGTCATCCCCGAGCAGGGCGGCGCAGCCGTGGTCCCGGCGCCGCGCACCGGGACCACGGACCGCGAGGCGGCCGCTCAGCTCAGCGAGTAGCCCTCGAACTGCTCGCGCAGGGTCTTCTTGGAGAACTTGCCGACGCTCGTCCTGGGCACCTCGTCGATGAACTCGACGGCGTCGGGGAGCCACCACGTGGCGACCCGATCGGTGAGGAACGCGATGACCTCGTCGGCGGTGAGGGTCTCACCGTCCTTCACCACGACGCACGCCATCGGACGCTCCACCCAGCGCTCGTGCGGGATCGCGATGACCGCGGCCTCGGCGACCTTCGGGTGAGCCATGATCTCGTTCTCCAGCTCCACGGAGCTGATCCACTCACCACCGGACTTGACCAGGTCCTTGGTGCGGTCGACGAGCTTGACGTAGCCCGAGCCGTCGACGACGGCGACGTCGCCGGTGCGCAGCCAGCCGTCGGAGGTGAACTGCGTGCCGCCGCCCTCGCCGCGGTGGTACTCCGAGGCGATCCACGGGCCCGCCACCTGCACCTCACCGCTGGTGGTTCCGTCCCAGGGCTGCTCGGCTCCGGTCTCGGGGTCGGCGATGCGCAGGTCGACGAGCGGGACCGGGGGGCCCTGCAGGGCGCGCACGGTGGCCTTCTCGTCGTCGGACAGGTCGTCGTGCTGGGAGCGCAGCACGCCCAGGGTCGCCACCGGCGAGGTCTCGGTCATCCCCCAGCCCTGCAGGACCGGCAGGCCGATCGCGGCGCGGAACCCCTCCGACATCGACCTCGGCACCGCCGAGCCGCCGCAGAGCAGGACCCGCAGCGACGAGCAGTCGTACCCGCCGAGCTCGGGCAGCAGGCCCATCCAGATCGTCGGGACGCCCGCGGCGACGGTGACCCGGTGGTCCTGGATCAGTGTCAGGACCGCGTCCGGGGTCATGCCGGGCCCGGGCAGCACCAGCGAGGTGCCGGCGAGCAGGCAGCCGTAGGGCAGTCCCCAGGCGTTGGCGTGGAACATCGGGACGACCGGCAGGACCACGTCGCGCTCGCAGAGCCCGACGCCGTCGGCGAACAGGGTCGCGAGCGAGTGCAGCAGCGTCGAGCGGTGCGAGTAGACGACGCCCTTGGGGTTGCCGGTGGTGCCGGAGGTGTAGCACATGGCGGCGGCGGTGTTCTCGTCCTCGACGACGAACCGGCCCGCGAACGGCTCGGCCGCGGCCAGGAGCTCCTCGTAGAGCCGGATGCGCGGGTCGTCGGGGATCTCCGTCGGCGCGCCGTCGTCGATGACGACGACGTGGCGCACCGTGGTCATCCGGTCCACGTGCGGCCAGAACAGGCCGAGCAGGGAGCGCTCGACGAACACGACCTCGTCCTCGGCGTGGTCGGCCACGTAGACGAGCTGGTCGGGGAACAGTCGCAGGTTGAGCGTGTGCAGGACCCGGCCGGTGCACGGCACGGCCAGGTACAGCTCCAGGTGCCGGTCGGTGTTCCAGCAGAACGTCCCGACCCGGCCGTCGGCGGAGACGCCGAGGGTGTCGAGCACGGTGGCCAGCCGGCGGGTGCGCACGGCCCACTCGGCGACCGTGATGGTGCGGACCGTCCCCACCGGGGGTGGCGGTGACGATCTCCTTGTGTCCGAAGTACTGCTCGGCACGGTGGAACACGTGCGGCAGCGTCAGGGGACGGTCCTGCATCAGACCGAGCATCGTTGCTCCTGGGGGCGTTCCGGTGGGTCGACGCGACCCTACCGTAACTTCAGATATGGATTGGACTATCCGGTCACGGCATCCGGGGGTCGCGAACGCAGCGTCCGGAGTAATCGGACACCCGCTGTCAGCAGGCGTGACACGCTGTCCTAACGTTCTTCCCGACGTCCGCGAACCGTCAGGTTCCGGACGCGAGCACGCAGGGTCAAGCAACCGGCCCGGCATCCCGGGGTCCGCCCCGGGAACCGTTTCCGCAGACATCATCTGCCGGACGCGCCGGGCCAGGCCTCCGGTGCCGCTCGCCGCGGCGCCCGCCGAACCGTCGCGTTCCGGCGCGGCGGAGGTCGAGATGCTTTCCGGGTCCTCGGACGCGCAGATCCTGCGCGCCTGCTGCGACGATCCCGCGTTCCGTGCCACCCGCTCCCCGTACGTGGTCCTCGACGGGGAGCTCACGGCCGTGGGGGCGAACGCGGCATTCTGCACCGCGACCCTGCGCACGCCCGCCGAGCTGGTCGGCAGGCCGCTGCTCGAGGCGCTGCCGGACAACCCCGAGCTGCCCGGCACCGGCGGCGTCGCCGCGCTGACGGCGTCGCTGTCGCGGGTGCTGCGCCTCGGGCTGCGCGACCACCTGCCCGTGCAGCGCCACGACGTGCCCGCGGCGGCCGGTGCTCCCGGCTTCGTCGAACGGGTGTGGGTCACGGTGAACTCCCCGCTGGTGTCCCCGGACGGGCGGGTCATCGGGGTGCTGCACCACATCGAGGACGTCACCGGGCTGATCAGCCCCGGCCCCGACGGCAGCGACCTCGCCGCCGCCGCGCTGGCCCGCGCCCTGGACACGGAGAACACGCACCTGCGGGCCCGCTTCGCCCGGCACGTCAGCATCGAGCAGGCGAAGGGGGCCCTCATGGCCCAGCGCGGCTGCTCCGCCGACGAGGCGTTCACCCTGCTGCGCCGGCTCTCGCACGAGACGAACCGGAAGCTGCACGTGGTCGCCGAGGCGCTGCTGGCGGACACGGTCGGGCAGCGGCCCTGAACCGACACCACCCGTTCGCCCGCCGACCGTGCCGGAGCGCGATCACTGCGGCACGATGGGTGGTCACGAGTCGATCGACGGAGGCGACATGGTGGACCCGCACGCGGCCCTCCCGGGCCGGGCCGCAGGCACGCTGACCGGCCGGTACCTGCTGGTGCTCAGCGACGACCTGCTGGCCGACCACGACACGGCACGCTCGGCGGTGGCGGAGCTGACCGGACTGTCCGAGGTGACCAGCAGCCGCGACGACACCCCGGGGGTCCACCCGACGCTGTTCGCCCGGCTCGGCGTCGCCGTCGCCGAACTGGACCCGGCCCGGCTGCGCACCGTCCGGGCCGACCGCCGGGTGCTCTCGGTGGAGCCCGAACGGGTGCTGCGCGCCCTGTCCGGGCCCGGGCTGAGCGCCGACTACCTGCGCGGGTTCGCCGACGCGGCGGGCTTCCTGGCCGAGCGCGCCGCCGCGGCGGAGACCGCCGACGCGCCCGTCGCCGCCCGGTTCGCCGACGACGACCAGGTCACCTGGGGTCTGCAGGCCACCGGAGCGGACGTCGCCGCCGAGACCGGCGCCGGGATCACCGTCGCCGTCCTCGACACCGGCCTCGACCTCGGCCACCCCGACTTCGCCGGGCGGCAGATCGAGTCGCGCTCGTTCGTCGACGGCCAGGAGGTCGCCGACGTGCAGGGGCACGGCACGCACTGCATCGGCACCTCCTGCGGGCCGCTCGCCCCCGGCTCGGGACGCCGCTACGGCATCGCCCACGAGGCGCGGATCCTGGTCGGCAAGGTGCTCGGTGACGACGGCTCCGGCACCGACGCCGGCATCCTCGAGGGCATCGAGTGGGCGATCTCCTCCGGCGCGCAGGTCGTGTCGATGTCGCTGGGCGCGGACCTGAACGAGGTCTCCGCCGCCTACGAGAACGCCGGGCGGCGCGCGCTGGACGCGGGCACCCTGATCGTCGCCGCAGCCGGCAACAACGCCGAGCGCTCGACCGGGAACGTCGGTTTCGTCGGCGTCCCGGCGAACAGCCCGTCGATCATGGCGGTCGCCGCGGTGGACGCCGCGCTGGCCATCGCCGACTTCTCCGCGGCCAGCTCCGCGGTCGAGGGCGGGCAGGTCGACATCGCCGGGCCCGGTGTGGACGTCTACTCGTCGTGGCCGATGCCCCAGCGCACCAACACGATCTCGGGTACCTCGATGGCCACCCCGCACGTCTCCGGGATCGCGGCGCTGTGGTCGCAGCGCACCGGGGCCCGCGGGCGCGACCTGTGGACCCAGCTCACCCAGGCCGCCCAGCGGCTGCCGCTGACCTCGGGCGACGTCGGCGCGGGCCTCGTCCGGGCCCCGGGCCGATGAGCACGACCGGGAGGCTGCTGGTGTCGGTGGCCGACGGGCACGTCGCCGACGACGTCGCGCGGGCCTGCGCGGCCGCCGGGCTGCAGGTGGAGAAGGTCCTCACGGGAGTCGGGGTGGTCGTCGGGACGTGCGACGACCCGGACGCCCTGCGGGCGGTCGCCGGGGTCGCCGCGGTCGAGCCGGACCGCGAGGTCCACCTCGACCGCGATCAGCCGGGGTCCGCGTAATCGGTCGACGCGCCACCCGCATGTCCGATACGGTGGGGTCAGTCGATCGCGCCCGGTGACACGCCGGCCGCGATGCTCGACGAACCGCCCGGACCGTCCCCGGGAGGCGCCCACCCGGCGCCCCGGCCACGGCCGGTGCCACCCCCGTACCGGCACCGCGCGACCCCGCGCGGCGCGGCACTCCGCCGCGTAACCGGACACCACCTCGACCGAAACGACCACTCCTGTGCAGGCCTCCGTCCACCCACCCGTCACCGACCCCACCGTCCGGGGCGCCGTCGACCGGCTCACCGCCGAGTTCGCCGGCCGCTTCTCCCAGGACCTCGTCGACCACGTCGTGCGCGGCTCCCACCGCGACCTCGACGTCGTCTCCGCCGCCGCGCTCCCCGAGATGGTCGAGCGCCTGGCCCGTCAGCGGCTGATCGAACACCTCTGACCCGTCCGGCCGCACCGCCGGGCAGGATGGTCGCCATGTCGCGCCCGCTGTCCGGTCTGCACGTCGTCGAGTGCGCGAGTTTCGTCGCCGGCCCCACCGGCGGCATGACGCTCGCGCAGCTCGGGGCCTCGGTCATCCGCATCGACCCGCTCGGCGGCGGCCCCGACCACGGCCGCTGGCCCGCCGCCGGGGGCGGCACCGGTGACTCCTACTACTGGGCCTCGCTGAACAAGGGCAAGCGGTCGATCAGCATCGACCTGCGCTCCGACGAGGGCCGCGAGCTCGTCCTGGGACTGGCGACGGCGCCGGGCCCGGACCGCGGTGTGCTCGTCGACAACGTCGTGGGCCGCCGCTGGATGGCCAACGACGCGCTCGTCGTGCGGCGCCCGGACCTGGTGCACGTGCGCGTGCAGGGCTACCCGGACGGCCGCCCCGCCGTCGACTACACCGTCAACGCCGAGGTCGGGATCCCGCAGATCACCGGCAGCGAGGAGGGCGCGGCCCCGGTCAACCACGTGCTGCCCGCGTGGGACCTGGTCACCGGCCTGTCGGTCGCGACGGCCGTGCTCGCCGGGGTGTACCAGCGCTCCCGCACCGGCGCCGGGGTGTACTCGGAGATCGCGCTGTCCGACGTGGCGCTGGCCGGCGTCGCGAACCTGGGGTGGCTCTCCGAGGCCGACGAGCGCGGCCACGAGCGGCCGCGGCACGGCAACCACGTCTACGGCAGCTTCGGCGTCGACTTCGCCTGCTCCGACGGGAACCGGGTGATGGTCGTCGCGCTGACCCCGGCGCAGTGGAACGCGCTGGTGTCGGTCACCGGGACCGGCGAGGTGTTCGCCGCGCTGGAGCCCGCCCTCGACGCCGACCTGGCCTCGGAGACCGAGCGCTACCGGCTGCGCGAGACGATCGCGGCGGTGCTGCGGCCGTGGTTCGCCGCGCGCGACTCGGCGACCGTCGAGTCCGAGCTGAACACCGCGCGGGTGTTGTGGGGCCGCTACCAGGGCATGACCCACGTCGTCGCCGAGCACCGCGCCGGAGGGCACCCGCTGCTCGCCGACCTGGCGCTGCCCGGCGGCGCCACCGGCATCACCGCGCGCTCGCCGATCCGGTGGGACGCCGACCACGGTGACCCCGGCGCCGCCCCCGAGCTGGGCCGGGAGACCGACGCGGTGCTCGCCGACGTCCTCGGTCTCGACGAGCGCACCATCGCCGGGCTGCACGACCGCGGCGTCGTCGGGTAGAGAATCCCCGTGACCGACGCACAGCTGACCGAGGCGCGGTGGACCCATGTCGCGCTGCCCACCGGCGACCTCGACGCCGCCATCGACTTCTACACGACGATGACCCCCCTCACCGTCGTCGAGCGCTTCTCCGACGGCGCCGGGCGGAGCGCCTGGCTGTCCAACGCCGGTCAGGTGGAGACCCCGATGGTGCTCGTCCTGGTGTCGTTCGACGCCGAGCAGGGTGGCGAGCTGGGGCTGCTGCGTCCCTTCGCCCACCTGGGGATCGAGGTGCCGACCCGCGACGACGTCGACGTCGCCGCCGACCGTGCCCGGGACGCGGGGTGCCTGCACTGGGAGCCGCGGCAGATGCCGGGGCCGGTGGGGTACATCTGCGCGCTGACCGATCCGGACGGGAACGTCGTGGAGTTCTCGCACGGGCAGAAGGTGTTCACCTCGGTGCGGGAGAAGTGGGGCTGAGGGCCCGGGGCTCGTGCGGGGCAGGTCGGGTGGGGTCGTCGGGCTTGTGAGGGTCCGGGTCACTCGTCCGGGTAGCCGAGTCGTCCTGGGAGTCGCGTCGTCCCCGGAGCCGCGTCGTCCCGGCACAGTCGCCACCGGTCGGCCGGACTCTGCCGTCTCGGCCCTCGGCCCGGCCCGGAGACCGACGACGCACGGGCTGACCGGCCCCATGACCGAGGACCATGGTGGTCGACCCCTGATCGTCTCCGTCGGCGGGCGGCCACCGCACCACGAGGTACCGTCGCGAACGGCGCACATCGCCGCAGGCCATGGATTTGCGATCGCGAACTAGAACTAGCGCGTCGAACTTATGTTCGAGTACCATCGATGGTGTGACCGCCACCCAGGAGCCACCCGCCCACGCCACCGGCGTGCACGTAGGTGGGTTCCCGTGCGGTGACCTCACCCTGCTCCGGTTCCTCGTCGAACAAGCCCTCGCCGCCGACCCTTCCGCGTCGTCCGAGGCCGAGCTGGTCGACCAGATCCAGGAGATCGAGACCCTCCAAGCGTCGCTCTCCGCATTGCAGTCAACGCGGATCCGTGCCTTCGCCCAGGCGCATGTCGACAGCCACCGCGTCGACGACCGGGCCGACTTCGACAAGCTCCACCGCAGCGTGGTCGCCCAGATCCAGCTGGCCTGCCGGGTCTCCACCGCCGAGGCCCGTACCCGGGTGGCGAACGCCCGCGACCTGCACGCCGGGCTCGACGACGTCCGACGTCTCCATGAGGCCGGGCAGCTCAGCGCCGCCAAGGTCACGGCGATCGCCATCGAGTGCCGCGACCTGAACACCACCCAGCGGGCGCAGGTCGACGGCCGCCTCGCCACCGTCCGGGATCTGACCCGGTACGGGATCGGGCGGCTGCGTGCGATGACCCGGCGCCTGGTCGCCGAGATCGCCCCCGACCGCTTCCGCGCCCGCGTCCACGCCGCCAAGGCCGAACGCCGGGTCACCCTGCGACCCGCACCGGACGCGATGAGCTACCTCACCGCCTACGTCCCGGTCGAGCAGGGCGCCGCCTGCCTGGCCGCACTACGGAGAGCCTTCATCGAGGTACAGGTCGACCCGCAGCCGCTGACCCGCACCCGCGGTCAGGTCCTTGCGGACACTCTCGTGGAGCGAGTCACCGGCCAGGCCACCGCGACCGCGGTGAACCTCGAAGTCCAGGTCACCGTCCCGATCCAGGCGCTGCTCGACCCCACCTCCCCGCTGCCCGCCGAGATCCCCGGCTTCGGACCGGTCCCGGCCGACCTGCTCGCCACCAGCGAGGGCACCAAGTCCCTGCGCAGACTGCTCACCGACCAGGGCATCGTCATCGGCGGCGACTCCCGCAGACGTACCTTCACCGGCCTGCTCGCCACTCTCGTGAAGGCCCGGGCGCAGAACCGGTGCACCGAGCCCTACTGCGACGCTCCCGTCCGCCACGTCGACCACATCCGGCGGGATGCCGACGGCGGGCGGACGGAGCTGGTGAACGGGCGTGGGGTGTGCGAGTTCCACAACCACGTCCGCGAACAACCCGGATGGCGGGTCTTCCGCGCACCCGACGGCATCGTGGTCACCGTGACACCGACCGGACACAGGTACTGCGGCCCGGCACCTCCTCCACCGCCGCCCGCACCACCACCGCGCGCACCGAGCTGACGTCGACGCCGACGGCCGACCCGTCAGGAGGTCGGGGCGGACAGGTCGTAGACGGTCTGACCACCGACGGTCGTCGCCGTGTAGTGCTCGGCGACCCAGGTCGCGATCCGGCTGCTCGTCGAGTCGCTCTGCCCACCGGGGCCGCCGCCCTGGCCGCCCGCCACGTAGTAGGCGATCCGGCCCTGCTCCACGTCGGACCGGAACTCGGCGAGGGTGACCGCGGAGTCGCTGCCGGCCCACCCACCGGTCGACATGACAGCGGTCCCACTCGCCAGCTCCAGCGACGCGGCGGTCTGGGAGGTGGCGACCGCGGCCGCCCAGGTCGTCCCGGACGGGGACCGGGTCGCGGCGAGCAGTGAGGTCAGCTCCACCGAGGTCGCGCCGCCGGAGCCGGGCCCACCACCGCCCTGCCCCGGGGCCGTTCCCCCGGCACCACCGAACCCACCCGTGCCGTCGGCCGCACCCGGGGCACCACCACCCGGTCCACCCGGACCGGCCGATCCCGGGCCGGCCGGGCCCGAGCCGGGACCGCCGGACGAACCGGCGGCGGTGCCGAACGAGCTCGACACCGTGCCGACCGAGGGAATGCTGCCGGTGTGCCCGGTCGACGCCGTCGCCACCGCGTACACCCCGGTCCCGAGCATCCCCGCCACCAGCACCGCGACCAGACCGGACCGCACCACCGCGCGTCCCCTGCCGGGCGCGAGCATCAGTCCCGCCGCGACCACCGTGACCACCCCGACCGGCCGGCACAGCCAGGAGAAGGACTCCGCGCTCACCACCAGCAGCGCGACCGCCCAGCCACCGGTGACGAGCACCGTCGTCGCGGCGACGATCCGCGCCCACCGGGCACCCCGCTCCCGCCACAGCGCCGCCCCGCCGACGGCCACCACTCCGGCGATCCCCGGGGCCAGCGCCACCGTGTAGTACGGGTGCATCGTGCCGCTCATCATCGAGAACACCGCCGCCGTGACCAACGTCCAGCCACCCCACAGCAGCAGCGCCGCGCGGGTCCGGTCGGTCCGCGGCGCCCGCCGGGTGACCCACAGCCCGGCCACGAGCAGGATCAGCGCGGCCGGCAGCAGCCAGGAGATCTCGTAGGCCAGCTCACCGGTGAACAGCCGCAGCGGACCGGCCGAGCCACCGAAACCGGTGTTGCCGCCACCCGCGCCGCCGCCTCCGCCGTTGCCGGTGCCGCCGAGCAGCCGGCCGAGGCCGTTGTAGCCCAGCGCGAGCTCGAGCAGCGAGTTCGTCGTCGACCCGCCGATGTAGGGCCGGTCGGAGGCGGGCCACAGCTCCACCAGCGCGACGAACCACCCGGCGGAGACGATCATCGCCGCCACCGCGGCACCCAGCTGCAGGATCCGGGTCCGCAGCCGCGGTGAGCCGGCGACCAGGTACACCAGCCCGAGCGCCGGGACGACCAGCAGCGCCTGCCCCATCTTCGTGAGGAAGGCGAACCCGACCGCCGACCCGGCTGCGACCAGCCACCACGTGGACGCCCGCACCGAGGCGGCGTCGACGGCGCGCGAGGTCGCCCAGGCCGCGACGACCAGCAGCAGCGTCAGGAGCGCGTCCGGGTTGTCGAACCGGAACATCAGCACCGCCGCCGGGGTCAGCGCCAGCGCCGCGCCCGCGAGCAGACCCGCGGCGGGCCCGGCCCACCGCCGCACCGTCGCGTGCAGCAGGGCCACCGCGCCCACACCCATCAGGGCCTGCGGCACGAGCAGGCTCCACGAGGAGAACCCGAACAGCCGCGCCGAGGCCACCATCACCCACAGCGCCGCGGGCGGCTTGTCGACGGTGATCGCGTTCCCGGAGTCCAGCGACCCGAACAGCCACGCCGTCGGAGACTGCGTCCCGGCCTGCACCGCGGCGGCGTAGAAGTCGTTCGCCCAGCCCGACGACGACAGGTCCCAGAGGTACAGCAGCGCGGTCGCGGCGAGCAGCACCACCAGCCCGGGCCGCGCCCAGCGCGGAGCACCCGCCGGGACCGTCCCGGTGCGCGCGTCGGGGGGCGGGGCGGACTGTGGCGGGGCGGCGCGGTGCCGTCCCGGCCGGACCGGGGTCGCGGTGCTCACGGACGATCTCCTCGAGGTCGGGGCCTACCGGCACCACCGTCGGTCCCGGCGCTGTCGCGATGCTGTCGGCTCCCTGTGCGCGGTCTGTGAACGATGAGTTCCGGACGCGACGCCGGTCACACCTCCCATGACCGAGCCGACCACCGCCGCCCTGCCTCCCGTCGTCGACACCGCCACCTGGGAGCGCGAGCTCGCCGCGCTGCGCGTCCGGGAGAAGGCCGCCACCCGCGAGCTCGACGCCATCGCCGCCGCCCGTCGGCGGCTGCCGATGGTCGAGATGCCCGACTACGTCCTGCGCGGCGAGGACGGCCCCGTCCGCCTCGCCGAGATCTTCGACGGCCACCCGCAGCTGATCGTCTACAGCCACATGTGGCACGACGGCGCCGACTGGCAGTGCGGCGGGTGCACCGGGTTCACGTCGCAGTTCACCCGGCTCGCCGGCCTGGAGAAGTTCGACGCCCGCTTCGTGGTCGTCACCCAGGGCCCGATCGACGAGGCGCTGGCCTACCGGCGTCGCGTCGGCAACACCATGACCTGGTACTCGACGGCCGACAGCAGCTTCGGCACCGACGTCGGCGCCCCGCCCGGGGGCGGCTTCGCGGTCAACGTGTTCCTGCGCGACGGCGACCGCGTCTTCCGCACCTGGCACACCGACGGCCGCGGCACCGAGCAGCTCTCCTACCTGTTCCCCCTGGTCGACGTGCTGCCCTACGGCCGCCAGGAGGTCTGGCAGGACTCCCCCGACGGCTGGCCGCAGGGCCCCACCTACAGCCGGTGGGCGGGACCGCAGGAGATCGCCGCCGCCTACGGCGAGGGCTGAGCCCGCGCCCGTACCCCGGCCAGGACGGTGTCGACGACCGCGGCCGCGTAGCCGCGGGCGTCGTCGCGGGCGGCGAGGTGCGCGGGGATGGTCGCGACGTGGTTGCGCACCGCCCCCGCGACCAGGTCCGCGACCAGCGCCACCGACGTCCCGGCCGGGAGCTCGCCGCGCTCGATGCCGCGGCGCACCATCGTCCGGGCGCCGCGGACGTGCTCGGGGTAGGCGTCGTCGGCGAGCGCGCCCGCGATCTCCGGCACCCGGTGGGAGTCGACGAGCAGCCGCTCGACCAGCCGGCCGTCGTCGCTCGTGGCGAACGCCGTCCACAGCTCGGCGAAGGTCACCAGGTCCTCGCGCAGCGAGCCGGTGTCGATGTCGGCGACGAACCGCGCGCGGTCGCGCACCGCGGCCACGAGCAGCGCCGCCCGGGTCGGCCAGCGCAGGTACAGCGACCCCTTCCCGATCGACGACCGGCGGGCCACCTCCTCCAGCGACAGCCCGGACCAGCCGCGCTCGCCGTAGACCTCGCGGGCGGCGGCGAGCGCGCGACGGTCGACGTCCGGGTCCCGCGGACGCCCGCTGCGGCGCGACGGCGGGGGCACGGCGGCGATCCTGCCAGACGGTGCTGTGACCACCGACCCACTTATGGACGATGCCCGTCCGTAATAGTGTGCGCGGTGTGATCAGGACAGCGCTGACCGATCTGCTGGGCGTCGAGCACCCGATCGTCGGGTTCAACCGGTCCCCCGCGGTGGTGACCGAGGTGAGCCGCGCCGGCGGGTTCGGGGTGCTGGCTGCGGTCTCCTACACCGCCGACGAGCTCGACGCGCAGCTGCACTGGATCGAGGAGCAGCTCGACGGGCGGCCCTACGGCGTCGACCTGGTCGTCCCGGAGAAGACCGCCGACACCGGCGCCGACCGGGAGGACGTCGTCGCCGCGCTGCGTGCGCAGCTCCCGGCCGAGCACCTGGCCTTCGTCGACGACCTGCTCGACCGCTACGGCGTCCCGCGGCTGCCGGTCGACCCCGGGCGCGACGCGATCGCGGCCGGGATGAGCCGGCGCGGCGCCGAGGCCCAGCTCGACGCGGTGTTCGCCCACCGGCCCGCGCTCGTCGCGAACGCGCTCGGCACCGCGCCGCCGCACCTCGTGGAGCGCGCGCACGACGCCGGGATGGCCGTCGCCGCGCTGGTCGGGACCCGCCGGCACGCCGAACGGCAGCTCGCGGCCGGGGTCGACGTGCTCGTCGCGCAGGGCACCGAGGCCGGCGGGCACACCGGCACCATCGCGACGACCGTGCTCACCCCGGAGATCGTCGGTGTCGCCGGGGACCGTCCGGTGCTGGCCGCGGGCGGCATCGCCTCCGGCGACCAGATGGCCGCCGCGCTCGCGCTCGGCGCGGCCGGGGTGTGGTGCGGCTCGGTGTGGCTGTCCAGTGTGGAGGACGTGGCGCCGGAGTCGGTGAAGCGCAAGTTCCTCGCCGCGGGCAGCGGCGACACCGTCCGCTCCCCCGCCCGGACCGGCAAACCCGCCCGGCAGCTGCGCAGCGCCTACCACGACGCGTGGTCGGCACCCGGCGCGCCGGCGCCGCTGCCGATGCCGCTGCAGCCGCTGCTGACCCTGCAGGCCTGGTCGAGCATCGACGCCGCCGCCGACGCCGGGAACCCCGGCGCGAGCGAGCTGCAGTCGTTCTTCGTCGGGCAGGTCGTCGGCTCGTTCACCGAGCTGCGCGGCGCGGGCGAGATCACCCGGGAGATGGCGCGCGCCTGCGAGCGGCGCATCGCCGCGCTCGCGGGGCTGGTCCGATGAGCCTCGACCCGCGGACACCCGTCGTCGTCGGGGTCGGGGAGGCCTCCGAGCGGATCGGCGAGCCCGGCTACGCCGCCCTGTCACCGGTCGGGCTCGGTGCCGCCGCGGCCACCGCGGCGCTCGCCGACACCGGCGCCGACCCGGCCGCGGTCGCGGCGGCGCTGACCGTCGTCGCCGGGGTGCGGCAGTTCGAGATGTCGGTGCCCGGGGCGGTCGCGCCGCTGGGCCGGGCGGACAACTACCCGCGTGCGGTCGCCCGCCGCGTCGGCGCCGACCCGCGGCGGGCGGTGCTCGACGTCGTCGGCGGGCAGTCCCCGCAGCGGCTGGTCACCGAGTTCGCCGGCGCGATCGCCCGCGGGGAGGCCGGGGCGGTGCTGCTCGTCGGGGCCGAGGCGATCTCCACCGTGCGCGACATGCTCGGCCGGCCCGGGGACGAGCGGCCGGACTTCACCGAGACCGTCGGCGGCACCCTGGAGGACCGGGGGCACGGCCCGGCGCTGCGCAGCCCGGTCGCGGAAGCGCACGGCGTGCACTCCCCGGCCGCGTACTACGCGCTGTGCGAGAACGCCCGCCGCTCCCGGCTCGGGCTCGGCCGCGACGCCTACGCACGCGGCATGGGCGCGCTGTTCGCGCCGTTCACCCGGGTCGCCGCCGGGCACCCGCACGCCGCCGCGCCGCAGGTCCGAAAGCCCGACGAGCTCGTCACCAGCGACGACCGCAACCGGATGATCACCGACCCGTACCCGCGGTTCCTCGTCTCGCGCGACCAGGTCAACCAGGGCGCCGCCGTCGTGCTGACCTCCGTCGGCACCGCCCACGACCTGGGCATCGACCCGCAGCGGTGGGTGTTCCTGCACGGCCACGCCGACCTCGCCGAGCGCGCCGTGCTCGACCGCCCCGACCTGGGCGCCTATCCGGCCGCCGAGGCCGCCGTCCGGCACGCCCTGGACCGCGCCGGGACCGGCGTGGACGACCTCGCCGCGATCGACCTGTACTCCTGCTTCCCGATCGCGGTGTCCTCGGTCGCCGACCCCCTCGGGTTGGCCGCCGACGACCCACGCGGGCTCACCGTCACCGGTGGGCTGCCGTTCTTCGGCGGGCCGGGGAACGACTACTCGATGCACGCGGTCGCCGGGATCGTGCGACACGTGCGGGCCGACCCGGGCACGTACGGCCTGGTCGGCGCGAACGGCGGCTTCCTGTCCAAGTACTCCGCCGGGGTCTACTCCACCCGCCCCACCCCCTGGCGCGACGACGACAGCGCCGCGCTCCAGGCCCGGCTCGACGCCGTCCCCGCCGTCCCGACGACGACCACCGCCGACGGCGCGGCGACCGTCGAGACCTGGACGGTGCGCCACGACCGCGACGGCGGCCGGCACGCGGTCGTCGTCGGCCGGCTCGACGACGGCGGTGCGCGGTTCGTCGGCTGCGGCCGCGACGACGAGCTGCCGGAACTGCTCGCCGGCGACCCGGCCGGGGCGGCGGTCCGGGTCCGGCCCGACGGGGACCTGACGATCGTCACGCCGCGCTGACGGGTACCCGGGCCCCATGACCGAGAAGTCGCTGAGCGCGAGCCGCCACGTCGCCGCGTCGCCGTCGGCGGTGTTCGACCTGCTCGCCACCCCCGCCCGGCACCCGGAGATCGACGCCTCGGGCACGGTGCTCCGGTCGCGCACCGGGGGCAGGCTGACCGGCGCCGGGGACGTGTTCGTGATGGAGATGCACGGCCGCGACATGGGCGACTACCTGGTCGACAACCACGTCGTCGCCTTCGTCGAGGACCGCGAGATCGAGTGGGCGCCCGCCACCCACGGCGGCGACCGGGGCGGGCAGCGCTGGGCCCACCACCTCGCACCCGAGGGCGACGGCACCCGGGTCACCCACGTCTACGACTGGTCCGAGGTCACCCTCGAGCGGCTGCTGCCCTACCTGCCCGTCGTCGACGCCGACGGGCTCGCCGCGACGCTGGACCGGCTCGCCGCCGCCGTCGAGGGCTGAGCCACCTCCCCCAGGGCCGTCCCGAGGATGTCCACGCCGCGGCGGATCTCGGCCTCGGTCGCGGTCAGCGGCGGCGCGATCCGGAACGTCCCGCCCATGCCCGGCAGCTGCACGATGTTCATGTGCAGCCCCAGCTCGGCGCACCGCGCGGTGACCGCCGCCCCGAGCGCGTCGGTGTCGGAGCCCGCCAGCTCCAGCCCGACCAGCAGACCGCGGCCGCGGACGTCGCCGATCGTCCCGGTCGTGCGGGCCAGTTCCCGCAGACCGTCCTGCAGCAGCGTGCCCAGCTCGCGGGCGCGCAGGTCGAGCCGGTCGCGGGCGAGCACCTCGAGCACGGTGAGCCCGACCGCCGCCGGGAGCGGGTCGTTGACGTGGGTGGTGAAGAACAGGAAGCCGCGCTCGTGCGCGACCTGCTCGATCGCGGCCGTGGTGAGGACGGCGGCGAGCGGCAGCCCCGCCCCGAGCGTCTTCGACAGCGTGAGGATGTCGGGGACCACGCCGTCGCGCTGGTGGGCGTACCAGTCGCCGGTGCGGCACAGACCGGTCTGCGCCTCGTCGAGGATCAGCAGCATGCCGCGCTCGTGGCACTTGTCGCGCAGCGCCGCCAGGTAGCCCGGCGGCAGGTCGACCACCCCGCCGGAGGACAGGACCGGCTCGACGATGCAGGCGGCGAGGCTGCCGACGGACTGGGCGTCGACCAGGGCGAACCCCAGGTCGAGCTGACGGCGCCAGTCGAGCTCCCCGGCGTCGTCGACGAGGTCGGGGCGGTAGCGGTCGGGCACCGGCAGCGCGAAGTTGCCGGGGGCGGCGGGCCCGTACCCGGCGCGGCCGGCGACGTAGGTCGCGTTCGCCGCGGCCTGGGTCATGCCGTGCCAGGACCGGGCGAAGGAGACGATCTCGTGCCGACCGGTGACGAGCTTGGCCATCCGGATCGCGGCCTCGTTGGACTCCGCGCCGGTGGTCAGCAGCATCGCCCGGTCCAGCCCGCCGCCGACCGAGGCGCACAGCCGCTCGCACAGCTCCAGCACCGGCCGCGACAGCATCCCGCTGTAGAGATGGTCGAGCCGCCCGACCTGCTCCCGGACCGTCGCGACGATCTCCGGGTGCGAGTGCCCGAGGATCGCGCTCATCTGCCCGGAGGTGAAGTCGAGCAGCTCCCGGCCCTCCTCGGTGGTGACGGTGCTCCCCTGGGCCCGGGCGACCACCCCGGGGGTGAAGCCGCCGCGGCCGGAGTAGCGGATCAGGTGCTCGGTCACAGCCAGGTCCTCTCGCGGGCCCGGATCGCCCGG
Organism: Pseudonocardia tropica; assembly: GCF_040105315.1. Taxonomy (NCBI): domain Bacteria; kingdom Bacillati; phylum Actinomycetota; class Actinomycetes; order Pseudonocardiales; family Pseudonocardiaceae; genus Pseudonocardia; species Pseudonocardia tropica. The sequence goes on from NZ_JBEDNP010000014.1 coordinate 25,414, forward strand.
GCGACGGTGTCGTTGACCGGGGTCGGCACGCCGAGCCGGGCGCCCTCGCGGGCCACCGCCCCGTTGATCGCGTCGACCTCGCAGCGGTGCCGGGCCAGCGCGTCGAGCAGCATCGACGGGCGGGCGTGCGGGATGGCGCCGCCGAGGCGACGGACGTGCTCGATCGGGTCGCCGACCTGCAGGGTCACCCCGGACGCCGCCGCCACCGCGACGGCCTCGGCCGCGCAGGCGCGGGCGAGCGCCCAGGCGTCCGGGTCGTCGAGCACCCCGCCGATGGTGAGCCCGGTCAGGCAGGTCGAGCCGGAGAACGCCGCGTTCATGACCAGCTTCTCCCACACCATCCGGCCCAGGTCGGTGTAGAGCGCGACCGGGAAGCCCGACGAGCGCCAGATCTCCGCCGAGGCCTCCAGCTGCGCCGCGGGCAGTCCGTCGTAGGGTCCGAAGCGGACCATCTCCATGCCGTTGTGGTGCGCGACGCCCGGCTCGGGCAGCGACGCCCCGAACCCGCCGACGACGCCGACCGCGATCCGCCCCGGATCGAGCTCGGCGGCCGCGACCTCCGGGGAACCGAGCCCGTTCTGGATGGTCTGCACGACCGTCCCCGGTCCGACCAGATGCGCGCACGACCGCGCGGCGACGGCGACGTCGTAGGCCTTGGTCGCGACGACCACCAGGTCCGCAGGCCGGTGGAGCGCGACGTCGGCGGAGTCGAGGACCGCCGAGGCGAGTACGACCGTGCGGTCGCCGCTGTGCCCGGTCACCCGCAGGCCGTGGTCCCGCACCGCCGCGGTGTGCCCGGCGCGCCGGCAGACGGCGTGCACCTCGTGCCCGGCGTCGGCGATCAGCCCGGCGTACACCGAGCCCATCGCGCCGCAGCCGACGATCACCACCACCGCCATGCCGACCTCCCCGGGCGCAGTCTGGCATCCCGGGGGCCGCCCGGGGCGCGTCGAACCGCCGGATCGCCCGCGAGTGCGGGATGAGCGAGTACACGGTGCTCGACCACGTCAAGCGGCCGTTCGCGACGTTCGGGGTGTCCGGGCGCGGCGAGCCGACCGCGGCGCTGTTCTTCGACCACTACGCCGACGCCCGCTCGGGACGCCGGCCCGGCGGATACGGCAGGGTGGAGGACGGAGCAGGAACCGGACGAGGGGGACGTCGTGACCTGGAGCACCCGTGAGGTCGCCGAGCTGGCGGGGACCAGCCTGCGGGCGGTGCGGCACTACCACGAGATCGGGCTGCTGGCCGAGCCCGAGCGGCGCGCGAACGGCTACAAACAGTACGGGGTGGCGCACCTGGTGCGGCTGCTGCGGATCAAGCGGCTCGTCGACCTCGGGTTCTCGCTGGCTCAGATCTCCGAGATGAACGACGCCGACGCCCACCCGGAGGAGGCCGCCCGCGCGCTCGACGCCGAGCTGGCCGCCACCATCGACCGGCTGCAGCAGGCCCGCGCCGAGCTCGCGCTGATCCTGGACGGTGCCGCGCCGACCGACCTGCCCACCGAGTTCGCCGCGGCCGCGGACCAGCCGATGTCCGACGCCGACCGGTCGCTCACCCTCGTCCTGCCGCGGGTGCTGGGCTCGGAGCGGCTGCAGGCCGTCGCGGACATGCTGGCAGACGCCCCCCCGGACCCGACCCAGGACCGGTTCGACACGCTCCCGGCCGACGCCGACGAGGCCACCCGCCAGGAGCTCGCCGATCGGATGGTGCCGTACATGCGCGCGCTCTACGAGACCCATCCCGGCCTGGTCGCGCCGAACACCGACGCACCCGTCGGTGAGCAGCGGGCGGAGCAGACCCTGGGCCGGGCGATGCGGGAGTTGTACAACCGCGCCCAGCTCGACGTGCTCGCGCGCGCCGGGAAGGCCCTCGCCGCGGAACGCGGGGACGGCTGACCCGGCTCAGCCGACGGCTCGTTCCGCCGCACCGGGGAGCCCTGGGTGGTCGCCTACGGGACGTCGGGATGGTGGCGTGGTCGAACCGCTGGTCCGATCCGTCGACCACACCGGTCGAGGCCGCGGAGATCGGGCGGTCCTACGCCGACACGGTCGTCTCCGGGCTCACGACCGGTGGTCATCAGTAGTGGGTATCGACAGGCCGACCGATAACGCCCCTCCCTCCGTTCCGCGATGCGCCGTGTGCAACGGCGGATCGGTCCGATGCGCGCGGGCGCGCACGGGGACAGGGGTGGATCGTGGTCGGGAAGATGATGGCCGCGGTGGTCGCGGTCACCGCGACCGTCGCGGGTGTGGGGCTCGTGGCGGGCAGCGGGTCGGATGAGGCCGTCGTGACCCGCATCGTCGACGGCGACACGTTCGAGGCGACCCTGGACGGCCGCAGCACCACGGTCCGGCTGCTCAACATCGACACCCCCGAGACCGTCGACCCCGACTCCGCCGTCCAGTGCCTCGGTCCGGAGGCGGCCGCCCGGCTCGCCGCGCTCATCCCGGTCGGCAGCACCGTCGACCTGTCCTACGACGACGAGCGCGTCGACGGCTGGGGCCGCACCCTGGCCGGGGTGCACGACACCGGGGGCCGGCTGGTCAACGCCGAGCTCGCCCGGGAGGGACTCGGCACCGCGATGGTGGTCGGCGGCAACGACCGCTACCTCGACGAGGTCACCGCGGCCCAGGAGGAGGCCCGCGCGGCGGGCCGCGGGCTGTACGCGACCACGGTGTCCTGCACCGTCCCCGCGCAGGTGGAGCGGGCCCGCGGCACCGTCGCGGGGCTGACGCAGCGGGCGTCGTCGCCGTCGCCGGACCCGGCGCAGCTCGACGCCGCGGCCCAGGAGGCCGTCGACGCGCTGACCGTGCTGGCGGGGCTGGACGCCGACTTCCGGGCACACCGGGCGGGTGTGGCCTGGGCGGTGCTGTCCGACCTCGACCGGGCCCGCCTGACCGGGATCCTCGACACCGCCTCCGACGACGCCCGGACGCTGCAGGTCCGCTTCGCCGAGCAGGCGTCGACGGCGCGGGAGAGGCAGCGCCTGGCCGCCGAGCAGGCCGAGCGCGACCGCGTCGCCCGGGAGGAGGCGGCCCGCGCGGAGGCCGCCGCCGAGCAGGCGGCCCGCGACGCCGCCGCCGAGCAGCGTCGTCTCGCCGCCGCGCCCGCCCCGGCCCCGGTCGCCCCGGCGGCCGCTCCGGCGGGCGGGGGCTGCGACCCGGACTACACCCCCTGTGTGCCGGTCTCGGCGACCGACCTCGACTGCGGGGACCTGTCCGGCGGGCCGTTCCGGGTCGTGGGGACCGACCGGCACCGCCTGGACGCGAACAAGGACGGGATCGGCTGCGAGTCGCAGGGCTGAACCCGGCCGGGCGGCGGGCTCAGCCGTGGGTCAGGCAGCCCCGCCGCCCGACGACCCGCGCCGGACCGCGCGCCGGGCCGTGCGCCGCGACCGGCACCGGACGCGAGGGCGGCGCGGCCAGCACCACGTCCGGCAGCACCGTCCCCGGCGCCAGGTGCACGTGCTCGCCGGAGGGCGCGGGCCCGGCGACGGCCGGTGCGGCGACGAGCAGGTGCGTCCCGGCCGGCACACGGACGGCGAACCCGCCGTCGTCGGCGGTGGTGACGCGGTCCAGCTGGCGGCCCGCCCCGTCGACGACGGTGACCGTCGCCGCGGCGGGTGTGCCGTCGGGTCCGCGGACCCGCCCGACCGTGGCCGGGACGGGCCCGTCGTCGCCGGTCTCCAGCAGCGCCGGGAGCTCGGCGGCCAGCAGCCCGGCCTCGCGGGCGAGCGCGGCGCCGCGCCCGGTCCCGCCCGCCGGGCCGATCAGCAGGTCGAGCACGGCCGCGCAGCTGCCCGCGGGCACCGGCCGCCCGGCGACGGCGTCCGCCGTGAGCTGCGCGAGGCGGGCGCAGCCCGCGGTCAGCGCCGGGGTCCCGGACACCCCCTCGGCGGAGCGGGCCAGACGCCGCGCGTGCTCGGCGACGGCGGTGCAGGCGGTCAGCCCGTGCACGACGTCGCGGTGGGTGGAGCCCACCCAGGTCCGGGTCAGCGGACGCCCCAGCAGCAGCGTCTGGTGCAGCGCGGCGTCGAGTGCGCGCGCCCCGGCACGCAGGTCCTCGCACGGGCCGGGCCGGCGCAGCGCACGGTCGACCGTCCCCAGCAGCTCGGCCAGCGCGTCGAGCAGCCCGCGGCGGGCCTCCTCGGCGGCGGACCGGGTGCGGGTGGGCAGCACGAGCACCGACACCGCGCAGCCGATCAGACCGCCGACCACGGTCTCCTCCAGGCGCAGCACCATCAGGTCCACCGTGAAGGTGCCGAGCAGCGCGTAGAGCTCGCCGAGCATCAACGTGATGAAGAAGATCATCAGCGCGTAGGAGAGCCGGAACAGGTAGAGCGCGCCGAAGATGCTGAGCAGGATCACCGGCAGCACCCCGGCGACGTCGGGTCCCAGCACCGGCACCAGCACGATCGCGCCGACCAGACCGATCATGGTGCCGACGATGCGGTGCGCGGCCTTGCGCACCGTCTCGGCGACGGTCGCGGTGCCGGTGAAGGCGATGAACGCGGCCAGCACCGCCCAGTAGTAGCGCTGCTCGGACAGCGCGTCGCCCACCGCGATCGCGACCGCGGTGGCCACCGCGACCTGCACGGCCTGGCGGGTGGTCAACGACAGCCGCGAGGCGGGACGGCCGGGGTCCGGCGGGCGGTGCAGCCGGGTCACCGTGCCCGCCGAGCCGGGCAGGTTGCCCCCGAACAGCTGGACGGCGGGGGCGAACGCGGACGCCTCCCCGACGGTCGGGGCGGCGGTGTCCTCCGGCACCGTGCCGGAGTCGCCCTCCCGCACCGTGGCGAGGGCGGCGGTCCAGTCGGCGCGGGCGTCGGCGAGCACCGTGGCGTCGACGGCGAGCCGGCGCGGCCCCGGGGCCGCCACCCGGTCGGCGACCCGTCCGGCCCGCTCGCGCACCGCGTCCCAGCGGCCGCCGTGCAGCGCGATGAGGACCGCGCGGGCGTCGTCGCAGTCCAGGGCGCCGGGGCCGACCCGGGTCAGCGCGGTCACGGCCAGCTCGGCGTCGAACACCGCCCGGCGGACGATCCGGGCGGCGGCGTCGTCGGCGACGGCGGCCGGGGTCCCCAGCTGCCCGTCGATGACCAGCGCGGCCTCGTTCACCCGGACCAGCAGGCTCGCCAGCCGGGCCTCGGCGCGCTCCCGCTCGGCGGTGCCGGGGGCGTGCCCGTCGAGGGCCGGCACGGTCCCGGCGAGACCGGCGAGCCGCGCCTCGAACGAGCGCAGCATCCGGCGGAGCACCCGGTCGTTGCGGGTCGGGAGCAGCACCAGCGTCAGCAGCATCACCCAGACGATGGCGACCGCGACGACGAACACCACCCCGGGCAGCATCTCCGGGCGCAGGGTCAGGAACAGGGCGAAGAAGTAGCCCATGAACCCGCCCATGCCGCAGACGAAGAACCGCAGCCCGAAGCGCCGCACCCAGACCGCGACGAACACCACCACGACGAACGCGGTCAGCGACGCGAGCCGGTTCCGGTCGACGAGCAGTGCCACCCCCATCCCGGCGAGCATCGACAGGGCCAGGAAGCACAGCGTGACCGCCCGCCCGGCGCGGGTGGCGTCGAAGATCCCGAACGAGGCCAGCATCGCCACCACCGCCCCGAGCATCATCGGCACCAGCGGCGGGGTGCCCGTCGTCGTCGCGACGAGGTACTCCACGCCCAGCGTGGTGGCGATCGCCAGCACGGCACGGACCGCCGAGACGAGCCGGACGAGACCGGGGTCGGAGGCGACGAACCGGTCGCGGGCCCGGAGGAGGCGGTCGGACGCCGTCGGCACAGTTCGTTGCACATGCTAACGATATACCGGATCGTGATCTTCGCGCATCCCGGGCCCGCCGGACGTAGCGTGGGCGCCCGGGACCGATCACGGAGGTGGCGGGTGCGCGGGTACGGGTTCGTGGCGGCGGGTGGCCCGGAGCAGCAGGCGTCCGTCGAGGTCGGGGAGCCCCGGCCCGGGCCGGGTGAGCTGCTCGTGCGGGTCCGGGCGGCCGGGGTCAACCCGGGCGACCGGCGGATGCGCGACGGCGACTACGGCGTCGCCGGGCCCGCGGTGCTCGGTCGCGAGGTCGCCGGGACCGTGCTGGAGGTCGGCGACGGCGTCACCGGGTTCGCCCCCGGCGACGAGGTGTTCGGCGGCTGCCCGGACATGCAGGGCGGCTGGGCGCCGCGGGCGCGGGTCACCGCCGGGTTCGCCGCGCACCGCCCGCCGGGGGTCTCCCCCGAGCAGGCGGCGGCGCTGCCGGTCGCCGCGGGCACCGCCTGGGACACCCTCACGAACCTCGACCTGCCCGCCGGGGCGACGCTGCTGGTCAACGGGGCGGGCGGCGGGGTCGGCCTGCCCCTGGTGCAGCTGGCCCGCCGCCGCGGGCTGGCCGTCGTCGGCACGGCGAGCCCCGGCAAGCACGCCCTGCTCGCCGGGTTCGGTGCGGTGCCGGTGGCCTACGGCGACGGCGTCGCCGACCGGATCCGCGCGGCCGCGCCCGGCGGCGTCGACGGCGCCCTGGACCTGGTCGGCGGCGACGCGCTGCGCGCGGTGGCCGGGCTCGTCCCGCCCGCGACGCTGTACTCGATCGCGGACAAGCCGCTGGTCGCGCAGCTGGGCGGGCGCGACGTCACCCGCGACCGCAGCACCGCGGTGCTCGACACGCTCGCCCGGCTCGTCGCCGACGGGGAGCTGGACCCCCTGGTGCGCGAGACCCGCCCGTTCGACGACGCCGGTGCGGCGCTGGCGCTGGTCGAGGGCGGCCACGTGACCGGCAAGGTCGTGCTGCTCCTCTAGGCCCTCCGGAACAGGAACAGCCCGTAGCGGTGCCCGTCGTCGACCCACTCGGCCTCGGCCCGCAGCCCGTGCACGGCGATGTCGGCGAGCAGCCGGTCGTGCTCGAACTTCGCCGAGAACCCGACGTTGACGCTGTCCCCGCGGCCGAGGTCCAGCACCCGGTCCAGCCCGGGCAGCGCGACGGTCTGGTCACGGCGTGCCCACAGCCGCCCGTCGACGACCCCGGCGGCGGCGTCGTAGTGGGCGACGGCGTGCAGACCGTCGAGGTCGACCACCCCGCCGAAGCGGCGCGCGAGGTGGTCGAGGTGGTTGAGCCGGAACCGGGCGAAGGCGTCGTACCCGGGCGGGTCGTTGTAGCAGGTCTCGAACACCGCAGCGGGTTTGACGAGGTCCGCGGACAGCAGCAGCGCGTCGCCGGGGCGCAGCGTGGCGCCGATCCGGGCGAGCAGGGCGGTGCGCTCGTCGGCGGTGGTGTTGCCGATGTTCGCGCCGAGGAACAGCACCGCCAACGGCGGCCCGCCCTCCCCGCGGAGCCGGTCGAGGCCCGCCTCGTAGCGCCCCCAGAGCCCGGTGACCGTCAGGTCCGGGAGGTCGGCCATCCGCCCGGCGCTGTGCACCAGCATCTCGTGGCTGACGTCGATCGGGAGGTAGGTGGTCGGCCGGGCGCGGGCGCAGTGCTCCAGCAGCAGCCGCGTCTTCTTCGCGCTCCCGGACCCGAGCTCGGCGACGCGCGGGCAGCCCAGCCGGGCGGCGACGTCGGCGCCGTCCCGTTCCAGCAGACCCCGCTCGCAGCGGGTCAGGTAGTAGCTCGGGAGGTCGGTGATCTGCTCGAACAGCGCCGAGCCGAGCGCGTCGTAGCCGAACCAGGGCGGGATCCGCGGCAGCGGCTCGGCGAGGTGGGCACGCAGCACGTCGACGTCGTCCCAGAAGGACCCCTGTTCCAGCTCGACCGGCGAGGCGGTCACCGCGCGGACCCCCTCCCGAGCGGGCGGCGCAGGCTGGGCTCCCCCGCCGACCAGTGCGCCAGCACGCGGTCGGCGAGCCGGTCGCCGAGCAGCCCCGCGGCCCGGATGCCGAACACGACGTCGGCGGCGAGCGCGGGCTCGGTCTGCAGCAGCGGCGCCAGGACGTCGCGGCGCACGACCTGCTCGTGGACGGCGTCGGCTTCCACGTGCTCGTCGTAGAACCGGACCGCGGCCGGGCCGCAGCCGAGCCGGCGCATCGCCCGGACCAGCCGTTCCGACCCCGGCGACGACGTCAGCTCCACCAGCGCGAACTGCCCGACCAGTGCGCCGCGCAGGCTGCGCCGCAGCCCGCACAGCGACATGAAGTTGACCTCGGCGAGGGTCTCGGCGCCGACGGCGTCGACGTGCGCGCCGTAGGCGTCGGACAGGCCGAGGTCGCGCATCATGTCGGCGAACAGCACGGCGTGCATGACGGCGGCGTCGCCCGCGCCGTACTCGTCGTGCTCGACCGTGACCAGGCCCGCCTTGGCGGCCGGGGGCAGCCGCGGGATCACCCAGGCCTGCGGGTCGCCCTCCTTCAGGTGGTAGATCGAGCGGTGCACGACGTACTCGCGCAGCTGCCACAGTTCGCCGCGGCGCAGCAGGTGGTGGGTCACGCCGGTCTCGGCACCCGGCCCGACCGGTTCGACGAGCAGCGCGTCGACGGCGCCGGCGACGTCGTCGGAGGCGGGTACGGCGGCGCGCAGCGCGGCCAGGAACCGTTCCTCCATCCCGACGCGCAGCCCGAGCAGCCGCACGTCCCACTCGTGCTCGTCGCCGACCCCGGCGAAGCCGCGGTAGTGCAGCTCGTAGCAGCAGTGCAGGGCCAGGTGCAGGTCCTCGCCCCACGGGTCGGCGTCCTCCGGGCCGGGCAGCCCGGCCGGGTCGCCGCGCAGCAGTGCGAGCACGGCGGCCGACAGCGGGCCGCGGGCCGCGGGCAGCGGCGCGATCCCGGTACCGGGTGTGGTGTGCGGCAGGACGGTCACGCGCCGCGCTCCTCTCGGACCCGGGTGCGGTGGCTGGTGTCGCAGAACGGCGGACGACGGGTGCGCCGGCAGGTGCACAGGGCGGTCACCGGCCGCTGCGAGCGGACCCGGGTGCCGTCGGGCAGCTCGATCTCGACGGGTCCGCGGACGAGCACCGGGCCGTCGTCGGTCAGCGTCACGCGGGTCGGCTCAGACGGCACGGAGCGCCTCGATCACGACGAGCTGCTCGTCGACGGCGCCGGGCTGCACCAGGTCGCGGGCCTCGTGCAGGGCGGCGCGGGCGCGCATGACCGGGCCGAGCGGGATCCGGGTCCGGTCGGCGACCCGGGCGGCGAGCCCGGCCGCGGCGAGCCGTTCCAGCGAGGCCTCCACCCCGGACACGGCGCTGTGCACCATCAGCAGGACACCGCCCGGCTCCAGGTGGTCGGCGACGCCGTCGCAGATCCGGTCGATCACCACCCGGCCGTCGAGGCCGCCGTCCCAGCTGCGGGCCCGGCGGTACCGGGCCGGCCGGTCGGTGCGCGACGGCACGTACGGCGGGTTGGCCGTGACCAGGGCGAACCGGCGGCCGCGGACGGGGCCGAACAGGTCGCCGCGGTGCACGGTGAGCGGTGCGCGGTGCAGCCGCCCGTTGAGCCGGGCCGCGGCCACGGCACGGCGCGACAGGTCGACCGCGGTGACGGCACCGGCGCCGCACCGGGCCGCGGCGAGGGCCACGGTTCCGGTGCCGGTCCCGAGATCGAGCACGGCGCCACGGGCCCGACCGGAGACGGCGACGGCACGCGCCAGCATCTCCGAGTCCGACTGCGGCCGGTAGACCCCGGGCGGGGTCAGCAGCATCGGGGTCACGGCGGAGGTCTACCCGGGATCCGGCACCCCACTCCTGCGCCGGTGGATCAGCGCCCGCGCAGGTGGGTGGCCAGGAACCGGTCGGCCGTCTCGAACATCGTCACCAGGTTCTCCTGGTTGACGATGGCGTGGCCCTCGTCGTCGAACACCAGGTACTCCACGTCCACCCCGCGTCCGCGCAGCGCGGCGACGAGGTTGTCGGACTCGGCGCGCACCACGCGGACGTCGTTGGCGCCCTGCACCACCATCAGCGGGGTGCGGATGTCGTCGACCCGGGTGATCGGCGAGCGGGCCAGCATGTCCGCCTCCTGCGCCGGGTCGGCGGGGTCGCCGACGTAGCGGTACCAGTTGTTGACCAGGCCGGGGCGGGTGAACTCCGGGACGGTGCGCAGGAAGTCCGCCAGGTTCGAGATGCCGACGTACTCCACCGCCGCGGCGAAGCGGTCCGGGGTGAACGCGACCCCGACCAGGGTGGCGTAGCCGCCGTAGGACCCGCCGAACATCGCGACCCGGTCCGGGTCGGCGTACCCGCGGGCGACGGCCCAGTCGACGGCGTCGACCAGGTCGTCGTGCATGGCGCCGGCGAACTCCCCGACCGCGGCCTCCATGTGGGCGCGGCCGAACCCGTAGGAGCCGCGGAACTGCGGCTGCAGCACGGCGTAGCCGCGGTTGGCCCACAGCTGCACGCTCGCGTCGAAGCCCCACCAGTCCCGCGACCACGGCCCGCCGTGCGGCATGAGCACCAGCGGCAGGCCCTCGGGTGCGACGCCGACCGGGAGCGTCAGGTAGGCGAGCATGTCCCGGCCGTCGCGGGCGGTGACCGTGACCGCCTCCATCGGCGCCATCGCGGCCGGGTCGAGGTCGGCGCGCGGGCGGAACAGCAGCCGCGACTCCCCCGTGGCGCGGTCGTGGAACCAGGTCTGCGGGTCGCGGTCGTGGGCGAACGTCGCGACCCAGCGGCGCCCGTCGACGTCGCCGGAGACCCCGGACAGGTCACCGTCGCACAGGCCGCGCAGCGCGGCGAGGACCTCGGCGAAGCCCGGGTCGACCGCGCGGATCTCCTGGCGGGCCCCGAGGTAGCGGACGCCGAGCAGCTCCCCGGTGCCGCGGTGCCGGATCAGCGGCGACGGCAGGCTGGGGAAGATCTGCGCGCGGACGTCGATGTCGTGCTCGGGGTGCCGGTCGACCTCGGTGACCTCGCCGGTGGTGGTGTCGAGCCGGCCGAGGTGCAGCCGATCGCCGTCGCCGTGGGTGCCGACCCAGATGCCGGTGCCGTCCGGGGTGGGCTCGTAGGGGTACACGCCGAGCGGGTGGGCGGCGCCGTCGAAGGTGGCGACGAGGTCGTCGCCGCGCCACACCTGTGCGACGCCGTCCTCGGTGAGGGTCTCGCGCAGCAGCTCGTCGCCGACGAGGGTCCAGCCCGCTCCCCCGCCGGGGCTCTGCGCGAGCACCGTCATCCCCCCGGTGGCGACGTCGAGCTCGCACAGGTCGAACTCGACGGGGTTGCGGGCGTTGCTCTGCAGCAGCAGCGTCCCGGGCCGGTCCGGCCGCTGCTCGATCCCGAACGTGGTCGCGCCCTCGAACGGGGTGAGGTCCACCGCGGGGGCGTCCGGCGCGGTCAGGTCGACGCGGAACACGTGCCAGTTCTCGTCGCCGCCGGTGTCCTGCAGGTAGAGCAGGTGGCGGGGGTCGTCGGTCCAGAGGTAGCGCAGCACGGTGCGGGTCTCGTCGGCGGTGACGCAGCGCTCGTCACCGCCGTCCACGTCGGTCACCCACACGTTCAGGCGCCCCTTCCAGGGGGCGAGGAAGGCGATGCGGGTGCCGTCCGGGGAGATCGTGGCGGCGGTGCGGTCGGGCATCCGCAGCAGGTCGCGGGCGGGGATCCGGTCGGGCAGGGCCATGGTGGTCTCCGGGGTCGGGGTGCGGGTCACAGCGCGGTCCAGATCGTCTCGGCGTCGACGACGCGGTGGCGGCGCCAGGTGAGGGCGCGCTCGGCCGCGGCGAGGACGCCGGCGACCAGGAGGCCCGTGTTGAGCCAGCCGGGCAGGGTGAACGGTGAGGTGAAGGTCCCGAACCGTGCGGCGACGGCGTCGATGCCGGTGAGCATCTCCAGCCCCACCGGGACGGCCAGGACGAGGTTGACGAGCAGCACGACCACGGCGACCGCGGCGATCGTGCGGCTCACCGCGGGTGAGCGGCGGGCGAGCCGCGCGCGGCGGTACTCGAGCGTGCCGGGCACCGGGGGCAGCCGCCGCTCCCCGCCGTCGTCGGTGACCAGGTGCATCCGGGTGATGCCGTAGAGGCCGGCGTCGACCTCGATCCGGCCGCCCGGCACCGGCAGCGACGCCGGCATCTCCGCCCGCGCGACCTGCTCGCCGTCGCGGTACAGGCGCGCGTCCCAGTCCTCTGCCTGGTCGACCTCGACGGTCCACATCGCACCCGGCCCACCGGGCTCGGGGAGATGCGCCGCGTAGAGCGAGCGGGTCAGGATCTGGTGGCGGCGCAGCGGCCGCAGCCGCCGGCTCACCGGACCCCCACCGCGGTCGGCACCGGGACGTCGACGTCGGCCGCACCCGGTTCGCCGAGGTCACGGAACGCGGGCGCCACCAGCGCGACGAGCGCGGTGCCGACCGCGACCGCGGCGAGCGCGATCCCGGCGGCGCCGAGGCCGACCGCGGAGGCCAGCGCCGCGACCGGCGCCGCGGTCAGCGCGGGCGCGGCGAGCAGCAGGGTGTTCTGCGCTCCGAGGACGCGGCCGCGCAGGGCGTCCGGGGTGGCCTCGATGGTGAGGACCCCGAGCACCGCGCCGACCGGGGCGTTGGTGAACCCCACGAGCGCGGCGGCGCCGAGCACCACCCACGGCGAGGCCAGGCTCCCGACCAGCGCGAACCCGGTGCCGAAGCCGAGCATCCCGAACACGAACCAGGTCCGGCGCCGCACCCGGTTCACCAGCGCCGCGTACAGCACGGAGCCGGCCAGCCCGCCCGCGGCGAGCGCGCTCAGCGTCAGCCCGGCGAGCGCGGGCAGGTCCAGCGCCGTGAAGTAGGCGGGCATCAGCGTCGTCTGCAGGGCCGCGATGACCGCGACCAGCACCGCCGACACCAGCGTCGCCCCGAGCACCAGCCGCTGCCCGGCGAGGAACACCCACGACGCCGCGAGATCCCGCACGGCCCTGCGCACCGCACCCCCCGGAGCGCTGCGCAGAACCACCTCGACCCGCCCGGCCCGCGGGTCCAGCAGCGCCGCGGTCAGCGCCGCGAGCAGGCTCGTCGCCGCCGTCACCACCAGCACCGTCGACGCCGGGCCGGCCAGGGCGACCAGCAGGCCGCCGATCGCCGGACCGGCCAGCAGCAGCACGTTGGCCAGGTTCTCCCGCAGCGCGATCAGCCGGTCCAGCCGGCCCGGCCGCGGGTCGAGCCGGACCAGTGCCGGCAGCAGGACCTCCTGCGCGGTCATCGCGGGCACCCGCACGACCGCGCCCAGCACGCCGAGCACCAGGAAGGCGGTCATGCCGAGCCCCCACAGCGCGTCGACGACCGGCAGCGCCGCGACGACCGCGGCCCCCAGGACCCCGGCGACGACGGTGACCAGCCTGCGGTCGACCCGGTCGACGACCAGCCCCGAGACCAGCCCGGTCAGCGCGGACGCCGTGGTCGTCACCGTCGCCAGCACGCCCGCGGCCAGCACGTCCCCGGTGCGCTGCAGGACCAGCAGCGGCAGGACCGCCGCCATGATCCCGCCGCCGAGCAGGGTCAGCCCGTAGGCGGCGAGCCACAGCGCCGGGCTGCGTCGCAGCGTGCTCACCGGACCAGGGCCTTGGTGCTGCGCCGGAACGCCCAGACGACCACCAGCGCGGCCAGCACGGTCAGCGGGGTGCCCATGGCGACCCGGGCGATGCCCAGCCCGCCGGTGGCCTCGGCGACGTAGAGCCACTGCTGGATCCCGAACCGCGCGCCGAGCACCAGCGCCGCGGCACCGGTGGCGAGGTCGTGGGCGCGCAGGACCGCGGGCGTCGAGCGCCAGGGGTGCGTGCCCCCGTGGACGGCGTTCCAGATCACGCCGGTGATCGGCCTGCGGGCCAGCAGCGACCCGGCCGTGACGACGAACCCGGCCAGCGAGGCCCAGATGCCGATCACGAAGAAGTCGCGCGCCGACCCGGTCCAGGCGACGATCCCGGCCGCCAGCGCGACGCCGAGCAGGCTGCCGACCGCCGAGCTGAACCTCTCCCGCTTCAGCAGCCGGTACCCGAACAGGGCCAGACCGGTCGCGACGGCGATGCCGATGGTCAGCGGCAGGGACAGGAAGGCGTTCGCCGTCACGAACACGATCACCGGGATCGTCGAGTAGACGAACCCCGCGGTCCCGCCCATCTGGTCGAGCAGGCTCGGGGTGGCGCGGTCGCGGGTCCTGTCGTGCTGCGGCTCGGTCATGGTCATGCCGTCCTCCCTCGTCGTGATGTGCTGCAACGAGGGAAGGCCGTGCCGCCACGGCACACTCAAGCCCGAGGGCCCGTCGTGTGGTTCAGGTCACTGTCGGCTTGACCGTGCCGCGACGGCACGGTGTGGGCTCGCCCCATGACGTGGAGCACCCGGGAGATCGCCGAGCTGGCCGGCACCAGCCTGCGGGCGGTGCGGCACTACCACGAGGTGGGGCTCCTGACCGAGCCCGCACGACGGGCGAACGGCTACAAGCAGTACGGCGTCGAGCACCTGGTCCGCCTGCTGCGCATCAAGCGCCTGGCCGATCTCGGGTTCTCGCTGCCGCAGATCGCCGACACCCTCGACGACCGCGACCACCCCGAGCAGGCGCTGCGCACGCTCGACGCCGAGCTGGCCGCCACCGTCGACCGGCTGCAGCGGGCGCGCGTCGAGCTCGCCGCGATCCTGGAGCGGCGCGCACCGGCGGACCTGCCGGTCGAGCTGGCACCCGCGCAGGCGTCGTCGCTGACCGACGCGGACCGCTCGCTGGTGCTGCTCATGACCCGGGTGATGGGGCCGCGCAAGCTCGCCGCGTACGGCGCGCTGCTGCGTGACATGCCGGCCGACCCCACCGACGGCGAGTTCGACGCGCTGCACGCCGACGCCGGGGAGGACGTCCGCCGCGACCTCGCCGAGCGGATGCTGCCGCACGTGCGACGGGTGACCGACGCCCACCCGGAGCTGCGCGGCCCGGACGACGACGCCCCGCGCGGCGCCCGGGTGCTCGCCGAGACGACGAACGCGGCGATGCACGAGCTGTACAACCCGGCCCAGGTCGACGTCCTCGTCCGGGTCGCGGCGCTGCTGCGGACCGAGCACTGACCGCTGTCCACCGCGTGATCGAGAGGGAGAGAGATGTTCGACCACAAGCTGCTGAAGTACAAGCTCGGCTGGAAGGGCTTCGACTACGCCGTGATGGAGCAGGAGCTGAACGAGCTCGGGACGCAGGGGTGGGAGGCGGTCGGGACCCTGGTGCCCTCGTCGGGCAACGGGCAGGCACTCGAGATCGTCGTGATCATGAAGCGGGCGCGGGGGTGATCACCACCGCCGGGTGACACGCCGGCCGGCCGGCGACGATGCGCGACGGCCGCGTGTCCGCCGGGGTCACCCGGCAAGCTGACGGCGTGAGCGAACCCCTGCGCGCCGGGGCGCACGAACGCCTGCGCACCGCCCGGCTCGACACCGCCCTCGCCGCCGTCGGCGACCTGACCCCGCGCTGGGACGAGGTCGAGGAGGCGACCCAGCCGCGGGTGCTGTCCCGGCACGTGGCCGGGGTCGTCGAGCAGGCGCTCGCCGGCCGGGACCCGGAGCAGCGGGTCGCGCTGGTCAACCGGCTGCTCGCCCAGGTGGAGCGCGAGGAACAGGTCTCCGCCGACCTGCAGCAGCTCATCGCGCTCACCCGGGAGATCGCCCCCGGGGTGCACGAGGTCCGGCGCCCCCTGACCCCGCTGTCGGACGCGGCGCTGTTCACCAATGCCGCCGGCGAGCCCAGGCTGCACACCGCGCTGCAGTCCGAGCTGTCCAGCGCCGACCGGGTCGACCTGCTGTGCGCGTTCATCCGCTGGCACGGCATCCGGCTGCTGGAGACCGAGCTCGACGTGCTGCACGAGCGCGGCGTTCCGTTCCGGGTCATCACCACCACCTACATGGGTGCCACCGAGCAGCGGGCGGTCGACGAGCTCGTCCGGCGGCACGGTGCCGAGATGAGGGTCAGCTACGCGAGCGCGACCACCCGGCTGCACGCGAAGGCGTGGCTGTTCCGCCGCGACTCCGGTTTCGACACCGCGTTCGTCGGGAGCTCGAACCTGTCGCGGTCCGCGCTCGTCGACGGTCTGGAGTGGAACGTCCGGCTGTCCTCGGTGGCCACGCCGGAGCTGATCCGCAAGTTCACCTCGACGTTCGACTCCTACTGGGCCGCGCCCGACTTCGTCCCCTACGACCCGGACCTGCCCGCCGACTCCCAGCGTCTCGCCGACGCCCTGGGCCGTCGTGAGGACGACACCACCCCCCTGTCGGGGCTGGAGGTCCGCCCGTTCCCGCACCAGGAGCAGATCCTCGAAGCCCTCGCGACCGAGCGCGAGGTGCACGACCGGCACCGCAACCTCGTCATCGCCGCGACGGGGACCGGCAAGACCGTCGTCGCGGCGCTCGACTACGCGCGGCTGCGCCACGCCCACCCGCGGCTGCTGTTCGTCGCGCACCGCAAGGAGATCCTCGACCAGTCCCGGCGCACCTACCGCAACGTGCTCGCCGACGGCGCCTTCGGCGAGACCCACGTCGGCGGGGACCGCCCGCAGCGCTGGAACCACGTGTTCGCGAGCGCGCAGTCACTGGCGTCCTACGGGGTGGAGAACATCCCACCCGACCACTTCGACGTCGTCGTGATCGACGAGTTCCACCACGCGGCCTCGCCCACCTACCGCGCGCTGCTCGACCACCTGCGGCCCGCCGAGTTCCTCGGTCTGACCGCGACCCCCGAACGCTCCGACGGCGTCGACGTCCGTGACCTGTTCTTCGAGGGACGTACCGCCGCCGAGCTGCGCCTGTGGGACGCGTTGTCGGCGGACCTGCTGGTGCCCTTCCACTACTTCGGGGTCGCCGACGACATCGACCTCACCGGGATCGAGTGGAAGCGCGGCAGCTACGACACCGGTGCGCTCGACCGCCTCTACACCGGCAACGACGCCCGCGCCGCCAAGGTCATCCGCGAGACCCGCGCCAAGGTCACCGACGTGACCGCGATGCGGGCGCTCGGGTTCTGCGTCTCGGTCGCGCACGCCGAGTACATGGCGCGGGTGTTCACCGAGGCCGGCATCCCCAGTGAGGCGGTCACCGGGCAGACGGCCCGCGACGACCGTGACGACGCCCTGCGGCGGCTGCGGGACCGTCGGGTGAACTGCCTGTTCGCCGTCGACGTGTTCAACGAGGGCCTCGACGTGCCGCAGGTCGACACCGTCCTGCTGCTGCGCCCCACCCGGAGCGCGACGGTGTTCCTCCAGCAGCTCGGCCGCGGGCTGCGCCGGGCGCCGGACAAGGCGGTGCTCACCGTTCTGGACCTCATCGGCCAGCACCGCCGCGAGTTCCGCTTCGACCTGCGCTTCCGGGCTCTGACCGGCAGCAGCCGGGCCGGGGTCGTCCGCGACGTCGAGGAGGGCTTCCCGTTCCTGCCGTCCGGCTCGGCGATGGTGCTGGACCCGGTCGCCCGCGACATCGTGCTGGACAACGTGCGCAGCCGGCTCCGGTTGTCCCGCAAGGACCTCGTCGCCGACGTCCGTTCGCACGGCGAGTCGGCCCTGGCCCGCTACCTGCGCGAGTCCGGCGGCGAGCCGGCCGACGTCTACCGCGGCAAGGGCTCCTGGACGGCGCTCCGCCGCGACGCGGGCCTGGCCGTCCCGGCCGCCGGACCGGACGAGACCGCACTGCTCCGGCGGCTCGCCGTGCTGACCCACGTCGACGACCCCGAACGGGCCGCCGTCTACGCCCGCGTCGCCGACCCGGCCGGTCCGGGCTACGCCGAGCTGACCGAGCGCGAGCAGCGGCTGGCCCGGATGCTATTCTTCCAGCTCTGGCCCGACCGCGGCGGGTTCGACGGCTACCAGGCCGGGGTCGACCACCTGCGCCGCCACCCCGCGGTCTGCGCCGAGATCCGCGAGCTGACCGCGTACACGCTCGACCAGGCCCGGCACCTGCCGCGCTCGCTGGGCGAGGGGCTGCAGAACGTGCCGCTGCAGAGCCACGCGCACTACCGGCGCGAGGAGATCCTGGCCGCGCTGGACTGGGCCTCCTTCGCACGCAAGGCATCCGGGCATGCGACCGGCGTCGTCTGGGCCGACGTCCCCCGGGTCGACGCGCTGCTGGTCAACCTGCACAAGACCGAGCGGGACTTCTCCCCCACCACGATGTACCGGGACTTCGCGCTGCAGCCCGACCTGTTCCACTGGGAGTCGCAGAACGCGGCCTCCCCGGAGACGGGGATGGGCCGGCGCTACCTGACCCACGCCGAGCAGGGCAGCCACGTGGTGCTGTTCGTCCGGGACTCCCCCGGCGACGACATCGGCCCGGGCGCGCCGTTCCTGTGCCTCGGTGCCTGCCGCTACGTCTCCCACCAGGGCAGCAAGCCGATCGCGATCACCTGGAAGCTGCGCCGCGCCATGCCGGGCGAGACGTTCCGGGCGGCGAGCGTCGTGGCGTCCTGAGTACACACCCTGACCTCGCCACCAGGACGACGAGCGGATGGCCGCGGCCGCCGGCCGACCCGCGCCCTCAGCCGGGCAGCCGGGTCCAGTCGCGGTCGTCGACGTCGGTGCCGAACGCGTCGAGGGTCACCGTCGTCGAGTCCTGGCGCTGCTCCGGCAGCCGGATCCGGCGCACGTGGGCGCCGTCGAGCCACACCTCGCCCGGTTCGCCGTCGCCGGTGGTGACGGTCAGCCGTCGCCACCGCTCGCCGCGGTCGGCGACGACACCGTGGTCGTGGGCGTCGGTGACGTCGGCGAGCCGGTCGAACGCCGCCAGCGGGGTGACGATCCGGCCGGGATCGGTGAGACCCAGCCGGTCGAGCCTGCGGCCGGGCCGCCCGCTCCAGACCCGGTCCTCGATCTGCACGAACGCGATGTGGTCGTGGCCCACCATGGCGCGGCGCCGGGTGAGGTCGAGGACACCGCTGGTGACGACCTGCCGCGGCACCCGGCGCAGGACGGCCCGCGCCAGGGCCGGGAGGGGGCGCCGTCGCCGCGGGAGCGCCTCGCCCACGGCGCGGGTCCCGGACATGTCCATCAGCAGGGTGGCGCGGGCGGTGCCGGCCGCGACGGTGCGGCCGACGGCGTCGCGCAGCCGGACCATGGCCGGGCTCTCGGTCGTCATCGTGGGACCTTTCGCAGGTGGCTCGGGGACGGGACCGAGCCTGCCCGTCGTCGCGGTCCGGCGAATCGGTCCGGAGGACGATTCACGTCTCCACCGCAGGGAGGAGGCGCGTCCTGCCGACCTGCTCGGCGGGGTTGCGGGCGCTCGGACCGCTGACCCGCTCACCGGGGCCGCGATCCTGGACTTCTCCGGCTGGGCCGGGTGGTCCGCGGGGTCGGTGACCGTCCAGGGTCCTGAGCGCTCCCGGGTCGAGCTGCAGCGATCCGAGGCGACGTTCGCCTCGCGAGGGGCGAGGGACGGATCCGTTCCGATACTGACCGCCCGACCGGGTCCCCGTCCCTCCGCAGGGGTGCGCCCCGCCGGGCGAGCGTGTATCTCCTTCACCTGACGCCCAACGCATCGGAGGAGCCCGTGGAGTTCGACATGCTGGTCGAGGTGCCGAAGGGCAGCCGCAACAAGTACGAGGTGGACCACGAGACCGGGCGCATCCGGCTCGACCGGACGCTGTTCACCGCCACTCAGTATCCGGGTGACTACGGCTTCATCGAGGACACCCTCGGGGAGGACGGCGACCCGCTCGACGCCCTGCTCGTCACCACGGGCGAGCCGCTGTTCCCCGGCGTCCTCGTGCTCGTGCGCACCATCGGGATGTTCCGGATGACCGACGAGGCGGGCGGCGACGACAAGCTGCTCTGCGTCCCGGCCCACGACCCCCGGCTGGAGAACCTGCGCGACATCCACCACGTGCCCGAGTTCCACCGCCAGGAGATCCAGCACTTCTTCGAGATCTACAAGGACCTGGAGCCGGGCAAGAGCGTCGAGGGCGCCGACTGGGCGAACCGGGCGGCGGCCGAGGCGGAGCTGGAGGCGTCGCGGAAGCGGTTCCGGGAGACGCCGCACTGACGGTCTCCCGGCCCACCCCCGACGGCGGCGACGTCAGCGGCGTCCGGTGCAGGACACCGCGGAGTAGTCGCCGTCGGCCGACTCCTCGGAGATCACGGCGCCGTCGACGAGGATCCGGCAGGCGAGCTCACCGGACCCACCGGCGGCGGTGACCGAGTAGTCGGTGGGCTCCCCGGCCGCCGGGGAGGTGCGCTCCCAGGGCAGCGCCGCCCCGGAGACCTGGGCGACCGAGGTGCCCCGGCCGAAGGTGATCGTCACCCCCGAGCCGGTCCCGGTCACCTCGTAGGTGATCTGGGCCGCCGCGGGCGCCGTGGCGGCGTCGGTGGCCGGGACGGCGCCGGGCCGGCCGCCACCGGTCGAGGCCCCGAACGCGACCGTGCCCTCCCGCCACGCTGCCGGGGTCTCGTCCTCGGTGCCGCCGAACACGGCGAGTCCGATCGGCACCGCGACCGCGGCGGCCGCGGCGACGCCGACGACCCACGGCCACCGGCGACGACGGGTGTCCTCCGGCACGGCGCGTCGCCGTCCACGGCGCGGCGGGTCGTCGGCGGGACCCTCGGGGTCGTCGTGGTCGGGCGCCGGGACGTGCTGGGGCCCGCCGACGTCCGGACCGGGGTCGAGGTCAAGCTCGCGCGGGTCGTAGCCGAGGTCGTGCGGGTCCGTCGGACGCGCCTCGACCGGGGGCACGCCGCGGTCGTCCCAGAGGGACTGCGGGGGCCCGCCGTCGAGCCACGTCCGGCTGTCGCGCGGGCCGGATCCCGGTCCGCCCCACGGACCTGCCCCGGAGGCGGGAGGGTCACCGTCGTCGGCGCGACGACGTCCGCCACGGCGGGGACGACCGGTGTGGTCGTGTCCGGGCGGGACCGCCACGGTCGGCGGCCCGACCCCCGGCCCCGGGTCGTCCGGGGCGGTCCCGGTCGCGTGCCCGCCCCCGGGGCGCAGGTCGGGCGAGGAGGTGCCCGTTCCGGGACCCTCCGGTGCGCGCCGACGACCGGGCCGCGGACCGCGGTCGATCCGACCCGCCCCCGGCCGACCGTCGCTGTCACGCTCCGTGATCGATTTGGAGCGCGGCGACGCATCGCCCACGGGGTCCGACCGACGACCGCGAGCCGCAGCCGGCCGGGCCTCGGGCTCCCGGGCGGACGGGAAGACGATCCCGGCGACGAGGTCCTCGGGCGAGAGGTCCCGGGCGAAGGGCTGGACGGCGCCGTCCGACCGGTCCATCACCTCGACGGATCGGCGCCGCCCGCGTCGGGCCACCGGGGACGACTCGTCCCCGAGCACCCACCGACCCGAGTCCGGGTCCCATCTCGGTCCTGACACGACGCCCCCCTTGGTAGCCGTGCCGATTCAACGAGTCGGACGCGTGGCGGTTACGGAACGCGGTCGCCGTCACGTGGGATGGTCCCCGTTCGGCCCTGCCGACGGACCCGTTCGGACCCGCCGGGACTGTCGCTCCCGGGGGGGCGGCCGCGCGAGCGGGCGTTGCCGGGTTCGCGCGTGCCCCGTCGTCCGGCTGGTGAGCGGCCTCGATGATCCCCGCGACGCCGGTCCGGGCGGTTACCGTCGCCCCATGAGCGCCAAGTCCGACTCCCGGCTCGCCGAGTTCCTGCGCCGGGTGGAGGCGGGCGGCGACGACGCCGCCCCGGCCGCCGTCGTCTTCGGGACGGGCGAGGTCTCCGAGGTGCAGGAGTCGATCGCGCTGCAGTTCGCCGCGACCGTCCGGGAGCTGGGCCACATCGAACCGGCCGGTGGTCCGGACGGCGGTCTACGGCAGGTGCGGCTCACCCCCGCGGGCCGGGAGTGGCTCGCGGAGTACGACCGGAGCGCCCCGACCCTGCACCCCCGCTTCTCGTCGTAGCCGCGGGCGCGAGAGCGTGGCACGCGCGCCGGACGACGGCGTCGGCGTAGGCGTGGTCGAGCGCCCCCGTCCGCAGCTGCCACCGGTGGAAGACCGGCGCGACGAACAGCTCGAACACCTCGACGTCACCCACGGAAGCGTCGATGTGCCCGGCGGTCCTCGCCGTCGCGAACCGGTGGGCGAACACGGCGATCTGCGGGGCGAAGACCTGTTCCAGCACCTGCGCACCGACCGCGGCGTCGACGAGCGCCTCGACGCACAGCGCCCGCAGCAGCGCGTCCCATGCGGGCACCGCGAGCTCGTCGACGACCGAGCGCAGCACCGCGGTGAGGTCGGCCGCCAGGTCGCCGGTGTCCGGGATCCCCCCGTCACCGACGGCCGCGTGCGCGTTGCGGTGGGCCACGGCGTCGACCAGCAGGGAGCCCCGGCGCGGCCAGCGTCGGTAGAGCGTGGCCTTGCCGACCCCGGCACGCGCCGCGATCGCCTCCATCGTCACCTGCGGGTACGGCAGCTCCGCCGCCAGCGCGAGTGCCGCCTCGAGCGCGGCCGTGCGCGCCCGTTCGGAGCGGCTGGTCGGTACCGACGGGCGGTCACGGCTGTCGTCGTCCACGCGATCAGGATAGCCATCGAAACGGAACGTTCCGTATCGTCAGCTCCATGAACGTGCACCACGACGACGAGGAGAGCCCCGTGACCGAACGACCTGTCTGGCTCGTGACGGGCGCCGGCCGTGGGCTCGGCCGGGCGCTGACGCGGGCCGCGCTCGCGGCCGGCGAGCAGGTGGTGGCCACCGTGCGACGGGCCGACGCGCTCGCCGACCTGCGTGCGGAGTTCCCGTCGGCGCTGCACACGGCGACGGCGGACGTCCGCGACCGCGAGGCGGTCCGGGCCGCGGTCGACGCCGGGGTCGCGCGGTTCGGACGTCTCGACGTCGTCGTCAACAACGCCGGATACGGCCTCGTCGGGGCGGCCGAGGAGGTCGGCGAGGCCGAGGCGCGCGACATCGTCGACACGAACCTGCTGGGACCGCTGTGGGTGGCCCAGGCGGTGCTCCCCCATCTCCGCGCCCGCGGAGCGGGGCACATCGTCCAGATCTCGACGACCGGCGCGGTCGGCGCGATGCCGACCCTGGGTCTCTACAACGCGGGCAAGTGGGGACTGGAGGGCTTCTCGCAGGCACTCGCCGGCGAGGTGTCACGCTTCGGCGTCCGCGTCACCGTGGCCCAGCTCGGCGGGTTCGACACGGACTGGGCGGGCCCGGGAATGCACTTCGCGCGCCCCTCCGCCGTCTACGACGACCTGCGTCGCGAGCTGTTCGGGACGGCCGAGGTCCCGTGGCGCACGGAGGGGCCGCTCGGAGCGCCCGTGGACGTCGCGGTCGAGGCACTGCGTCGACACGTCGTCGCAGCCGAGGGACCGTTCCGGCTTCTCGTCGGGGCCGATGCGCCCGGCCAGGTCACGACCGCGCTCCGGGCCCGGTGCGAGGACTACGCCGGCGACAGCCGCTTCACCTGGCCCACCCCCGGACACCCTGCCCCCTCCACAGGAGGCGCCGAACAGCGGACATCCGCCGATCGGACGTACGCCACGCCATCCCCCGGAGCATCACGTCAGTGATCTGCATCACATCGTTCGGCGAACGTGAACCTCTCGAGGTCTGCGACCGAAACGAGGACGCATCACCGAACGATGCAGTCACCTCCGGACCTCGCGGGTGGCGCGGCCGAGGACAGGGCCGTCGCTGCCGGGTAGCGACCACGGCCCCTCGTCGGCTCGACATGCCGTGGACGCGCAGGCGAGGGAGACCCCACATGTTCGACCGGAAGTTCATCACCGCGGCCATCACCAGGAGCGCGGAGACACGGGTGGATCGGCGGCGCTTCCTGCGCGCCGCCGGGCTGACCGGGCTGGGAGTGGCCGGGGCGAGCGTGCTGGGGGCGGGCACCGCGTCGGCCCAGGAGGAGGAGTCCGGCGAGATCAGCGACGCCACGGTGCTGAACTTCGCGCTCAACCTGGAGTACCTCGAGGCCGATTTCTACCAGCGGGCCCTGACCGGGGAGGGCCTCCCCGACGACCTGATCGGCGGGGCCGGTCGTCCCGGTCCGGTGACCGGCGGCACGAAGGTGCCGTTCCAGGACGACGCGGTCCGCCAGTACGCCGCCGAGATCTCCGACGACGAGAGGAACCACGTCCGGTTCCTGCGCACCGCGCTGGGCGACGCCGCGGTGTCCCGTCCCGAGATCGACCTGCGGGCCAGCTTCACCGCCGCCGCGACCGCGGCCGGCCTGATCTCCGGCGGCGAGACGTTCGACCCGTTCGCGAGCGACGAGAACTTCCTGCTCGGCGCGTTCATCTTCGAGGACGTCGGGGTGACCGCCTACAAGGGAGCGGCGCCGCTGATCACGAACAAGACGTTCCTGTCGGCCGCCGCGGGGATCCTGGCCGTGGAGGCCTACCACGCCGCGAACATCCGGACGTCCATCCTGGCCAAGGGACTGGCCGACTCCGCCGACAAGATCTCCGACGCCCGTGACTCCCTGGACGGCGCGGACGACCTCGACCAGGGCGTCACCGTCGACGGGAAGGCCAACATCGTCCCGGCCGACTCCACGAGCCTGGTGTTCAGCCGCACCCCGGGCCAGGTGCTCAACATCGTCTACCTGACCCCGACCGCCGCGACGTCGGGCGGGTTCTTCCCGAACGGCGTCAACGGCGCGCTCAACACCAGCGGCAGCGGCGCGGTCGCCCCGTCGGGCGGTGCCGAGACGGGCGTTGGCGGTGCCGCCGGTGGCCTGGACGCCGGCGGGCTCGTCGCCGGGGCGGGGGGTCTGCTCCTGGGTGGGGCCGGCGTCGCGGCGGCGATGGCCGCCCGGTCCCGCAAGACCGAGGGATGAGGTTCGGATCCGGACAGGGCGGTGGGCAGCCACGCGGCAGGTGGGTGCCCACCGCCGTCCTGGCCGTCGCCGGGCTCGTCACGCTGGGCCTCGGGCTGGGTGTCGGCCTCTCCGCCGACGACTCGGCACGGCCGGTCACCGTGGTGGAGGGGCCGCCGGCCCCCGTCCCGGACGGGGTCGACGGCGGGCGCGGCGGAACAGCCGCGACCGGCCCCGTCCCGGCGTCGCTGCCCGCCTCGGAACCGGTGTCGCTGACCATCCCGTCGATCGACGTGACCACGGGCCTCGACCCGCTCGGTCTCAACCCCGACCGGACCGTCCAGGTGCCCACCGACTTCGACCGTGCCGGGTGGTACACCGGCGCCCCCACCCCCGGCCGGATCGGGCCCGCGGTCCTGCTGGGACACATCGACTCCTTCCGCGGTCCGGCCGTGTTCCACCGGCTCGACCGGCTCCGCCCGGGAGACGTCGTCGAGGTGGACCGCGCCGACGGCGTCCGCGCGCGGTTCGCCGTCGAGGCCGTGCGCGAGTACCCGAAGGACGCCTTCCCCACCGAGGAGGTCTACGGCGCGACCGACCACGCCGGGCTGCGGCTGATCACCTGCGGCGGTCCCTTCGACGCCGACGCCCGGAGCTACCGGGACAACACCGTCGTGTTCGCCCGCCTGATCCCTCCGGCACCCGCCGTCGCGCCACCGGACGCCCGGGCCGCCGGGGAGTCCGCGGGGCCGGCGGGCACCACCGGCCCGCCGACCCTCTACGGACGGGTGGTCGAGGTGGACGGCCCGGCGACCGCGGTCGTCGAGGTGCAGCGCCGCCGGCTCGCCGTCCGGGTGATCGGGCTCGGCGCCACCCCGGCCTGCGCCCGGGATGCGGGAACCGCCTTCGCCCGGCTGACGCTCACCGACCGCACCGTCACGCTCGTGCCCGACCCGACCCTGCCGGTCTCCCCCGACGCGCCGGAATGGGCCCCCTACCTCGTGCTCGACACCCAGCAGTCCTACACCGACGCCGCCATCCTCGCGGGCTGGGCCCCCGCCGGGGAGGGCCGCTACCGGTCGGGGTTCCTCGAACGCGAGCGCACGGCCCGCGACGCGGGGGTCGGGATGTGGGGGCCGGGTTGTCGGTGAGCCGTGCCCGACCCGTCGGACGGGTCGTCTCGCGTGGCCTCCACCTGCGAACACCTCGCACCCGACACACCCGCAGGTCGGCCTCGACCACCTCGTTCGACGGGGGTTCTCTCCACGCCGTCACCGGCACGTTGATCGCACCGATCTCATCACGCCGGCCCGGGGCGCGGCTAACGCCGCGAGCGATTTCGCTGACTTCTCGTGCATGTCACGTGGACGGTCGAAGGTCCGGGCGGTACTCGCCACTGTGGTAGGACTCGTCCTGTTCGCCGGGGTGGCGATCGTCGTGCTGCCCCGGCTCGCTGCCGACGAGGACGGCGTGGTCGGCACCGACGGGCTGACGCTGGAGATCGGTGGAATCCGGATCACCGCGCCTCCCGGAGTGGCTCCGGAGGGCACCCGGCTGAACGCACGGATCGCCGACGCTGCGCCATCGGTCGGGGCCGGAGCGGTACCCGGTCCGGTCGGCGCGGGCATCACTCTCGATCTCGACGGCGGGTTGCAGCCCGCTCGGCCGGTGTCGATCACCTTCCCGTCGACCGAGACGTACTCCGTACGCACACCTGCCGAAGTGACGCAGCCCGACGACCGGGCACCGTTCGTGCTGACCCAGCCGTCCGACGGCTCCCCTCCGGAGCTGCTGCCCGCGCGCTGGGACCCGGTAGCACGAACAGTGTCGGTGGACGTCACCCACTTCTCCTCGTTCTGGGAGAAGCTGACGACAGCCAGGCGGATGATGGAGCAGGCGGTCGGCGAGCTGAACGGCTCGACCGCCCGCCCGGACTGCGCCGGTCGAGACGTCGAGCTCGGAGACGGCGGCCGCCTGACGATCGACGGTCCCGCCGGCGGGTCCGCGTGGGCATGCCTGCGCGCCGACGACCGCCACTACTACGTCGACCTCACCAACAACTCTCCCGAGCCGTGGGACATGCGCGCGGCCCCGGACGCAGTGCTGCAGCCCCAGCGGCCGACCGGCGTGGCCGACTCCGTGGCGATCCGCCTCGCCGAGCTCACCTGGGCGGGCCGGTCCGGCGCGCCCGGCGTCCTCCCCACCGGTGGTACGGCGTCCTATGCCTTCCCCCTCGGCTCGGCTCCGGGGACCGTCCGGCTGACAGCGGACCCCGGCACCCTGCTCGTGTCGCAGACCCTGTTCGCGGTGGACGTCGTCGCGTCGGTCTTCGGGGTCACGATGCTCCAGAGGATGCTGGAGCTGCCGGAAGCGGTGGACTGCCTGTCCTCCGTCGCCGAGGCGACCGGAAGCCGTGGGCTCGATCCGGCGGCGGCCGCCCGAGTCGTCCGGGCGACGCTGGACTGCATCGGCCCGTTCATGGCTCGGATGGGAATGGACAGTCCGGTCGTCGCCGTCATCACGGCGATCCTGGGCAGCGGGATCGGCCTGATCGTCGCGGGCGTCGCCGCGATCGTCGACACGGTCGCCGGGCCGTTCCGGATCGTCGTCCGGTCCTCGGGGCGGCCCACCGTGATCACCGACCTGGCCCCGGTGGACGGTTCCGGCAGACCCGCCGACGGCTGGACGGTTCGCGACGAGGGCGCCGCGATCGACTGTGGGTACACCTCCCCCGCCGGACGCGACCCCGGCGTACAGACCTGCGGCCCCGCGGCCGCAGCGGCCGACGCCTGCTGGGCGGAGCCGGGCGGAACCACCGCCCTCTGCCTGCGCAGCGCATTCGACACGGTGCTGTACCGCCACCCCGCCTCGAACCTGTCCTCTCCCCGGCCGTCGGGGGTCCCCGTGTCACCGTTGAGCCTGGAGCTCGATGACGGCACCCGCTGCGAACTGCGCAACGGAGGCTCGTGGCCCGGCCGAGCCGACGACGAGACCCTGTACGGGGCGTACAGCTGCTCGCCGGACGACTCCACGGTCGTCTGGGGATCACCGAAGGGCGACATCGCCAGGACGACCGATCGGTGGGCAGTCCAGATCGGCGGTACGACCGGACCGTTGCGCACGAGGGGCGTCCGCCAGGCCTGGTACGTCAGGACCGGCTGATCTCGGCGCGGACCTCGGCCCGTGCCAGTGGGTGGGCAGCTTCCCAGATCGTGTACGACCTGGGGGATCAGCGTGCTCTGCGCATGACGGTGGGTCGACGGCGTCGGCACCCGTCGTAGGTCCAGCGGCATCGTCCAGGGAGTTCGGTCGACGGCGACAGCGAGCCGCTGTCCGAGGTGGACCGCTGCTCCGCGGTCGAGCTGGACTCGTCGAGCCACCGCCGCCGGAGCCGTTCGACGTCGGTGCATGATTCCGTACCGTGGCGGTCTCGGTCGATCATGGGGTCGAGCATCGCGGAGGCCGGCCGACTACAGCGGAGGGAATCGGTGGCGTGCAGGCAGTTTCATCGATGAACGTCTCGGCATTCGTCTTGATTCTCGGCGGAGCACTGTTCGCACTGTTCCCGGCACTGACCTGGCGGAAAGTCGCGCGGCTCGAACGGACTGGCGTGAGGGTGACCGGGGTGGTCACGTGGGCTGATCCCCTCCGGACACCGTCGGAGCCGTCCGAGATGCAGGTTCGGTTCACCACTCTCGACGGTCGTGACCGCCTCACCCACTTCGACGTGCTTCCCGAGGACAGGCTTCCGATCGTCGGTGACGAGGTCCGGCTCGTCTACGACCCGAAGGACCCTCGCCGCACCCGCCTGGTCCACGCCCGCAGCGCGAATCCAGCGGCGACCCTGTTGACTCCGATCGCCATCGGAGCCGTCGCGATCGTTGCGGGCGTCGTCGTCGCCGTCGTGCAACTTCTCGGATGAGGCAGACGTCGGGCCGCACTTCGGTTCCCATCGTCCGGAGGACCTTCCTGTGAGGTTGCTGCGAGGAATCGGTCGTCACCGGGACGACGCCGTCGGACCGGCCGGCGCCTGGACGTGCAGCAGCCCGACCGAGGCGCCGGAACTCCCGACCTCTCCGGTCGCGATCAGGTACGGGGCCCGTGTCCGGTCTCCTCCTCGACCCCGGGCCGCGGTCTCGGCGGGCGAGTCCCCGTCGTCGAGCAGACCGCCGGGGAGTTCCCGGTTCCACAGGTCCGGCACGGAGCGGTGGCGCCGGCGACACGGGTGCACCGCTCGGCTACCGTCCCGGCTCCGTCACCGCGGGGGAGGCTGTCGAGGCCTGCGCGCTCCCTAGTGTCGGGCGCATGGCACAGCCGGAGGCTCTGGAACGGACCCGTCAGGACTACGACGAGGTCGCGGAGCTGTACGACGACATGGTGCGCCGCGGCGACATCGTCACCGATACGCTGTGTGCCGCGATGGTGGACGCCTTCGCCGGTCTGGTCCGGGCCGGTGGACCGACGAAGCCCGTTGTCGATGCCGGGTGCGGACCCGGTCAGTGGACCGATCATCTGGACCGGGCCGGGATCGAGACCCACGGCGTCGACCTGTCGCCGGCGATGATCGCGATCGCCCGCCGTCGTCGCTCCGACCTGAGCTTCGAAGTCGGGTCCATGCTCGACCTGCACGCATCGGACCGGTCGGTCGCCGGCGTCCTGGCCGGCTTCTCCTTGATCCACACACCGCCGCACATGGTTCCGGACGTTCTGGACGAGTTCGCTCGGGTGATCGAGCCGGGCGGGCCGCTGCTCGTCGGTGTACAGATCACCGACGATGCCGGCGCCGAGGGCTGGATCCCCTACGACCACAAGGCGTCACCGGCGTACCTCTGGAGCCTCGACGCGCTCAGTGAACTCCTGAGAGCACACGACTTCTCCGAACTCGGACGCATGCGCATTTCCGCTCCGGCTCCGGGCAAGCCGCATGCCGGCTACCTGCTCGCCCGGCACAGCGCCAACTCGTCCGAGCCCGCGCAGTCCGGCCGGGGCTCGCTCTGATCAACGGAGATGAAGCTGACACTCCCCTACTGATGGTGCCTGGCCCGCATCGGGGCCGCGCCCTGGTCGCGGTCCGAGCACGAGCTGCAGTGGATTCGCACCGCATTCGTGGGCAGGCATCTCCCCGGTAGGGGGCGCGGCAGCCTCAACAGCGGTCGTGTACGGCTGCTTGCGTCGAGCGCCTGCCGACCATGATCTCCCAGGTCGTGCCCAGCCGGCCGCGCAGCCGGGGATCAACCGCCGAAGGCGTGGCGGTGGTCGCCGGCGAAGGCGATGAGGTCCAGGGCCGGACGGCCGAGAAGCTCGGGGATCGCGGGGTCGAGAACCGCGGCCTCGCCGCGGCGGTAGTGGGCGTAGTCCTCGAGCAGTCCGGCGACCTGCCAGGCGGGCAGGACACCGTCCAGGACGGCAGCGAACTCCGACTCGGACAGATCGCGGAACTCGACGGGGCTGCCCGTGGCGGCGGCGATGGCCTGGGCTGCCCGGGTGTGGGTGATCGCGGCAGGTCCGGTGAGCGTGTAGACCGCGCCGGCGTGGCCGTCGTCGAGGAGCACGGCTGCGGCGACCGCCGCGATGTCGCGGGTGTCAACCATGCTGACGCGGGCGTCGCCGATGGGGGCACCGAGCGACCCGTGCTCTCTGATCGCGGGTGCGATGGACGGTGACCCCTGCAGGAACAGGTTCGGGCGGAGTACGACGACCTCGAACGGGAGCGTCTCGAGGTGTCGTTCGACCCGGGCGTGCCAGCGCAGGAAGCGCACCGGCGACGACGACCTGGGCCCGGGCGTCGACGGCTCCGGGAGCAGGCTGCCTGCGGCTCATCGCCCGGACCGCGGCTCCCCGCTCGGCGAGCATCGGGACCAGAGCCGTACCGATCTGTCCGGTCGCCGTGGTCACCAGCACGCCGGTCATCGTGTTTCCACCTCGTGGGTCGTGTCACGCTTGAGGAACCGCACGCAGATCACCAGGAAGAGCGTCGCGATGACCAGCGACGACAGCGCGCTCATGATCGGGTCGAACTCGGCGACGGTGAACAGGGCGGGCGTGCTGACCGCGGTTCCCGCCGTGCCCACGAGCAGGATGGTCGCGATGTTGTTGGCGAAGTGGGCGCCGATGGCGAGCTCGGTGGTGCCGTCGATCAGCGATACCACGACCCACACCACTCCGGTGCACAGGAAGTAGCCGAAGAACACGGTCAACCAGCCACCCGTACCCGCCTCCGGGTTTCCCAGGTGGACCGACGTGAAGGCCACCGCCGAGACGAGGGCGACGAACACCCGGTTCCCCCACACCCGACTGGCGGCCTGGACGACGTATCCGCGGAAGAACAGCTCCTCGGTGGTGGTCTGGATCGCGGTCAGGACGAGGGCGAGCGGCACGAACAGCGCCAGTGCCGCCAGATCGTCGCCCATCGAGAACGTGCCGGGCGACAACGCGAACTGTCCCCCCTGGGCCAGGCACCACAGCACGAACCACACGACGAAGCCATGGCCGACGCGGCGCCAGTCGATCCTCTCCCGGGCCGTGACCAGCGTCCGGAGGGGGCGGCGGTGGATGCGGGTGACGGTCAGGACGATGCCGGCGACGAAGAACGGGAAGCCGGCCATGGTGACCACGAAGCCGGCCGGCGGGCTCAGCGCGGAGACGACGAGCCCACCGGTGAACGCGTAGACGAGCGCCAGGCTGGCGGCGGTTCCGACGACGAGATACAAGACGAGGATGACCACGAGGCCGAGCAGGTAGCGCCACCACCTGTACTCACCCCGTCCGGCCTCGTCGACGTAGGTGGGCTGTGTCGTCCTGCCCGTGACGTCGCCGGGCGTCTTCAAGATCTTCATTGCGGATCTCCTTCGTGGCGGTGTGTTCTGGTGCGGAGCGGGGCTTGCTCGACGGCCCCGCCGCGGAACGAGCGGGCGGGACGTCGTCGGACACGCCGTCCTGCGCCGGGCAGCGCGATCCGGCGCGCCCGGACCCCGGTGGCGAGCGCGTCCTCGGTGAACCCCTGCGCGAAGGGTGACGCCCGCAGGATCGTGCCGCGCCCGGTCGCGGCGACCTTCTGCTCGGCGACCGCCGTCGTGTCGCCGAAGTGTCCGGCGAAATGCTCCAGGCCTGGTCCGGAGGTCATCACGACGCGTCGGACACCCGCGGCGATCGCCGTGTCGACGAACGGGCCGATGGGCGCGGGCACGGGTCAGGAGTGCACATGGGAGTGGTGCCTCTCGGTGTCGGCGAGGCCGTCGGCTCAGCTGGTGACGGTGACCAGCAGGGAGACGAGCAGGGCGATGAGGACGGTGTTGTAGACGAAGGCGACGACGGCGTGCCCGGTGACGGTGCGGCGCATGGCACGGCTGGTCGCGACCACGTCGGCGCCGTTGTAAGCGGTGCCGACCTGGACCGAGAGGTAGAGGTAGTCGACCAGCCGCGGCGGACCGTCGTCCGCGCCGCGGAACTCCAGTCCGCCGCGATGGGTGTTCTCGCGGGCGTAGTGCACCGTGTAGACGACGAGGATCAGCAGCCAGGACGACGCCACGACCAGGACCGCCAGCACGATGACGAGCGGGTCGCCGCGCAGTTGCGGCAGGATCGATGCGGCTGCCACCGCACCGATCGCCGCGGCGCAGAAGGACACGGCCCCGTTAGGCCCTCCGCTCCCCGCGAGCCACTCCGTGCGACGTCGACGTCGGCGGCCCGTCCGGTCCTCGGTCAGCCATCGCGTCAGCTGGTTCCCGTCCGCGCGGTGCAGGACGGCCCAGGTGAGGCCGGCGTAGAGCAGCGAGTAGGCACTCCAGGCACCGAAGTAGACCGAGACGATGAACCGCAGCGACCGGAGGCCGCCGGAGTCCAGGGCCGTGACGACGGCCCCGTAAGCCGCCGCCAGGACCGCGGTGACGGCGGTCGCGAGGATGTAGCGGGCGCCGTCGGAGACCAAGCGTGGAGGGCGGGCTCGCGTCCTGTCGTCCGCCGAGCCCGGACCGGCGTGCTCCACCGACGGGGCCGTGTCCCGCTCAGTGAATTCAGAGGGCGCAGCAGGCATGGGCCGTTGCCTCCGTACTGATCAGGTAGCCGGCGGACAAGCAATTCAGGGCGACGGACGCGACCGGAGCACGACAGCGTGCGCGAACAGACACGACGGCAACTTCCTCATCGAGCGGGCGAAGACCGGACACGAAACGGACTATCGCTCCAGCAATTAGAGCACTACCCCAGTAGTCAGAGTCAAGCTCCAGATTCTAGGATCGGGGTATGTCCACCACCGAGGAGCGCCGCCGGCGCCGCGCAGAGCGAACCCGGCGCGAGATCGTCGAAGCCGCTGCCGTGCTGTTCGAGCGCCACGGGCTGATGCGCACGACGGTCGAGCAGATCGCCGAGCACGCTGACGTCTCACCGGCCACCGTGTACTCCGTCGCCGGGGGTAAGGCCGGGGTGCTCACCGCGCTGGTGGACGAGTTCCACGCCGGTGCGCAGGAGGTCGAGGTCGAGGAGATCCTGGCCCGGTGCACGAGCACGGCCGAGATCGTGTCCGTCCTGGGAGAGACGTGCGCCTCGGTTCCCACCTACCACCGGACGTTGCACATCTTCTTCAGCGCCGCGCCGCACGACGAGCTCGCCGGTGGCGCGCTCGACCGGGCCACCGGCTGGTTCCGCCCGATCGTGCGACGCTTCGCCGAGCGTGTCGCCGAACTCGACCCGGCGGCGGACGCAGCCGCCGTCGCCGACGTCCTGTGGTTCTTCTTCGGGTGGGGAGCCTGGGAGAACATGCTTCTCGACCACCCCGACTGGCCGCTCGAGCAGCGCCGGGACTGGCTCGTGGCCTACGCCACCGCCGCGCTGGGACGATGAGTGGAGGCGTCGAATGACCTACCCGTTCACCGTGCCGCGAGCGACAGTCGCATCACCCTGTTCGCCACCTCCCACTGCCTGACGGTGTCCCCGGTGATGGCCGCCGAGCAGATCGCCACCATCGACGCGATCTCGCACGGCCGGGTCGGGCTCAACGTCGTCGCAGGCTGGTTCGCGAAGGAACCGGCGATGTTCGGAGTGCGGGCGCTCGACCACGACGCGCGCTACGCCTACTCCGAGGAGTGGCTCGACGTGCTGCTCCGCCTCCGGGACGGCGACGACGACATCGATCACCGCGGCACCTGGCTGAGCGTCGAGAACGGGTACAGCCAACCCGGACCGGTCCAGCTCCCCCACCCGCCGATCATGAACGCGGCTTTCTCCGCTCGTGGACACCGGCTCGCCGCGCGCTACGCCGATCTGTCGTTCGTCTCGGCGTTCGACGCCGCGGGCGCCCGCGCGAAGGTCGACGAGATCCGCAGGGTCGCCGCCGGGTTCGGGCGGGAGCAGTCGGTGTGGATGGCTGCGTCCGTGGTGTGCGCCGACACCGATCGCGAGGCGCAGGCGCTACTCGCGCGCTGGTCGAACGTCGACGCGGATGAGGTCGCCGTACGCAACGCGATCGACTGGACGACGGGCGGAACGAAGATGCCCGACGAACAGCACCGGCACCTCGCCCGGGCGCTGGCCACGACGATGGCCGGCTACCCGCTGGTCGGCACGGCCGACCGGATCGCCGCGCAGGTGGCTGAGCTGTCTGCGGCCGGTGTCGACGGGGTCGCACTGACCTGGATGAACGACGAGCACGGCGTACCCCGCTTCATCGCCGACGTTCTGCCGACCGCGCAGCGCGACCGCGTCCGTCGCCCGGCGACACAGCAGGCTAGGGGGCGCAGGCACCACGAAGGTCGTCGAAAGCCTGAACCAGCTGCACTCCCAGTGACAGAGACGGATCGCGGTACCAGGCGAGGGCCGCGACGGTGAAGGCCGCGACGGCGGCGTGGGCGGCGAGCGTCGCCCGCCGGGTCGGGGTGCCGCGCTCGACCAGGGCCGAGGCGAGAGCGTCGGCCAGCATCGAGAGCTTGGCCGCTTCGCGTTCGCGCAGGGCGGGTGCGGCCGCGATGACCCCGTTGCGGAGCTGCGCGTAGGACCAGCCTTCCTCCATGAAGCCGTCGATCGAACGGAACGCGCCGAGCAGGACGTCGAGCGGGGCGGACTCGCCAGGTGCGTCGTGGACGGCCGCGACCAGGAGGCCGCGGAGGCGCTCCTCGCGCCCGAAGAGCACTTCACGCTTGTCGGGGAAGTGGTGGAAGAACGTGCGTTCGGTGACGCCGGCGCGCTCCGCGATCTGCGCCGTGGTGGTCCGGTCGAAACCGCGCTGCCGGTAGAGCTCCAGAGCTGCGACTTCGAGCCGTTCGCGCGCCTCGTGTCCGCTGCGCGGCACACGATCACCTCCGTCGTAGTTTCAGCCACTGCAATAACGTGGTAGCTTCAGTCTATGCAACAACCTCAGCCTGTCGAGAGGAGAATCTGATGCGCGTGTTCGTCACCGGAGCCACAGGATTCGTCGGGTCCGCCGCCGTCCCAGAACTGCTCGCCGCCGGTCACGACGTCGTCGGGCTGGCCCGCTCCGACGCCGCCGCAGCAGCGCTCGTCGCGACCGGCGCGACGCCACTACGCGGCACGCTCGACGACGCCGAGTCGTTACGACGAGGCGCTGCGACCGCGGACGGTGTGCTCCACCTGGCAATCGCCCGCGGGGGCGTCGACTTCACCGACGCGCTCGAGACTGACCGCCGGGCCCTGGCCGTGCTCGGCGCCGCCCTCGAGGGCACCGGTCGACCCCTGGTCTTCGCCTCGGCGACCTCGATGATCGACCACGGCCGGGTGATCACCGAGCACGACGTCGGCGACACCTCGTCGCCCACCTCACGCGGGCGCGACGAGAACGCGGTCCTGGCGTGGGCACGGCGCGGCGTGCGGGTCGCGGTCGTCCGCCTGCCGACCCTGGTGCACGGCGACGGCGACCGACACGGGTTCCTCCCCATGCTGATCGAGGTGGCACGCACCAATGGCTTCTCGGCCTTCGTCGGGGACGGTCACAACCGGTGGCCGGGCGTCCACCGACACGACGTTGCCCGGCTGTTGCGCCTCGTGCTCGAGAACGCCCCTGCCGGGAGCCGTGCCCACGCCGTCGCCGACGAGGAAGTCGCGTTCCGCGACATCGCGCGAGCCATCGGCGACGGGCTCGGCCTACCGACCACCTCGATCGACGCCGAGAACACCGCCGAACACTTCGCGCACCTGGGCGGCTCACTGGCGCTGCTCCCGGGTGCCGACATCCCGGCCTCCGGCGCGGCCACCCGGAAGCACTACGACTGGTACCCCACCGGCCCCGACCTCCTCACCGATCTGCGCTCCGGGCCCTACCTCCCCCGGGTGACGGTGCCGGAGCCACCCGTCGACGACCGTCCTCACGATCAGGAGACCGGAATGCAGGTTCACCGCAGCGACTCCGAACCGACGACCCCCGCTCCCGAGCAGACCTTCACCGGCAACGTCACGATCAGCGGCTACTTCCGGCGCGACGACCCCAGCCGGCTCAGTGGGGCGAGGGTCATGTTCCCCCCGGCCGCCCGTACACCGTGGAAGGTGAACCCTGCCGGACAGACGATCGTCGTCACCGGCGGCGCAGGACGAGCCCAAGGCGAGGGCGAGGACATCATCGAGCTCCGCGCCGGGGACCTGGCCTGGTTCCCGCCCGGTCAGTGGCACTGGGAAGGAGCCGCACCCGACCAGGAGATGACCTGCATCGTCCTGCACGAGTCCACAGTCGAGTTCGGCGAGAGAGTGACCGACGAGCAGTACCGATCCCCGTGCCGGTCCTGAGCTCGGCCGAACGCGGTGGCGTCCGAACCGGCCTTCGGTGATCGACGAGACCTGCCGTCGTCTCCGGGTCCAGCTCGGCCGCGCTGCTGGTGGGCCTTCATGTCCTCGTACTCGCGGACACAGTTCGTTCCCTCACGTGCGGCCCGACCGCGGGATCGTGGTCGACTCCGAGCGGACCCGAGGCGCGAACCCGGCCGGAGGGCTCGGCGTGGAGCGGGTCATCGGTGTCGGGTGCTCCGAGCAGTTCGTCGATCGCGCCACGCCGGCGACCGACGGTGACGCAGAGAGCATCAACAGAAGTACGGAGCACACCGGACGACGGGATTTCGTGTCACAGGTGGTGTCACGCCAGACGATTGCCAACTCCTCTCGCAGCGGCGCTCACCTCCTCGATTGCTCAATCCTCGGTGCCGCCGTCCGGTCCCCCGAGGTAGTACAGCGCGGTGTCGACTTGTCGGGCTTCCCACTTGTGGCCGCGTTCGTGCAGCGCTGAGCGGCACGCCTCGACGATCGTCATGTACCGCCGGTAGCGACCGCGCCGGTTGTCGAGCTCGAACCCCAGCGAGAGGACGGCAGCATGTGACCGCTTGTCGTAGACCGCCATCCGGCCGGGGGCAGCCGCGAAACAGACCGCCGAAGCCAGCGCATCACCGGTCCCGAAGCCGGACAGCGGGGACAGCGCACTACGGGCCCGCCCCGCGGCCTCGGGTGCGGCGAGCACGCGGTCGTTGACGATCTCGACGACTCCAGACGTCCGGCGTCGGACGTCTGCGTCAGATGTGTTCATCAAGCCGGCCACCCACTTGGTGTCGGCGCGGACTCGTTTCCACGCCGTCAGAGCCGCGATATCGAGCTTACCGACGCTGCCGCTGGTGCCGACCCGCTCGATGACCTCGTGCACCACCTCGTCGTAGTGCTCCGACACCGCCGCTTCGTACGCCTCGTCGGCCTCGAACAGCCGGTCCACGCAGCCGGCGGCGACGCGCCGCTGGTCCTCGGTGAGATCATCCACGGTCGAGCGCTCCTGCCAGTTCGCGGTAGGCGGCCGCCCGGTGCTCGACACGGGACCGGCGCACGTCGGGATCGGGGTGGAACAGGGCTTGGCGCCCGGGGTGGAACGTCGCAATGACCGTCTCGACCTTGCGAGCCCGATCGGGGTAGCGCTTTACCAGCCGGGACCAGCCGTTGCGGGCGTCGTTGCCCTGCAGGAACACCGCCCGCAGGTTCGTCATCAGGTCGAGCAACGCGACCAGGGGTTCGACACCGGCGTCGAGCTGCGCCGCCTTCGGGGCGGCGTTGATGTACCAGGGGTAGGCGTTCCACGGTGTGATGTCGCCCGGCGTGACTCCGACCTCGTCGAACATCTCCAGCTGCCGCTCGGCGGTCGGATCGTCGTTCTCGATGCAGAGAAAGCCCGATCCGGACCCATCCTGGGTCGCCGGCCCGGGGTCCCGCAACACACTCAGTACCCCTGCACCTATCCCGCCGTGCAGCGGAGCCACATGCGGCATCCAGCCGCGGTGCTCGTCGCGCAGTGAGTCGACGAGTTCGTTGACCGGTCTGACGTGCGCGGCATAACGGCCAGCTTCCTGCTCTGCCCTGAACGTAGGATCAGACATCCGCCTCGGCATAGCGACAGCATCTCTCATCCTCGAGGCAATCAGGCGACACGTTCCTCGACGACACCCGCACACGAGAGGTCTTGACCTCGCCGGCGTCACTGACCACACCGTCGTCGCACGAGCGAGACCGCTGCAGTTCACGTGACAACGTGTGCCACGTCCGGCCGACGGGAGCGAGGCGGTGATCAGCCCGCGTTGCGCAGGTACCGCTCCAACGCGTCACGGGCGATCTCCGACACCGACCGGCCCTCCGCCGCGGCGCGCTGCTCAGCCTGCCTCCGCACTTGCTCGGGCACCCGGAACGACACCCGCGGCGAATGCATGCCGACCTCACCGAGCGCCGGCCGCCCCGGACGCACCAGCCGGAGCGCCTCCTCCGCAGCGGGTTCCGCATACTCGTCGGTGACGCGCCTGCCTTGCCGGTCGCGCACATCCTCAGCGTCGAGATCGACGTCCGGCGCCACCTCATGGCCATCCTTCATCGGTTCCTCCTCAACGCCGTCGGCATGACATGGATGACCAGCCACTCATCCGGCAGATCGAGCGCGACGATCTTCACTCGATCCCGCGATCGTCGGGCCCGATCCACACGAGCCGAGCATCCGCCGTCTCCGTTGCCGATACAGCCACCGGGTCGACCGTCTCGATCACATACATCGCGTGCACCGTGCCGATCCGATACCGGCGAGCTGGTCTCGTGAACCTCACCCGCACCTGCCGTATTGTGTCAGACATAATCAGGCTGCTGGGAGCGACATCCGACTACGCTTGATGTCCCAGTCAACCGAAGGCTCGTCGTGTCAACCAGAGGCGCAGAACCCGCGGCACGAGGCTGTGTGACACCGAATCGAGGATCATCCAGGCCTGGTTACGGATCTCTCCACCGACGTCTTCGGAGGTCAAGATGCGTGGGCGCGGCAGGGTTCGAACCTGCGACCGCTCGGGTGTAAAGCGCGTGCGGGACGTCGCACGAGTCCTCTAGCTGCAACGATCGTTCGCAAGAGACTCCACCTGCTGTCACCGGAACCGGTTGTAGCCGCCGTTTCGCGTCACGACACGTGTCACGTTCTCGCCCGCGGCGGTGAGGCTGGCTGAGACAAGTTCGCGTCGAGGCCGTCGGCTCCAGCAGCCCTACCGGGCCGCGACCTTGAACGCAGACTCCGGTGTACCGAGAGATACTTCGGACGGACGGGAATGTCATCGGATGCACCGGCAGCCCCAGAGCGACCTTCATGCCGCCCGGCGGCTCATTGCACCGCGAGATGCCGACTGTTCCAGGAATCGACGCGACAGCACCGTCACGAGCACCTGTCGCCGCACGAGCAGGCAGACGTCGGGCCGGTCCACGCTGTAGCCGTAGAGCACGTGCGGGTGCAGAACGACCTGGGTCCATGGCCTCGGTCGGCTCCGCCATTGGGCCGTCGCGAGCAAGTGTTGGATCCTGCGCACAGCGAGTGTGCGCGACACTCCTTCAACACGTTCGCGGTAACGCTGCGCCGCGTGGGGCGTTACCGCAATGGCGGCAGGAGGAACCGTCAGTCCGACGTCGGGACTCGGGAGGGCGAGGGCGAGAACCGCCGCGCATTGGTCATGCGGCTTCATCGCCGACTTCCGCATCGCTCGTTGCGCCCAGGGCGGCGCGTGCCTGGGTAAGCAGCCGCGACAGCTCGGTGCGCAGAGACTCGGACTCGTCGCCAATCGTGGCCGCGTGCTGGCGGATGAGCCCGACCGACTTGGTGACCTTGTCGATCCTGTCCAGCACGTCGATTGCCGCGGTGATCTTCTCCTCGGCGATGTGGACCTCGCCCGTCCGCTCGTCGTGCGCCGTGGTGAGCGCGGCGAGGCGCAGCAACTGGAGCACGGTCCGCAACAGGTCGACCGAGTCGGTCTCCGGATCGAAGGCCATCAGCAGGCGGCGCGGACCGAGACTGAGGACGGCATGGTCGCCGAGCTGCGAGGCCGAGCGCACGATGCCGAGCGAGGCCCGCGCGTCGCGGTTGCGCTCGGTCTCGTCGAGATAGGCGCCCCACCCCGCACCGCGGTGCGAGTCGGACATCTCAACGACGACCCGAACGTCGCCCCCGTTCAGCGCCAGCACGCCGTCGCCCTTCTTGCTGCGCGGTGACCGGCCAGCCGTCGCTGAAGTGTTGATGTACTCGTCGCCGAAGCCAGCGGCCAGCTCCGCGAGGACCTCGTGCATGGCGTCCTCGAACGGCTTGCCCTTGAGCGTGCTGAGCTGCACGGCGGCGGCCCGGGCACCGGAGGCGGCCTGCGCCAGCTTGACCGTCTCGGCCAGCTCGTCGATCTTTCGGGCGAGGTCCGCACCGTCCTTGGCCAGCGCCTCGGCCAGCGCCTTGTGCTGCTCGGCCAGCATGCGGGTCTGCTGTGCCATCGGCGAGGTCGGGTCGGCCGGGTCGAACTGCCGGGCCGCCTTCGCGATCAGCTCGCCGGTCTGCTGCGACGAGCGGCCCTCGATGTCACGACCGAACCGCTCGATGACCGGCGTGAGCCGGGTCAGTAGCTCCGGGTGCTCGCCGCCCAACAGGCGGTTGACCTCGGCGCTCAGCGCCTTCCCCGCGGCTTCGACATCCTCGGAGAATGACCGGCGCGCTTCCGCGCCGAGCTCGTTGATGGCCGTGCGCGCGGCGGCGGTCGACGCCTCGATGGTCACGGTCGCCTTCCGGATCGCCTCGTCGGTGGCCTGAGTGGCCTGCCGGGACGCCTCGGCTGTGCGCTCGCCGACTTCGGTGACGAGCGCCTCGAGGTTGTAGGCCTCCTGGGCACCACCGGCGGTCGCGATGGCGTGCGAGCCGACAACCACGGCCTGGGTGACGAACGCGGTGAGGTCCGCGCCGGCCATCTCGTCCGCGGACACGGCCGTGGCCCGGTGGCCGGTCGACCAGCGCCGCGCCTCCGCGACGACGGCCGGATCACGCACATCAAGGTGGGCGACCACCACGGCCGGGCCGGATGCGTCGAAGTGTGCGGTCATGTGTGCCTCGCTTCCTTGTCGCCGGTCGGGTGGACCGGGCGCAGCCGAGGTTCCGGATCGCGAGATCGAAAGTCGAGTGCAGAAGCTGATAAGCCCCCTTATCAGCGTCGTGCTCGGCTAGATGCCAACCCAGCTCTAGAGTCAGGACGTCGGCGAGCGGGAGGAGGGGCCATGGTGGCACAGCTGGGCACCCTGACCCTGCAGGACATCGCCGATCTGGCGCGTGTCAGCCGGCCCGTCGTCTCGATGTGGCGGCGCCGCCCGCAGATTGACGGCAAGGTCGTCCCGTTCCCGAAGCCGGTCCGTATGACCGGGCGGACCGAGCACTTCGACCGCGACGAGATCGTTGCGTACCTGGAGACGACCGGGCGAGGCAACAACGTCGATACCCGGCTGGACGCGCCCGCGGTAGCGGTGCCCGACGGGGTCGATCTCGAGGACGCCGTCACGTTCCTCTGTCTGCACGCCCTCACCGGTGCCGAGCTGATGGAGCGCACCGAAGCGGAACTAAATGAGCTGGCCGAGCATGCCGACCCGCACGACCGACTCCTGCTCCGCGAGGTACGGGCAGTGGCCGGCGATGCCCACCTGCTGCGCTACGTCGATGACCTCGTCGAGGCGTCGTACGGCGTACCCGACGCGCTCGCTCGGGTGGAGCGCAGTCGCCTTCGCCGGGACGCTGCTGAGCGCGAGCTGAGCGACGAGCTGGTCGACCTGCTCTGCTCCATCACGACTGCGGTACGCCTGTACCTGACGAGCGACGCCGTCGCCCTCGTGCCGCCGGCGGATCACCGGCTGACTCAGCGGCTCGCCGAAGGCTTCGCCGGGATCGTCATCGCCGACGATCCCGCGACTCGTGCCATGCGTCGTCGCGCCGTGATCGACGGGATCGAGGTACTCGACGGAGCGCTCGCCCTCGTGCGCGTGCTGTCCGTGGTCGGCATGCCGGACGCGGTAGCGCTGCAGACCGCAGACGACCTCGTCCTCGAATTGCGTCCGACCGACGTCGGCGTGGTCCTCGGCACTGCTGCGCTGCTCTGCGACCCGCTGGTCGGGGATCTTCAACAGTCGCGGTCGGCCACGCTCCGTCCGGGCAACCTGGTCCTGGCGGCCCGGCTTCCGCGCGGCCTCTGGAAGGCCGCGCACCGGCAGAGCCTCGCGTTGTGGGTACTGCGGGGCGCAGGTGAAGCGGGCACCGTGTGGCTGGCCGACCTCGATGCGGAGGAGATTGTCCCCGACGACCTCGCCTCGGACGTCCTGGCCGCACTCCAGGGCACCGAGCACCGCTCCTACCGGTATGCGCGCCGAGCCGAGCTCGCCACCGTGCTCGCCGCCGCGCCGGTGGTGCCGCGCGGCGTGCGGGCGGTGCGCTTGGCGAGGACCGGGGCCTCCACCTACCTCGACCGCATCTACGCCGCCACCCTGATCACCAGCGCGCCGGTCCCCGGCTACGACGTCACGGTGGCGGCCGCGCCAGGTCAGATCGTGTTGCGCCGACGCTCCCTGGGCGAGCTCCGCGAGGCAGGCCGGCTCGTCGTCCGGCGCGGAAACCGCGTTGACCGAAGTCTGGACGTTCCCGGCGGCAGCGTCCGGGTGCTCTCCGCCGACGGCAGCGTGGACGCCTTGCGGCTCGACCCGTTCGACGTGGCGCGGGTGTATCCGAGGGCGACGCGGACCGAGCCGGGTGACGTGGTCTTCCTCGAGCGGCCGCGCCCGGCGGCTCGCGTCGACTCGGAGGGCGGGGCGCTCGTCGCAGCACCCAGCCGGATCCTCAGGCTCCGACCCGGCAGTCCGGTCGGGCCGCACACCCTCGCGGCGATCATCAATGAGATCGCCCCTGAGCGCAGTGAGTGGCCGACGTGGAGCGTCCCCGACCTACCGCCCGGCGAGGCCGTTGCGCTCGACGCGGCGCTCGCGGCGGCCGCGGCTCGGAATGCCGACCTCGGCCGCCACGAGCAGGCACTTCAGGACCTCGTCACGAATCTCATCCACGGCGTGGCCGCAGGCGCGGTCACGATCGACCCGACCATCACCACCCTGGGAGCCGGCTGATGCCACCACGGAAGAAGGCGGAGCCGCTCGCTCCGTCCTCCATGAAGGAGCTCAAGGACACGCTGTGGAAGGCGGCCGACAAGCTGCGCGGCTCCCTGTCGGCGAACCAGTACAAGGACGTGATCCTCGGCCTGGTCTTCCTCAAGTACGTCTCCGACGCCTACGACGAGCGCCGGGAGGCGATCCGCACCGACCTGACCGCCGAGGGGTACGACGCGGACCAGATCGCAGACCTGATCGACGACCCCGAGGAGTACCAGGGCTACGGCGTGTTCGTCGTACCCCCGGAAGCCCGCTGGGGCTACCTGGCCGAGAACGCCAAGGGAAAGCCGGCTGCCGGCACGCAGCCGGCCCGCACCATCGGCTCGCTGGTCGACGAGGCGACGGACGCGATCATGCGCGCGAACGAGAGCCTGCGTGGCACGCTGCCGCGGCTCTACAACAAGGACAACATCGACCAGCGCCGCCTCGGCGAGCTGATCGACCTGTTCAACAGCGCCCGGTTCAGCCGCCAGGGCGAGCACCGCGCCCGCGACCTGATGGGCGAGGTCTACGAGTACTTCCTCGGAAACTTCGCCCGCGCCGAGGGCCGCCGGGGCGGAGAGTTCTTCACACCCCCGTCGGTGGTGAAGGTGCTCGTCGAGGTGCTGGAACCCAGCAAGGGCCGCGTCTACGACCCGTGCTGCGGCTCGGGCGGCATGTTCGTGCAGACCGAGCGATTCATCTACGAGCACGACGGCGACCCGAAGGACATCTCCGTGTTCGGCCAGGAGTCCATCGAGGAGACCTGGCGGATGGCGAAGATGAACCTCGCCATCCACGGCATCGACAACGCCGGCCTCGGCCCGCGCTGGGGCGACACGTTCGCCCGCGACATCCACGGTGACGTCAAGATGGACTACGTCCTGGCAAACCCGCCGTTCAACATCAAGCACTGGACCCGCAACGTCGAAGACCCGCGCTGGCGATTCGGCGTCCCGCCCGCCAACAACGCCAACTACGCCTGGCTCCAGCACATCCTGTCCAAGCTCGCACCGGGGGGGAAGGCCGGCGTCGTGATGGCCAACGGCTCGATGTCGTCGAACTCCAACGGAGAGGGCCACATCCGCGCCGAGATCGTCAGGGCCGACCTGGTCGCCTGCATGGTCGCGCTACCGACCCAATTGTTCCGCAGTACCGGCATCCCGGTCTGCCTGTGGTTCCTCGCGAAGGGCAAGGGCGCCGGCAAGCAGGGTTCGACCGACCGCTCCGGCCAGGTGCTATTCATCGACGCCCGCGAGCTCGGCTACATGGTGGACCGCGCCGAGCGCGCGCTCACCGACGAGGAGATCGTCCGAATCGGCGACACCTACCATGC
Source organism: Pseudonocardia tropica (assembly GCF_040105315.1). Taxonomy (NCBI): domain Bacteria; kingdom Bacillati; phylum Actinomycetota; class Actinomycetes; order Pseudonocardiales; family Pseudonocardiaceae; genus Pseudonocardia; species Pseudonocardia tropica. The sequence continues at coordinate 69,772 of NZ_JBEDNP010000014.1, forward strand.
CTGGCGCGGCTCCCCGTCGGCTGCGGCAAAGGGTGTGAGGTACGAGGACGTGCCGGGGTTCTGCAGGTCGGCCACGCTGGACGAGATCAAGGCCGCGGACTACGCGCTGACGCCCGGTCGGTACGTCGGATCCGCCGAGGTCGCGGACGATGGCGAGCCGCTAGAAGCCAAGATCGAACGACTCAGCAAGGAACTGCTCACCGCCTTCGATGAGTCGGCGCGGCTGGAGAAGGTCGTGCGTGAGCAGTTGGAGCGACTCGGTGGATGAATGGCGCAAAGTACGGCTCGGCGAAGTGGCCGCTGATGTCACCGTCGGGTTTGTGGGGCCGATGGCGTCCGAATACCGGGATACCGGTGTCCCCTTCCTGCGGTCGCTCAATGTCCGCCCGCACCGCATTGACATGACTGACGTGAAGTTCATACGGCCCGAGTTCCATCGCCGGCTGGCAAAATCTGCATTACAGCCAGGGGACGTTGTCACAGTTCGGACGGGCAAGCCCGGCCAATCCGCTGTTGTGCCGGCCGAGTTACCCGAAGCGAACTGCTCGGACCTTGTGATCACGCGCCCAGGACCGAATCTTAACTCCCGATGGCTGAGCTACTACTTAAACTGGGTCACCGATACGCACATCGCTGCCCACTTGGTTGGCGCAGTCCAACAACACTTCAACGTCAGGTCGGCGCAGTCGCTGGTGCTGATGCTCCCAGACCTGCAAGAGCAGGAGGCGATCGCGGAGGTGCTGGGGGCCCTCGACGAGAAGATCGCGGCCAACGACCGCCAGATCAGGCTAGCTGACGAGCTTGCCTGCTCGATCTTCAGCCGATCTGCTAGCAGCCTGGAGCCTGCTGACCAGAACTTTGACGATGTCGCTGAGGTTGGAGGCGGCGGAACGCCTAAGACATCGGTCGAAGAGTATTGGGGGGGCGACATCCTCTGGGCGACTCCGACCGACGTTACAGCGCTCCCTGCTCCTTACTTGAGCAAAACCGCCCGCACAATCACCGAAGCGGGCCTGTCGGCTTGTTCGTCGGCCCTTTATCCAGAAGGCTCCATTTTGATGACGTCGCGCGCAACCATTGGGGCATTCGCGATGGCGCAGGGGCCAACCGCAGTGAATCAAGGCTTCATCGTGGTAAATGCCAAGATCTCAGCCTTTCAGTGGTGGCTGTTCCACGAGATGCGTTCGCGGGTCGCCGACTTCCTGGCCTACGCCAACGGCGCGACGTTCCTTGAGCTTCCCCGTGGCCGATTCAAGTCGTTACCGGTTCGCCTACCGGACGACGACACGGTTCGGAGCTTTAATGAAGCCGTCGGCCCACTACACGCTCTGACGGCAAGCCTCGTCCAGGAGAATGAACGCCTCGCTTCAACACGAGACGAACTCCTGCCACTTATGATGTCGGGGCGACTCCGCGTTCGAGCAATTCCGAACAAAATAACGGTGGGCCGACATGCCGTATGACCTGGACGAGCGCCTAGTCGTGGGAGTTTCCTCAAGTGCATTGTTCAACCTTGCGGAGTCGGATGAGTTCTTCCAGGCCCACGGCGAGATCGCGTATCGCGAATATCAGGATAAGCACCTAGGTGACATACTGCAGCCGGGTGTCGCGTTTCCGTTCATCACGCGGCTACTTCAGCTGAATGACCTGCGACCTGAGGACCCCCTTGTCGAGGTGATCGTCCTTTCTCGCAACGATCCGAACACTGGCCTGCGTGTCATGCGCTCGATCGAACACCACGACCTGCCGATAACACGATCCGTCTTCACGCAGGGCCGAGCGCCGTATGCGTACATCGAGGCACTCAGCATGTCGTTGTTCTTGTCAGGGAATCGCCCAGACGTCGAGGCGGCGATCCGGGCAGGCTTCCCGGCCGGTCACGTTCTACCCTCTGCGGCGAAATACGATGACACCGATCAAAGCCTCGTAATCGCCTTCGACTTCGATGGCGTCCTGGCGAGCGACGAAGCCGAGCGAGTCTTCCGATCGAGCGGAAACATTCTCAACTACTTCGAGCACGAGTCGACCCATAAAGATGACCCGCTCACCCCTGGGCCCCTCAAGCACCTTCTCGCGGACCTGAACCGGGTCCAGCAGATCGAGGAAAATCGGCGCGCCAGCGATCCAACCTACGTTCAGCGACTGCGGATCGCACTGGTGACCGCACGGAACGCGCCAGCACATGAACGAGCGGTACACTCGCTTCGAGATTGGGGCGTCAACGTCAACGACGCCTTCTCTCTTGGCGGCATCGAAAAAGCTCGCATTCTGAAAGTCATGAAGCCACACATCTTCTTCGACGATCAGACCGCCCACCTCGACGGAACGACTGAGTTCATCGCTGGCGTACACGTTCCCTACGGAATCGCCAACGAATTGGCGGAACGCAATGAGAGTGGCGAAGCGAGGCATGTCGCGACTGGCGAGACAGTCGCGTCCGAGCAGGAGGACGTGTGATGGTCAGCGAGGCAGAGTGGGAGACGATCGCGCTCGACCGGCTTGCCGAGCACGGGTGGGAACCGGTGGCCGGCGCGGCGGTCGCGCCGGGGGCGGAGGGGGGCCGGGACTCCTGGGCCGACATCGTGCTGCGTGGGCGACTGCTGGCGGCGATGCGGCGGCTGAATCCGCTGGTTCCGGCCGAGTACCTGGAGCAGGCGCTGGCGGAGATCGTGGCCCCGAAGTCACAGGACGCGATCGCGGAGAACGCCCGGCTGCACGAGATCCTCGTGCACGGCTACCGCGGAATCTCCTACGTCGACACCGATGGCATAGAGCAGAACCCGACGATCTCGCTGATCGGGCACCGGGTCGAGGACAACGAGTACCTGGCCGTCAACCAGGTGACCATCCGCTCGGCCGAGGTCGAACGGCGCTTCGACATCGTCGCGTACTGCAACGGTCTGCCGGTGGCGATCTTCGAGCTGAAGAAGGCCGGGTCCGAGCAGGCTGACATCGCGTCGGCGCACGCGCAGCTCCGGACGTACCTGCGCGAGTTCGGTATGGCGTTCCGGTTCTGCGTGCTCACCGCAATCAGCGACGGCATCACCGCGCGGTACGGCACTCCGTTCACCCCGCTCAATCACTACTCGCCGTGGAACGTCGACGACGACGGCGAGCCGGTCCGACTTGGCAGCGACGCCGCCGACCTCAGCGTGGACGTCGAGCTGGAGTGCCTGATCGACGGGCTGTTCAACCAGGAACGCTTCCTGCAGTTGCAGCGCAACTTCGTCGCCTTCGACGAGGGTGCGGACGGCTACGCGAAGCGGATCGCCAAACCGCACCAGTACTTCGCGGTCACCAAGGCTGTCGGATCCACCGTCGAGGCGGCGGAGAGCAACGGCAAGGCCGGCGTCGTCTGGCACACCCAGGGCTCGGGCAAGTCCATGGAGATGGAGCTCTACGGCCATCTGGTCAGCACCCAGCCGAAGCTGAAGAACCCGACACTCGTCGTGGTGACCGACCGCACCGAGCTGGACAGCCAGCTCTTCGAGACCTTCGCCCGCTCACGGCTGCTCGCCGAGACTCCGGTCAAGGTGACCACCCGCGGGCAGCTCCGAGACGAGCTGACCAACCGCGCCACCGGCGGCATCTACTTCACCACGCTGCAGAAGTTCTCCCTCACCGACGCCGAGCGGCAGGCTGGCCGCGATCACCCGCAGCTCTCCGACCGTCGCAACATCATCGTCATCGTCGACGAGGCCCACCGAAGTCACTACGACGATCTGGACGGCTACGCCCGGCACATCCGCGATGCGCTGCCGAACGCGGCGTTCCTGGCCTTCACCGGCACCCCGATCTCCTTCGCCGACCGCAACACCCAGGAGGTGTTCGGGTCCGTCATCGACACCTACGACCTCACCCGGGCCGTAGCCGACGGGGCGACCGTGCCGGTGTACTTCGAGCCGCGGCTGATCGCCGTCCAGTTCGCCGGCGAGTTGACCGAGGACCAGCTCGACGCGGCCGCGGACGAGGCGACTCTCGGCCTGGACGACGTCGAGCGGTCCCGGATCGAGAAGTCCGTCGCAGTGATCAACGCCGTGTACGGGGCACCGGCGCGACTCGCGGCGCTGGCCGCTGACATCGTGGCGCACTGGGAGCAGCGCACCGCGGCGATGCGGCCGTTCATCACGGTGCCCGGCAAGGCGCTCATCGTCGGCGGCACCCGGGAGATCTGCGCTCATCTGTACGAGGAGATCGTCAAGCTGCGGCCGGAGTGGCACGCCGACTCGGCTGACGCGGGCGCGATCAAGGTCGTGTACTCCGGCTCCGCGGCCGACACCGGCCTGGTCGCCAAGCACGTGCGCCGCGACGCGCAAACCAAGGTGATCCAGTCCCGGCTCAAGGACCCCAACGACGAGCTGCAGATGGTCATCGTCAAGGACATGATGCTCACCGGCTTCGACGCTCCACCCCTGCACACCCTCTACCTGGACCGGCCGCTCAAGGGCGCGCTGCTCATGCAGACCCTCGCGCGCGTCAACCGCACCTTCCGCGGCAAGCCGGACGGGCTGCTGGTGGCCTACGCCCCGCTCGCGGACAACCTCAACGCGGCGCTGGCCGAGTACACCGCGACCGACCAGACACAGCGCCCGGTCGGCCGCGACGTCGACGAGGCGGCCGCGCTCGCGCGGACGCTCATCGAGACGCTCGACGCGATCTGCTCGGGCTACCTGTGGCGACAGCAGCTCCACGGAGACCCCAAGAGCTGGATCAAGGCGGCGGTCGGGCTCACCAACTACCTGCGCTCCCCTGCCACACCCCGCAACCAGCCGACCGATGGGGAAGAGACGCTCGGGCAACGCTTCCGGAAGCTGGCGAACCAACTTGCCCGGGCCTGGGCGTTGGCGGCCGGCAGCGAAACTCTCGCGGACCTGCGCCCGACGGCGAGGTTCTACGAAGAGGTCCGCGTCTGGATGGCGAAGTTCGACGCCCAGGAACGGCAGGCCTCCGGACAGCCGGTTCCCGAGGAGATCCAGCGACTCCTCGCCGGGCTCGTCGCCTCCTCGACTGCAACCGGCGAGATCGTTGACATCTACGAGGCGGCCGGCATACCGAAGCCATCTCTGTCAGATCTCGGTCCCGAGTTCACAGTCCGGGCGCAGGAGGCGGACAACCCGCATCTCGCCATCGAGGCGTTGCGAGACCTGCTCACCGAAGAGTCCGCTGCCGTCTCCCGCAATAACCTTGTGCGGCAGCGCGCCTTCTCTGAGCGGATCAAGGAGCTGATGAACAGGTATACGAACCAGCAGCTCACTTCCGCCGAGGTCATCGCGGAGCTGATCGAAATGGCAAAAGAGGTCGCCGCAGAAAGCAACCGCGGGCAGGACTTCACCCCGCCGCTGTCCGAAAATGAACTGGCCTTCTACGACGCGGTGAGCACAAACGGGTCAGCTGTCGCGTTGCAGGGGGAGGACGTCCTGGCGAAGATCGCGCGCGAGTTGGTCGCGGTAATGCGCCGAGACATCAAGACAGACTGGATGGTCCGCGACGACGTGCGCGCGAAGCTCCGGTCCTCGATTAAGCGGCTGCTCGTCAAGTACAAGTATCCGCCGGACAAGCAGCCCGACGCCATTCGGCTCGTGATCGAGCAGATGGAAGCGATGGCACCGCGATTCGCGACGTGAGGCGGCCGGAGCGAACTTGTCGCCGACTGAACAATACCTGTCTACTCAAGAGAGTTCGGAGGTCCGGCCGTTCATGTCTCTGCTACGTTATTTCACCTCGGCTGGCGTAGTTGAGACCTTCCGACTCGACCGACCCGACGGCCTCGAGGACACAGCATGGCAAGCGATCGACGATCCCTTGCAACGGCTCAATCGAGCATTACGTGAGGAGGACTTGCCACTGATCATCGGCTGCGCGAAGGAGCTTGTTGAGGCAACTGCGAAAGTCGTCTTGGAGTCCCGCGGCGAGACAGCGCCGGGCAAAGAGGATATGCCCAAGCTCCTGAATAGGGCGCAGGCAGTGCTTGACAGGCAACCAGGCAAGGGCCTGGCGACAGACGCAAGCATCCGCGATATCGCACAGGGTGCGCTCAAGATCTGTGCGGGACTCGCACCCCTGCGAAACCGCTATGGCACCGGGCACGGTCGCTCGGTCGCGCCATCCGTTGCCGAGGAACTGGCCCTCGTGAGCGTGGACTCAGCCATGCTCTGGACTCGGTGGGCTCTACGCCGCCTGCGGCACGTGATCCTCGGTCGTCCCGAAGCTTTGATCCGCGACTTGGGGGGCGCCGTCTTCTACCGGGGAGCGCTGACAGAGCGGCTGCACGCTGTTCGCCTAGGCGCATTGCCTCCGCCAGACCAGTCCTTACTCGGCTTGGCCGTCGCGCGGCGTGCGATGACAGGCACGTTCCTGGTCCAGGAAGAGGGCGTCGAACGTTGTGCGGAAACCCACGATCTCGCCGCCTGGCCCACGTCCTACCGCGTAGGTCTGGTCAATGGGCTCCTACTCAATCCAGAGGGACAGTTTCACACAACTGCGTGGGCGATCAAGCAGATCGCGCTCATCGCAGCATCGCTGCCCGATCCCGGAGATGCACTCGACGAGGTCGCCGAGAAATCCTGGAAAGCACCCCTCGCAGATTCTATGGAAAGCGACGAGGTTCGCGCAGAGATCAAGGAAGCGATGTCAAGAGCCTCCCAGATACCGCCGTCCGCGCAGAATGGATGGCACCGGCTTCGTGAGCGGTTCGACTGCCCCTTCTGAGTCAGAGCGGGGCTCCCGCCGTCAAATCGGTCGTCGCACCGCTCGCGGACGCCATTCCCAAGCTGCAGTCGATCGGAAAGGTTCGTGAATGCTCCCCGGGAGGGGTTGTTCAATCTCCCGAGAACTGTCGGGGGTCTGTCGCAGACTCTGCTGACATGGAGCTGACTGAGCAGCAGCTGGTGGACGAGCTGGAGAACATCGCCGTCGCGACGACCGACGCGATGCTGGCCGAGGGCGGGTTCGTCCCGCCCCCGACCATGCATATGTTCTGCGACGACCTGGGGCGCCAGCCGTACGCGGGCTACGTCCGCGCGCGGGCGTTCTACCCGGGTAGCGACGCGCACACCGCCGTCGAGACCCTCGGCCTCGTCGCGTCGTTCGTGAACGCCTCGCGGCTGATGTTGGCCTGGGAGCAGGCCGACCTACAGATCGCCTTGCAGCGCCCCGGCGAGCCGCTACCGACGGGGCTCGTAGTAGTCGATGTGCCGCGGGTCGGTGAACACGTCGTGCGGTGGAACCCGGCCGAGCTCGTGCAGACCGGGACCCGCGCGGACGGCTGTCCGGTCGTCACGGCGTCGTGGGGTCCGACGCAGCGGATCCCGGGCGGCCGGCTACCGGCGCCGGTGGCCGCGGCCTTGGAGCTGTGGCGGTCCCCGCGGGCGTGGTCGGCTGTGGAGATCGCCGAGGCGTACCTCGACATCGAGGACGACGGCTATCACATGGCGTGGCCGGTGCGCCCCGACGACGAGCCGCCGCAGCGGTGGCCGCTGTGGCGGGCTGTCGTCGAGGCGATCGTGACCGATCCGGGTCAGCCCCAGCGGTCGGCGTAGTCGTCCTCGCCGTCCCCGACCTCGTCGGCGTATGGGTCGTCGCGGGCGTGGTCGACGTCGCGGGCCTCGGAGGTGTCGAGGCCGGCCTCGTAGACCTCCTGGGCCTGGATCTCGTCAAGGGCCCGACGGGCGCGGGTGACGGCGTCCTCGGACTCGGCGGTGGTCGGCACACGGACGTCGTCCTCGTGCCGTTCCCGCGGCTGGGTCGCGGCGGTCTCGCGCAGGTCGGGGACCGCGGTCTCCAGGACCGGGCCGTCGTCGAGCGTATGGGACTCATCGACGGTGTCGTCGAGGTCGTGCTCGGTGATCGGGCGGTGCTCGTCCTCAGCGCGCATGGCCTCGTCGTGGGCGGTAAGCCACTCGTCGGCGGTGACCCGCTCATCGGGAGCGTCGCGGTCGCTGTTGCGGTGCGCGAGCGCGATCACCGCCCGGTCGTGCTTGTCCCGATCGACGGCGGTCCGCAGCAGCCAACGCCCGCGGGCGGCCTCAACCTCCTCCAGCTCGCCGGCGCGCCGGTCCAGCTCGGCGGCCAGGGCGGCAGCTCCGTCGGCGGCCTGGTGCAGCTCGGCGGCGCGGGCCGGGTCCGTGGCTGCGTCGGCTTTGGCGCGGTGCAGGGTGGCGGCGCCGCGGTGGTGCTCGGCAGCCTGGCGGGTCCCGGCGAGTTCGTTGGCGACGTAACGGGGCGCCCACGCCTGCTGACGCTCGTAGGCGCGCACGCGCATCCTCAGCGCGCCGTCGGACAGCTCGAACTCCTCCCGGTCCGCGCGGGGCCGGCCCAGCGCCTCCCACCCGGCGCAGTAGGCCGCGTGGTGCTCCACCATCCCGGGCTTCGGTGCGTCGCCGAGCACGTCGAGGGCTTCGGCGGGGCCGGCCTCGGTCGCGTCGGTGTCCTCGCGGCCGGTCAGAGCGCGGCAGGCAGCGACGGCGCCGGCATTTCGCTCCCACTCCGTGCGGGCCTCGGCCGCGCCCCGGTCGGGCACCTCACCGAGCAGCTCGGTCGCCCAGCTCGGCGGCCCGGCCGCGGCCGCGGCGCCGAGCTCGGCGGTGCACTGGTCGAGGTGCTCGGCGAGCCGGTCGAGGTAGCGGGTCATCTGCGGGTCGTCGAGGTGCGGGACCCGATCGGCCCAGGTGCCGACGTCGGGTTCGAACCGCTGCCGGTCGCGTAGACGGGCGTGGATGACGTTGGTGAGATTGCGGGCGCCGGTGAGTGGCTGGCCGGTGATTGTGGCGTGCAGCGTGGCGTAGGGGTCGGTGCCGGAGACCTCGGCCCGACGCAGCACGCGGGTCAGCGAGGTAGAGGCATCCTCGGCGGCGAGCTGGTCACGCTGCTCGGCCGTCAGCACACCCGTATCGGTCAGCCGGTCCAGCCACGCACTCGTGCGGCGCACCGACGCCTGATGCGCAGCATCGGCGAACAGCTCGGCCGCGACGGGGATCGACTCGGCCCTCTGCGCGGAGTCCGCGGCGATGGTCAGCGCTGAGCGGTCGGGCTCGGCCAGCTCCAGTGCGGTCGTCAGGACGGCCTTCGGAGAACGGTGCAGCTGGTGGCGGTCGCTGCCGTCCGCGGCGTCAGGCAGCTCGGTCACGGTCGCGACGTAGGCGGTGTTGGCGTCGGTGCCGCGGGTCAGGCCGACCAGGGCGGCGGCGTGGTCGGTGCGGTCGGTGACGACCGAATGGCTGGTCTGCACGGTGGCGCCCTGCCCGCAGTAGCGGGTCCCTGCGTAGCCCAGGGCGAGGTCGTCGGCGACGAACCGGGGCGAGAGCACCATCCGCTCCCCCGCCTCGTCGCCGTCGCGGCTGAGGTCGGTGGTGACGTCCAGGCCGCCGTCATCGCGGACCCCGACGACGCGGAAGCGTTCCCGGGTGTGCGGGGCGCGGATGTTGCCCTCGAACCCGGCAAGGTCGTGGCCGATCGCACGGGCCTCCACGACGTCACCGACCCCGGCGTAAGCGCCGGTGCGGCCCAGCCGCACCCCGGACTCGGTGACCAGGCCGAGGTCGACCAGCTGCGCGCGCAACTCGGAGGAGAGCCGGTCGGCCTGGTCGTTGGTGTCGACCAGCAGCAGCGACGCCTTCCCGGCCAGGGTGTCGGCCAGCCACGCCCGCGCCGCCGACGCCTCGGCCGCATCCCGCGGGCCGCAGTCGATCAGACGGCCGTGGCGGTGGTACTCGTCGAGCACCGTGGTGTCGCCCTCGCGCAGCCGTAGCGATGCCTCGCGTTCCCATGCGTGGGTGAAGCGGCGGGCCTCGTTGAGCTCGTAGCGCGCCCCGCCCGCCCGCGAGATCAGATCCATGCCGCCGCCGGCGCCGATCGCGGCGAGCTGGCGCGGGTCCCCGACCAGTAACAGCTTCGCCCCCGCCGCGTCCACATGCTGATGGATGGCGGCCAGGGCGGGGGTGTCGGTCATCGCCGACTCGTCCACCACCACGATGTCCCCGGCGTGCAGCCGGAACCCCAGATCCGCGTCGTCACGCAGGCGGCCGGCGGTGAGCCGGTCCTGCGTGGCGAGCCACGCGGCGATGTTGCGCGCGGTCAGACCCTGCTCGGCCAGCACCGACGTCGCCGCCTGCGCAGTCGCCAGCCCGAACACCCGCCGCGCCGGGCCACCGCCGGTCAGGTCGGGGTCGGTCCAGGCCCGGGCCATCATCCCGACGGTGAACGACTTCCCCGTCCCCGGCGGGCCGACCAGGGTCTCGACCCGCGCCCCGGAACCGAGCACGCCACGGACGGCGGCCTCCTGCGCGGCACCGAGCCGGGTGCCCTCGGCGGCCAGGCCGGTCAGGAACCGGTCGATCACGGCGTCGGGCAGGCGCTCGCCGTCGTGACGGCCTGCGGCCCCGGCGAGGACCCGCTCGGTGTGCACGTGCCCGGTCGTCGCGTAGAGAGTGGCGCCGGGGGCTTCGAACGCGGAGTCGCCGTTGGCGAGCTTGTACTCATCAGGGAGGACGTCGGCCGCGGGGCGCTTGGTCTGCACTCTGGTCAGGTCGGTGGTCATGGCCTCGTCGGCGAGGATGTCGAGCAGCTTCGCGATCTGGCCGCCGTCGCTGATCCCGAGGTGGTCGGGCAGAGCGCTGTTCAGCGCGCGGATGAGGTCCGGGCGGGTCCACACGGTCCGGGAGTTCTGGACCTCGGCGAGCGCGACGGAGACGACCTCGGCCGGGGACCACTGCATCGGCGCGACCTCGCCGGGGCGGGCGGCCAGGGCGGCGTCGGCGATCCCGGCCAGGCCACCGGCGATCTCGGCGTCCATCCGGGCCGCGACCCGGTCCAGCAGGTCGCCGCGGGTCTCGCCGTGGTGGGACTTGCGGGCGCGGGTGGCGAGGGTGGCCTGCTGGGCGAGGCGTTCGAGCTGGTAGCCGTTCGGGGCGTGGCCGTAGCGCTGCTCGAACGCCTCGACCAGCTCGGCGGTCTTCGCGGTCACCTTGTGCCGCCGCGTCGAGATCAGGCTCATCGCCTGCTCGGAGACGCCGACGACCTCGCGGGCCTTGCCGTCCGGGCGGGTCGCCATCACGAGTCCGAGCGACGCCGTGATCCGCTCCTCGGTCCTGCGCTCGGCGACCGCGGCGGCGGCCGGGCGCCAGCGGTGCAGGCTCCGGCCGTCGACGGTGCGCCAGATCCCGTCCGGGCCCTCGACGCGGTTGAGGATCGTGTTGTGGATGTGCAGCTGCGGGTCCCGGTCGCGGGAGTCGTGCTGGAAGAACGACGCGACGGTGAAGGCGTGGGCGTCGGCGTAGCGGCCGGCGGCGCCGCCGTGGTGCCCGACCCGGGTGTAGCCGGCCTTGTCCTGCAGCAGCTCCAGGGCGGCGTTGTTCCCGGCCCAGATCGCGTCCTCGACGGCCTGGCGGAACTCGCCCCACGCCGCGGCGGTGTCCTCGTCGCCGGCCTGGCGGGCGGCGACCTCGCGGGCCTCGAACGCGGTGTGCAGCAGCGTCACCGACTTCTGGACCGAGAACGTGGCGTCGTAGAACGCGACGTTGTGCCGGGCCTTCTGTCCGGCCTCGGTCCGGAGCTGGGCGCGGCGTTCCGGTGAGGCGTCCGGCTCGTGTTCCAGCGCGGCGGCGTAGATCTGGTCCTCGGACTGGTACTTGCGTCCGGTGTGTCCCAGCGTTCCAGCGGTGTCCCACTGGGACGGGTCACCGAACGCGGTGTCCCGGGGGTCGAGGAACCGTTCGTAGACCGCGCGCATGTCCTGGGCCTCGACCAGGCCGTGCAGGCCGAGCTTCTCCGCCCCGGCGCCCCACCAGCGCCCCGGCGGCTCGCCCTCGGCGACCGCCCCGGTGTAGTAGTTCTCCCGCCCGGTGGCGACCTCCTTCAACAGGTACTCCGGGCTGTAGCCGTTGACGATCCTCAGCACCGCGACCACCTCGCGACGGCCACGGGGCGGTCCGCGCAGTGCTGCGCGGCGGGGGTGGGGGTTGCCGGGAGGCCGGAGGCCGGCCCGGCCCCGCGGATCGTGATGCAAGGGTGTGATGGCTTTGATCTTGGGGTCTTGTTGCTCTGTTCGGGGTACTCGCTCTCGGCTCTGATGGTGTGCTCGGTCGCGGTGGTGCTCTGGCTGCTGGTGCTCACTGGTGGGTCCTGTTCTGGGGCTCGTCGGGGACGAGGTGCAGGGCGTTCGGGGCCTGCTGCGGGGTGTCGCGGAGTTGCTGGAGCGCTCGGGCGGCGGTGCCGCGGCCGACGTCGGCCATCTCCTGCAGCTCGCGGACCGTGGGGAGGGCGCCGTGGCGCTGCCGGTGGGTCTGGGCGGCGGTGCGGGCGCGGTCCTGCGCGCTCGCACCGGTCCCGGGCTCGGGGCGAACCGCCGGGCGGGGTCCGGGGTGGGACACCGGCCGCGGCGGGCCCGGGATCACCGGCCCGTCCAATGCGGGCGGGACATCCGGGCCGCGACCCAGCGTGTCCGGGCGTTCCACCGATGTCCCACCAGACGGCGGGACGGTGATCGTCGCCTGGACACGCTCGCCGGGCACCTCACCGGGCTCGGGCTGCTCGCGGGCCGGCTCAACGGTCGGGGCGTCCGTGGGCTGGGTGTCGGCGAGGAGGTAGAGCAGGTGCGCGACGACGGCGGCGGCGATCGCGGGCCAGGCCCCAACGCCGAACCGCAACACCGCATCCGCCTCAACCGGCGGGGCTCCGGGTGCCGGGGCTGGCCCGGCGAGGAACATCGCCTGCGCCAGCCCTGAGAGCCCGGCGGCGACGATCACCACCGACCAGGCGTAGCGGGCCGCGCCACCTCGTAGGCGGGCGGTCGCGGTGTAGGCGACCAGCGCGAGGCCGTCGGTGATCAGCGGGTAGATCCACGCCACCGCGACCGGGACCCGCGCGGCGACGGCGACCTCGAACAGGCCGTGCGCGGTCGCCACCGCCGCACCGATCGCGACGGCCAGACCGGGCAGCCACACCACGAGCCGCGGACGAGTGGGGGTCTGGGTGCTCATCGCTGGTCGTCCTCCCCGTCCTCGGTCGCGCTGTCACGCCACGGCCCACACCCACCGCAGTCGTCGTCCTGCTCGGCTTCCTCGATCAGGTCCAGCCGGACCTCGGCCAACGCACGCCGGGCCTGCTCTAACGGGTCAGGCACCTCCCCACCGACATCGTCGACATCGATGTCGACGTCGACACCCGCGTCGCTGTCTGCGGCCGGTGGCGGGGGCTCGTCCGGGTCGTCGCCCGGGGTGTCCTCGGCGCTGTCCTGGTCGTGCTCGCCGTCGCCGTCGTCGTCGACGGGGTAGTCGCTCTCACGGTCGCGGTAGTGGTCGTCATGGACGTCGGTGACGATGAAATCGAGATCGTCGGCCTCGTCGAACTCGGCTTCCCAGCGCTCCCGCTCGCCCGCGGTGATCTCGTCCAGGGTCTGGGCCAGGGCGTCGAGATCGGGGTCGCGGATCCGGTGCGCATCCTGGTGCTCGGGCCAGTCGGCCAGCACCCAGCCGTGGGCGTCACGGCCCGCCACCGCCGACGGCCGGGCCTCGTCAGTGACCGTGCCCTCCACAGCCGTGTCGCCGTCCACCGCCGTGCTGGTGTCGTCGGCGACTGCGGCAGGGCGCTCGTCGAGCACCGCTCGCTCGGCGGGCGGGGCGTCGGTCCGCTGGGAGTACTCGAACCAGTCGGGGACCGCGATGTCATCGAACGGGTCGGCCCGGATCAGGCCGGCGCGTTCCACCAGCGCGGCGCTGTCGACCCGCCGGCCCCACATCGCCTCCCGGATTCCCTGCGTCGCTTCGACGACCAGGCCATACAGCTCACGGGAACGGGCGTGGCCCACCTCGATGTCGCGGGCCGCAGCGGCCAACGCCTCCCGGTCACCCCGCGGATCACCCACCTCCTGCCGCATGCGGTCGTTTTCGCGGCAGGTCTCCTCGTGGGCGCGGGCGACCTCCCGCATCGCGGCGTGTGCTGCGCGTAGCCGCGCCCAGTACCCCGGACCGCTCACCGCCCACCCCCACCATCAACAGCGGTGGGCTCGGGTGCGGCGGTGTCGCGGCCACTGGCCCACCACCGCGCGATCAGCTCGACATGCCCGGCGCCCGGCACCGCCACCGGCGCACCCGCGGGGGCGCTCCAGCCGGGGCGGGTCTGGTGGCGCTCGACCGAACACGACCCCGCCTCCTTGCGGAGCCGGTTGACCACCCCGGGGCGCTGGCGGTCGTGCCAGTCCCCCGCCGCGCCGACCGACGCCGCCGGGCCCTGGTAGGCGGCGAGCCAGGCGTGCATGAGCCAGAGCAGCTCCTCGACGACGTCGGGGTGGAACAGCCAGCACTCGGGCAGCACCTTCGCCGCGTCGGGGTAGCGCAGGAACACCGCTTGGGCCCAGGCGCACAGCTCGTCGAGCAGCCGCCGCGTCTCGGCGGTGTCGCCCGGGGCCATCAGCCACGACGGCGCGGCCGGGATCCGCCGGCGTGCGGTCACCGCGGCCAGGGCCTCGGAGAGCTGCCCGACGAGCCGGCCCAGCTCCCCGACCTGGTCCGGGATCGGCTCCAGCTCGGCGACCTGGCGGCGCAGCGTGTCGACCTGCCCGGCGAGCCGGGCCAGCGCCCCACCGTCGGACGACGACGGGTCGGGGTGGGCCGGGTGCGAGGGCGCGGTCACCGCTCCCACCCCACCCCGTCGGAGTCGGCATCGGTCGACGTGGCCGAGCCCGGGGCGCCGCCCTGAGCAGCGTCGATCTGCTCGGCGACCGCCTCGGCCTGCGAGGTGCGCACCAGGTCGGAGAACCGGCGCACCTCGGCCTCGGTCAGTGCACGGACTCCGCCCGCGGCCGACTCATCCGGGGCGAACCACAGCCCGCCCACGAACGACCCGGGCCCCTCGTCGAGAATCCGCTCGCGGTCGCCACGCTCATCCTCGACCGCGTCCCGGACTGCGGCGGTCTCCATCTCCTCGCGCAGCGCCCGCATCGCCGGGTCGTCGTCGCTGAACAACCGGGCCCGCCGTCCGCCGTGTCCGAGAGAGAGCGGCCGGTCCGGGGTGTGGTCGCGCTGATCGTCGTTCGGGGTGGTCATCGGGTCCCCCTCCTCGTCCTCGTGCTGGTCGTGGTCTGGCCGCTCGTGCTCGCGGGCGGGGTGTCCACAGCGGGCCGCGGCTCCTGCTGCGGCGGCCGCGGCTTCGGCGGCCAGGGCCCGGGCGTCGTGCGAGGCGGTGGCCTCGCGGTGCGACCGCTCCCGCCCTTCCCGGGCGACCGTCACGAGCCGGGATTGCGGGTCACAGGCGGTGGTGTTGGTCAGCTCGTCGAGGCCGACCTGGTGAGCGCGGTAGCCCCACATCTCCGCATCGGAGTGCAGCCCTTCCAGGCGGGCCCGCTCGGTGATCGCCGACGTGCCCCGCGCCTGGCGCAACGCGGCGATGGCGGCCGCGTCCGCGCGGGCCCGGGCGGCGGCGACCGTCTCCCCGCCCGCGAAGTCGACCCAGCCGAAGCGGGCGCGGGCGTCGTCGAGATCGAACTCGTCGAGCCGCCACCCCGACGACGGCCGGCCGTGCACGCCGGTGGCGTCGCGCAGGTAGGAGGCGACGATCTGCTCGGCGTCGGCCCGCCCGCCGGGCAGCTCGGCGACGAGGCGGTCGACGGCCTGGGCCGGGGTCCACAGCTCGTAGCGGTCGTTCATCGCTGCCACCGCCCGTCACCCGAGCTGTCGGCTGGCCCGGCCGGGCCCGCCGTCTCGCCGGTGCCGTCGCCGGGAGACGGTTCGTGCAGCGCGGTCGCCTCGGCGGCTTGGTCGACGTCGTCGCCGCGGCGGATGGCGCGCAGCTCGGCGAACATTCGGTTCGACGACCGCACCCGCTTCAACGCCTCCCCGAACCGCTCCGGCCAGCGCGCGGCGAGCACCACCAGAGCGCGTTCGAGCTGGGCATCGGCCCACACCCGGACCGTCTCGTTGCGGCGGTGGCGGCGGGACTCGGCCTCGATCCGGGCCATCAGGCGAGCGCGGCGGCGGACGTCGGGCCGCTTCCAAGCCATGCGAGCCCGGCCGATCACCGGGGCGATCCCGCGCCGGATGACCACGACTCGCCCGGCAGGCAGGTTCGCGATCTGGGCCGGAGCGAGCACCGGCACCTTGCGCACCGACCGGGAGGCGACGCGGCCGTGCTCGTCGGTGGTGGCGACCTTCTCGTCGCGCTCCCCGGCGAGGGTGGACCAGAACTCCAGGTCCGCCTTATCCCTCGTGCCACCGAAGATCATCACCGCGGCGGTGTTGTTCAGGATCGTCGCGGCCTTGTGCTCACCCCACCGGGCGAGGAGCTGGGCGCGGGACTGGAACGCGCACACGATCGTCACCCCACGACCACCCATGTCCGCTGTCCACGACTCCAGCGGGACCGGGGAGATGAGCGCGGCCTCGTCGAGGAACAGCCCGAGCGGCGGGTCCAGCCGCCCCGCCGGTTGCCCGGCAGCGAGACGACGGGCCTCCCGGGCGATGTGCCCGGTCAGCGCACACACCAGCGGCGCGGTCTGGGCCTCCTCGGCGCCGAGCAGGAACACCGTCGCCCGCCCGTCCAGCAGGCGGGCGACGTCAAACCCTGCGCCCGGCTCGGCCGCCGCGGCCGCGGCCGGGTGCGTGAGCCACCCGAGCGCGGGCATCACCGAGGAGGTGATCGAGGAGCGGGTGCGTTCGTTGGTGGTGATGAACTGCATGGCGTCCTGCTCGAACGCGGTCACCCCCGAGCGGCGCAGCAGGGCCGGGACCTCGCGGCCGGCAGCGTCGGGATCGGCAACCCACCCGAGCACGTCGGCCATCCGACGGTCGCCGAGCGCGGCGGCGTGCAGCAGCGCGGCCAGGACGCGGCGGGCCTGACCGTCCCAGAACTCCCGATCCCCACCCGAACCCGACGCGACCGCGGCCAACATGTCGGTCGCCCGCTCCGTCGCCGTCACCGGATCCGTGCAGCCGGTCAGCGGGTCGAACGTGATCGTCGAGGTCCGGTCGCCGAGCCCGGCGGGGTTGAACACGAACACCTCACCCCGGGACTGGCGCCGGATCGGCGCGCACAGGTCCAGAAGGTCGGTGCGGGTCGAGGTCACCAGGGCCGCGCCGGGGGCGTCGAGGACGCGCCCGGCCAGCCAGCCGGTCTTCCCGGTGCGGGGGCCGCCGACGACGATCACGACGTCCTCGACCAGCGCCCACACCCGCAACGCGCCGGTACGGCACAGCTCGACCGCCGCCTCGGTCGTGGCGAGCCGCCACCGCTGGAGCTGGGGCAGCCCGGCCAGCGAGGGGCGGACAGTGCCGGTGCGTCGCCGGACCGCGAGCGTCCCGGCGTGCCGGACGATGTCCAGGCTGGACGCGACCCCAACCTTGCGGCGAGACCGGGACGCCCACCGCGACACCGTCGCCGACGAGCGGGTCCAGCGGTGCCACACGATCACCACGGTCAGTCCGGCCACCGCGACCAGGGCGGGCCACGAGAGGACCGTGACGATCGTCGCCGCCGGGAGCAGCGCGACCGCGGCGAGCCCGGCGGCCAGACCCCGGGCACCGCGCGACCACGCGAACAGAGCTCCCCCGGCGAACACGGCGAGGACGAGGCTGGTGGAGCTGAACAGGACGCCCATCACTCGTCCCATCCCGTCAGCTCGGCCCACGCCGCGAGATCGGCCCGGTGACGGGCACAGGAGTCGGCATGACCGGTCTCGTTGTCGGTCGGGTGAGACTCGAACGGCCCGTCGTCGGTGACCTGCTCACCGCAGGTCGAGCAGCGCCAGAACGCCGACGGCGTCCGGAACGACCGGATCCCCTCCCGCTCCGGGTCGGGGACCCGGCCGCACACGAGCCAGTCGAACGCCGCCTCACCGACCGGCACCCCGCCGGTCGGCAGCCCGAGGACCGCGCCGATCTCGTCCCACGACTTCCCGGCCGCGCGGGCGGAGCGGGCGTAGTCGTAGAGCTGGCCTTCGGCGACGCTGCGCATCAGCAGCGCGGCCCGGACCCCGGCCAGCGGGTCATCCAGCTTCCGGTCGGTGAACACCGTGAACCCGGGGATCGGGACCTCGGTCTCGGTCGTGCCGAACACCTCGACCGCGATCCGGCGGACCAGCTCCCGGATCCGACCGGCAGCCTGCCCGGACTCGGACACCCTGAACATCTCACTCATCACCGACCACCCCCGGCGGGGACCGCGAGGGCGGCGGCCCAGCGGTCCACCGTCCGGCGGGTCACGCCCAGGACGCGGGCGATGTCCCCACGGTCAGCTCC
This sequence comes from Pseudonocardia tropica, assembly GCF_040105315.1. Lineage (NCBI taxonomy): Bacteria > Bacillati > Actinomycetota > Actinomycetes > Pseudonocardiales > Pseudonocardiaceae > Pseudonocardia > Pseudonocardia tropica. Next base: position 87,996 of record NZ_JBEDNP010000014.1, read on the forward strand.
GGCGGTGAGCGCCGTGCGGCCCGCGGCGATGACCGGGGCCCGGTCGGTGCGCAGCGACGGTCCGGGCACCACGGCCGGGACCTCGGCGCGACCGGCCCGGCGGGGCATCGCCCGGCGGGCGCGGCGGCGCTCGTCCTCGGTCAGCCCACCGGCGATGCCGTGCGGCTGCTCGACAACCGCCCAGCTCCGGCAGTCGGCCACGACCGGACACTCCCGGCACACCGCGAGGGCCCGCCGCTCCGCCGCGGCCAGGGCGGCGCCGTTGACGGCGGTCGGGAAGAACAGCTCCGGGTCGACGACGCGGCACGCCGCGCGGGCCCGCCAGTCCAGCTCCTCGCCCCGTACGGGGTCCGGGTCTACGGTGAACATCTCTCCTACCTCCATGTGGTTGGTGAGAGCGGCCCGGCGGTGTGCTTCCGCCAAGAACCCGTCGCCGGGCCGTCCCATCTCGCGTGTCTGCTGCTGCTGGTGGTTCACGGCTGCCCCCGCTCCGGAGCCCGGACTGGGGCCTCGAACAGCCCCGGCAACCCGCCCTCGACCCGCCGCTGCTCGTCCCGATCCGCCGCGCTGTCGCGCCCGGTGCGGGCGCCGGGCACGACGTCGGCCAGATGCGCCAGCCGGACCGGCAGCGGCCGACCGTCGAGCAGGCACACCGCGACCTGACGCGACGGGCACTCCAGGCGGCACCCCACCGGCCACCCGCACCCCGGGCACCGACCCGCACCCGGCACGTAGTGCTCGACCACCACCTGCAACCGGTCCGTCCGCCCGGTCGGACGCAGCAGACGCGGATCCAGGTCCTCCGGCGCGGCGGCCCGCTCCGGGACCGTCCACTCCGGCGACGGACGGGCGCTCACGCCGACCACCCGCACGCCTCGTCCACGGCCGCGGCGGCCCCGGCGTCGGTGAGCCCATAGCGCAGCGACGCCGCCTCGACCGGCTCCGGGACCCGCCCCAGCGAGTCCGGGCACAGCACCGACCCGTCCGGGTGGGAGAAGTCCGGGCAGCGGCCGGCGCGGGCGGGCCACCCCGAGGGCGGGGCGTCGGTCACCGGGCCGGTGCAGCCCGGGCACACCAGCTCGGTCACGTCGACCAGGTCGACGGGGTCGTCGTCCAGGTCCACGACGGGCGGGCCGGGCAGGAAGATCGCGGTCATGCTGGCCTCCGGAAGGGGTGAGGAGGGTCGGTCGGTCCGGCCCACCGGTGGCGGGCGCTCGCCCCGCCGCCTTGCGCGCAGCGCGCACGGCCTCGGAGGCTCGCCGTCAAGGGCCGGACGGAGTCCGGTCGCGTAGCGACGCGCAGTGCCCTTGATGGGGAGGGAGGCCGGGCCACACTCGGGCCGGACGGCCCTCCGCCCCGCCGCAGGCGGGTCCTCCCGGGTCTCGGCCTGCCCGGCCGTGAGGGCGAGGTCTCCCCCGCCGGAACCGGCGGCCGGGCTCACTGCCCGCTCCCACTCGACGCACCAGCACCGTTCAGAGCGGGCGTGGCGGCCTGGTCGAACGCCGAGACGAACGTCGAGATCGCGTCCGGCAGCCCGGCCCCGACCGGTGTGGCGATGAACAGCACCAACGCGATCAGGGAGAAGACGACCGCACCCATCGCGACCCGTGCCTTCGCGCAGATCACCGCGCCGAGCACCATGAACAGGATCAGCACCCCGACGCTGCCCATCAGCCCGCGCTCCCGTGCTGCACCGGCACCCATCCAGAGGCGTCGACAACGGTCTGCTCGGCGATCGCGAGATCCGCGATCGCCTCGATCGCCTTCGCCGGGACGATCAGCCGTCCGCGGATCCGGACCGCCGGGAACTCGCCCGCCGCGATCGCCCGGTACACCGTCATCGGCGACATCCCGAGCAGCTCCGCGACCTTCGCCACGCTGTAGAACCTCGGCGCCACCGGCACCGTCTCCGTCCCTCGGAGATCACCCATCACGACCCCAATCTGTACATGTTAGGCACATGTACTGAACAAGTAAGGCACGAGTGGCGATCGGAGTCAATCGCCGTGGCCTTCCGTGATCTGAGATTGCAGTCGTGAACGGTGTTGTCGGGAGATGACGTGGGGTGACGTGAGGTGATGCGACCATCCGCGTCAGGGTTGATTTCCCCAGCTCAGCGGGTCACCGTTGATCTCGGGACGAGGGGGCGTCGATGGGCAACCGGCTCGCGCGGGTCCGCGAGGAGCGCGGCTGGAAGAAGGCTCGGCTGCTGCACGAGCTGCGGGCCGCGGCTGCCAGGCGGGGCGAGCAGCTCCCGAAGGACGAGAGCCTCGCGCGTCGCATCGCCGTCTGGGAGAACCAGGGCGGCGTCGTGGGCGACTTCTACCGCGAGCTGCTGTGCGAGGTGTACCGGTGCTCCGACGTCGAGCTGGGCCTCGCCGAGCCACCGTCCCCGGAGCAGACCGCCGCGGCGCCGGTCACCGAGCCGCTGGAGCTTCCGGAGTTCACCCGCCTCGACCCCGGCCTGGTCGACCTCCTGCGATCACAGACGCAGACCATCCGGCTCTTGGACCGCCGGCTCGGCGGGGTGACGGTGCACGGCCAGGCCGTCGCGCACGTCGAGACCGTGGAGAGCCTCGTCCGCAACGCCCTGCCAGGGACGGCGCGCGAGCAAGCCGCCGACGAACTCGGCCAGGCCGCGGCGCTCGCCGGATGGCAGGCCCTCGACATGGGCCGACTTCCGGAGGCGTGGCGGCTGCACGAGGTCGCCACCGCAGCGGCACGCGAGAGCGGGCAGCCGGCCGGACTCGGGTACGCGCGGGCGCAGCAGGCGTTCATCCTGCTCGACGCCGGACGGGCCGCGGACGCCCTCGACCTGATCGCCTCGGCCCACGCCATCGCCAGCGGCCCGGTCCCGCGCGAGCTACTGGCCTGGCTGCACGCAGCCCAGGGCGAAGCGCTCGCCGCCCTCGGCGACCGGGACGCCGCCCTCCGGGCGCTCGATGCCGCGGCGGCGGCCCTTCCGACGCAGCCGGAGCACGCCCTGCCCTACCTGATGCTCGACGCCGGGCACCTCGCCCGGTGGCGCGGACACTGCCTCGCCCGCCTCGGCGAGACGTCCGCGATCGACGACCTGAGCACCGCCCTGGCCGCGATGCCGGACGGCCAGTACGGCCGCGCGGAGGTCAGCCTGCGCGTCGACCTCGCGCTGGCGCTGCGGGCGCGCGGGGAGGTCGCCGAGTCACGAGCTCAGGCGGAACGCGCCGGTCGCCTGGCCGGCCGGACCGGATCCGAACGACAGCGCCGCCGGATCCGCGAGCTACTCGGTACGCGCGTCGTCGGTGCATGATTCCGTCCCGCGGGAGTTTCGGTCACTCATGGGGTTGAAGGTCGCAGAACGCGGCCGACTACAGCAGAAGGGTCAGTGTCGTGCAGGAACTTTCATCCATGAACGTCTCCGCACTCGTGTTGATTCTCGGCGGAGCACTGTTCGCTCTTTTTCCAGCACTGACATGGCGGAAAGTCGCGCGGCTCGAACGGTCCGGTGTGAGAGTGGCCGGGATGGTCACGCGGGCTGACCTGCTCCGAACACCCTCGGAGCCATCCGAGATGCAGGTTCGGTTCACCACCTTCGACGGTCGTGACTGCCTCACCCACTTCGACGTCTTACCCGAGGACAGGCTCCCGATCGTCGGTGACGAGGTCCGGCTCACCTACGACCCGAAGAACCCTAGCCGCACCCGCATGGTCCAAACCCGCAGCACGAATCCAGCGACAACCCTGTTGGCCCCGATCGCGATCGGAGTCGTCGCGATCGTTGTGGGCGTTGTCGTCGCCATCGTGCAACTTCTCGGATGAGCCCGACGCCGACCCACACATCGACGTTCATCGTTCGCAGGATCTCCGCGTGAGGTCGCGGCGAACAAGCGGTCGTTACCGGGACGATGCCGCCGGGCCGGACAGCGCCAAGACATGCAGCAGCCCGACCAAGGCTCCGGAGTTCCCGACCTTCCCGGTCGCGATCAGGTTCGGGACGTCGGCAAGAGGCACCCACCGGAACGTGCCCTCGTTGAGCTCGGTCGGATCGGCGACCCGCTCGGCACCGCGCGCGAGGAACACGTGATGCGCACTGCGGACGGTCCCGGCCATCGGCTCGAAGGTCACCAGGTGCTCAACCGTCCGGGGCCGGTAACCGGTCTCCTCCTCGACTTCCCGGGCCGCGGTCTCGGCAGGCGACTCGCCGTCGTCGAGCAGACCACCGGGGAGTTCCCAGTTCCACAGGTTCGGCACGAAGCGGTGGCGCCAGGACAGCAGGACGTTGCGGCCGTCATCGTCCAAGACCACGGTCATGGCGGCCGCGGGGAGCGTGACCGTGTGGTGCTCAAAACGCTCGCCCGACGGCTGGGAGATGTCGGCCAGGCCGACGGTGACCCACTCGTTGTCGTAGATCACGCGCTCGCCGTGCACATGCCAGATGTCCGGCGAGACGCCCTCCGGGCTCGTCATAGAGCGACCGTAGCGCTCCGAATCAGGACTCAGCCGATCGCACGAAGGCACCGACTCCGTGCCGCACGACGACGACCCCGGAGTCCGCGAGCACCTTGAACGCCCGCCGCGCTGTGTTCCGGGAGACGCCGTACTGCTCCATCACCGTCGCCTCGCTCGGCAGCGGCGCGTCAGGCGCCAGCGTTCCGGCGCGGATCTGCTCGGTGAGGTCTGCGGCGATGCGGCCGTAGGCCGTGGTCCGGTCCGCTCCGTCGCCTCCGGCGACCCGGCGGCCGACGCCCGGGACGACCTCGACCACGCCTTCATCCACGAGAACCGCGAGGGCGGCGCGCGCTGTCCCGCGAGCTACGTCGTACTGCTCGCAGAGCTGCGCCTCGGAGGGCAGGAGCGAGCCGGGCACCAAGGCGCCGTCGCGAATGCGATGGCGGAGATCCTCCGCGATGCGGTGGGAGGTCCCACGAGGGGCCACGGCAACGACTCTCCACAGCTCGGCGACAGTTCCGCCGAGGGTATCGGCCGCGGGCCCCAGAGCCGTGGAGGACACCGCGCCAGCGGACTTGACCCGGGCCCCGGGCTACTGTTCCCGATCAGAGGTTCAGGCGAGATGGTCTACCAGCGGAAGACCATCGGAGCCTGGTTCGGGGACGCGAGGGGAACGACCTCGATCTCGTAGTCCCCGATCCACGCGTCTCCGTCACCCGCGATCTCCGGGTCCTCCATCCGCGCGATACCGAGCAGATGGGCCCGGAAGGTCTCTGGGTCGGTGAGACTGCCCGTCACGACCCGGGCCGGGTACCGACGCCCGCCCGGCCCCCGGACGACGACGGTGAAGTAGCTCGCGGCCTGCTCGGCCGCGGACGCCGGACGTGCAGGCTCCCGCTCCACGGGCTCCATCGAGGCCGTCTCGACCGGGCGATCCACGACGGCCGACGGCGCGAATACCGTTGGCCGCTCCCCCGCCGCCCCGACGAGCACACCCCACTCCCGCAACAGCTCGAACGCCCGGTGCACCGTGCTCGGCGCGAGCCCCTGCTCGGCAGCCAGCACCTTGACCCCCGGCAGATGTCCACCTACCGGCACGACCCCGGACTCGATCCGCTCCAACAGCTCGACCGCCAGCCGCTCCCGAGCCGACCGCGGATCCCGCCGCACCCGCTCCATCTCCGACCCCGCCGGCCGCTCCGGCATCCGCGACCCGAGCCCGGTCGCCGCCCGCTGGTCCGCCTCCGTCACCCACGCCGCGTACACCCGCAGCGTCGTCACCCCACCCCCGGAATGTCCCAGCCGCCCCGCGACCGTCCGCACGTCCACCCCCGCCGCGATCAGCTCGGTCGCCGAGTAGTGCCGCAGGTTGTGCAGGTGCGTGTCCAGCCCGAGCCGCGCCGCCATCCGCGAGTACCGCTGCGTCACCGACCCCGGCACCAGACTCGCCAAGCCATCCGGGGCCAGCGAGAACACGAACGCCTCCGGCCTCAGCTCGACCCCGAGCGCCCGGGCCCGCTCCTCGCACCGCTCCCGGTGGTCGCGCAGCACCTCGACCGTCTCGGCGTCCAGCGCGAGGCGCCGTTGCTGGTGGGTCTTGGTGTCCTTCTCCTGCAACGCCCGCCCGTCCTGGGCGATCGCCCGACGGATCGTCAACGTCCCGGATTCCAGGTCGACGTTCGACCAGCGCAGCGCGCACAGCTCGCCACGGCGGGCGCCGGTGGTCATGAACAGCCAGACCAGGGCGCCCCAGTCCAGGTCCCGCCACGCTTCGTTCAGCAGCCGCGCCGCCTCCGCCGCGGACGGCGGCTGCGGGTCCGGCGGCGGCTTCGCGGGAGGCGAGACGAACTCGACCGGGTTCACCGACACCCACCGCCACCGCACACCCCGCGAGTACGCGCCGTTGAGCACGAAGTGGATGTGCCGGATGGTGGCCGGCGCGAGCGGGCGACAGCGGTGCGGACGGCACCGGTCGTCGCACTCGTGCTCGCGCGGTGTCCGGTGGTCGACGCGCTTCGCCGATCCCGAGCAGTGGTCCCGGCAGCGACGCAGCTCGGCGTAGAGCGAGTCGAGGGCCTCCGCGCCGACGGCGCCGGCCTTCGTCCGACCGAGGAACGGGCGGACGTGCAGCTCCAGGTACCGGGTGTAGGCGCGGTGCGTGGTCGCGCCGACGTCGAGGGTCTCCAGGTACCGGTCGAGCAGCTGGTCCAGCGTCGCGCTCGTCCGCGGGCTGCGCTGCTCGTCGACGGCGTTGAGGAGCCGCGTCCGCGCGGCCTCAGCGCGGGCCTCCTGCCGCGGCCGGGCTCGATCACCTCGACGAGGGTGTTCCGCTTCCCCGAGACCGGGTCCTGGCCGCCGTACACGCGGACACGCAGGGCACCGCTCGGGAGGCTGTCGATCGTCCCGCGCTGCCTCCGGCGACCGGCCTTCGCCCGTGTCATGGGCCGAGGATACGAGACCTTCGTGTCACGAAACGTGTCACGCGGCCTGGTGAGTGATCTTGCCGGGGATGGAACCCCTGGTCAGATGCGTGGGCGCGGCAGGGTTCGAACCTGCGACCGCTCGGGTGTAAACCGAGTGCTCTCCCGCTGAGCTACGCGCCCGGGACGGACATCTTCACACGGCCCCGAGGGCCCGACGCCACCCGTCCTGGTCCCGTGGCTCCCCCGGCCCGTTCACCTCGGCGAACGACACGGTGCCGTCGGGGCGGACCAGGAACGTCCCCCGCAGCGCCATCCCCTTCGCGGTGTCGAACACCCCGTAGGCCGACGCCACGGCCCCGTGCGGCCAGAAGTCCGACAGCAGCGGGAACCCGAACCCCGCGGACGAGGCCCAGGCCCCGAGCGCGAAGGTCGGGTCGCAGGAGATCGCCAGCACCTGGGTGGCGTCGTTCTGGAACTCCGGGAGCGACGCCTGGACGGCCACCAGTTCCCCGCCGCAGATCCCGGAGAACGCGAACGGGTAGAAGACCAGCAGAGCCGAGCGCCCCGACCCGAGCACCGAGGCCAGCGAGACCGGCTGTCGGTTCTGGTCGGGGAGCTCGAAGTCCGGGGCGGCCGTGCCCTCGACGACTGGGCTCAGCGCTTGCCCTTCCCCTGCTTCGGCGGCACGAGCTTCGACCCCACCCAGTCGTCCCCGAGCGTCGCGTTGGACGTCTGCGACAGCCCGGCGGTCGGGGCCGCCTCGGCGATCTCGGAGGGCTGGATGTGGCCGTCACGGCCGGTCTTGGGTGTCAGGACCCACACGAAGCCCTCGTCCGAGAGGGGCGTTCGGGCGTCGACCAGGGTGTCGATCAGGTCGCCGTCCCCGTCGCGGAACCACAGGAGGACGACGTCGATGACCTCCTGGGCGTCCTCGTCGAGGAGTTCCTCACCGGTCGTGTCCTCGACGGCCTCTCTGACCTGGTCGTCGATATCGGTGTCGTACCCGAGTTCCTGGACGATCATGCCCGGCTCGATGCCGAGCTTTGCCGCGATGTCGGACGCACCGGCATCTGCCGCGGTCACCACTCGTTCCCCTTTCACGCTGCTCACGCAGTCCATCGTCTTCGGTTCCGCGTGCCGGCGCCACCCTTCGCGCGAAATCGGATGGGGCATCCGATCACGGGGGCCCGACCGGATGCAACCGGCTCGGGGTTCGCGGCCCGGTGACACGCAGGTCACCCCGCCCTCCGTTCAGTTACGTACGAGTAGTACCTATCCTCGCGGCCGGAGCCCGACTTCGTGAACGACGAGTTTCGGGACCACGCCGGAACAGGCACGATGGACCGAGCCACGGCCACGACCGTCGAGTCCGGCCGGCGACGTCGCCCCACAGCCGGCGGCGGAAAGACAGGGCCGGGCGATCCCGGCCACCGACGGAATCAGGCAGGGAGAACCCTTGACCGCGCAGAGCAGCACGCCCGGCGACGACAAGCGCCGCGTCAACGTCATCCGGGACGGGCTGGCCGCCCACCTGCCGGACATCGACCCCGAGGAGACGGCCGAGTGGCTGGACTCCCTGGACGCGGTCCTGGACAACGCCGGGCAGCAGCGCGCCCGCTACCTCATGCTGACGATGCTGCAGCGCGCCCGTGAGAAGCACGTGGGCGTCCCGTCGCTGACCGCGACGGACTACGTGAACACCATCCCGACCGACCGCGAGCCGTGGTTCCCCGGCGACGAGGAGGTCGAGCGCACCTACCGCCGCTGGCTGCGCTGGAACGCCGCGATGACCGTGCACCGTGCGCAGCGGCCCGGCATCGGCGTCGGCGGGCACATCTCGTCCTACGCGTCGTCGGCGACCCTGTACGAGGTCGGCTTCAACCACTTCTTCCGCGGCAAAGAGCACCCCGGCGGCGGCGACCAGATCTACATCCAGGGCCACGCCTCCCCCGGCATCTACGCCCGCGCCTTCCTCGAGGGCCGCCTGTCCGAGGACCGCCTCGACGGCTTCCGCCAGGAGCTCAGCCACGCCGGTCCGGGCGGCGGCCTGCCGTCCTACCCGCACCCGCGCCTGATGCCGGACTTCTGGGAGTTCCCCACGGTCTCGATGGGCATCGGCCCGATGAACGCGATCATGCAGGCGCGGTTCAACCGCTACCTGGGCGACCGCGGGTTCAAGGACACCTCCCAGCAGCAGGTGTGGGCCTTCCTCGGCGACGGCGAGATGGACGAGCCCGAGTCGCGCGGCCTGATCCACGTCGCGGCCAACGAGGGCCTGGACAACCTGAACTTCGTCGTCAACTGCAACCTGCAGCGCCTCGACGGCCCGGTCCGCGGCAACGGGAAGATCATCCAGGAGCTGGAGGCGTTCTTCCGGGGCGCCGGCTGGAACGTCATCAAGGTCATCTGGGGCCGCGAGTGGGACTCGCTGCTGCACGGCGACCGCGACGGCGCCCTGATCAACCTGATGAACACCACGCCCGACGGCGACTTCCAGACCTACAAGGCCAACGACGGCGCCTACGTCCGCGACCACTTCTTCGGCCGCGACCCGCGGACCAAGTCCCTCGTCGAGCCGATGAGCGACGCCGAGATCTGGAAGCTCAAGCGCGGCGGGCACGACTACCGCAAGGTGCACGCGGCCTACGCCGCGGCGACCGCGCACCACGGCCAGCCGACCGTCATCCTGGCCAAGACCATCAAGGGCTACGGCCTGGGCACGCACTTCGCGGGCCGCAACGCCACCCACCAGATGAAGAAGCTCACCCTCGACGACCTCAAGCAGTTCCGCGACGAGCAGCGCATCCCGATCTCGGACTCCCAGCTCGAGGCCGACCCGTACCTGCCGCCGTACTACCACCCCGGGGAGAAGGACGAGGCGATCCAGTACCTGCGGGAGCGCCGTCGCCAGCTGGGCGGGCCGCTGCCGTCGCGCCGGACCGCCGGCAAGCCGCTGGTGCTCCCCGGCGACAAGGTCTACGACTTCGTCAAGAAGGGCTCCGGCAAGCAGGAGGTCGCCACGACGATGGCGTTCGTCCGGCTGCTGCGCGAGCTCATCAAGGACAAGGAGATCGGCGCGCGCTTCGTGCCGATCATCCCGGACGAGGCTCGTACCTTCGGTATGGACTCGATGTTCCCGAGCCAGAAGATCTACAACCCGAACGGCCAGAACTACACCTCGGTCGACGCCGACCTGATGCTCGCCTACAAGGAGTCCGAGCAGGGCCAGATCCTGCACGAGGGCATCAACGAGGCCGGATCGGTCGGGTCGTTCACCGCGGCGGGCACGTCCTACGCCACGCACGACGAGCCGATGATCCCGATCTACATCTTCTACTCGATGTTCGGGTTCCAGCGGACCGGCGACTCGATCTGGGCCGCCTCGGACCAGATGGCCCGCGGCTTCCTCGTCGGGGCCACCGCCGGTCGCACCACGCTGACCGGTGAGGGTCTCCAGCACAACGACGGTCACTCGCTGCTGCTCGCGGCGACCAACCCGGCCGTCGTCGCCTACGACCCGGCGTTCTCCTTCGAGGTCGCGCACATCGTGCAGGACGGGCTGCGCCGGATGGTCGGCGAGAAGCCCGAGAACGTCATCTACTACCTGACGGTCTACAACGAGCCCTACCGCCAGCCGGCCGAGCCGGAGGACGTGGACCGCGAGGGCATCCTGCGCGGGATGCACCGCTTCGCCGCGGCGCCCGAGGGCAACGGCCCCGTGGTGCGGCTGCTCGCCTCCGGCGTCTCGCTGCCGTGGGCGCTGACCGCGCAGACGATGCTGGCCGACGACTGGGACGTCCGCGCCGAGGTCTGGTCGGTGACGTCCTGGGGCGAGCTGCGCCGCGACGGCGTCGAGGCCGAGCACGCCAACCTGCTCAAGCCCGGTGACGAGCCGGTCGTGCCGTACGTGACCCAGAAGCTGGGCGACGGCGAGCACGGCGAGGCCCCGGTCGTGGCGGTCTCGGACTGGATGCGTGCGGTCCCCGACCAGATCCGCCAGTGGTCCCCGGCGCCGTTCCTGTCGCTGGGCACCGACGGGTTCGGCCTGTCCGACACCCGTCCGGCCGTGCGCCGCCACTTCGCGGTCGACGCCGAGTCGATCGTCGTCGGCGCGCTGTCGGTGCTGGCGAAGCAGGGCCTGGTGAAGACCGAGACCGCGGCCGAGGCCGCGGCCGGCTACAAGATCGACGACCCGCGGGCCGCCGGCCCGCAGATCGGCGACGGCGGGGCCGCCTGACCCCACCCGCACACGACGGCCCGCCGCCCCGTACGGGGAGGCGGGCCGTCGCCGATTTTTCGCCCCTCCCAGGGCGGCGCAGATCACGATAGGCTCCGCGCGACGGCGGTGGCGGTGATCACTCGTCCTCGCGACTCGCCGTCCTGACCAGGGCGTCGACCGTGTGCGTCGCTGGCCCGCGGTCCCGGGGCGAGGTGCTCCGGGCCGATGATCTCCAGGGAGCAGGAATGGCAGAAGGCACCGTCAAGTGGTTCAACAGCGAGAAGGGCTACGGCTTCCTCGCCCCCGACGGTGGTGGTGCGGACGTGTTCGTGCACTACTCGGCGATCCAGACGAACGGCTACAAGAGCCTCGACGAGGGGCAGCGCGTGTCGTTCGACATCGAGCAGGGGCAGAAGGGGCCGCAGGCCAGCGGGGTCACGCCGCTCTGAGCCGTCCGGTCACCCGTCCGTCGCGGTGACCGGCAGCAGCCCGTCACGGCCGAGGCCCCGCGCGCCCCGGCCGGGTTCCGCGGTGTCCGGGTGTCACCACCCCAGCGCCGCGTGCATCTCCCACACCAGGATCTCGGCCCCCTCCGGTCCGGCGGTCACCCGCCGGCCGCCGTCGTCGACGAGCCTGGCCGCGTCGCCCGTACCGAGCTCGTCACCGGTCAGGTCCTCCAGCGTCGCGACCCCGCGTGCCACGAACGCGTGCACGAACGGGGCGGTCGGCAGCACCGTCGCCGACCCCGGCGCGAGCCGTGCGACCGACAGGGCCGCCGCGCGCTGACGCAGCGGCAGCAGGGTCTCCTCCCGGTGCCGTCCCAGGCCCGAGGCCAGGACGACCGTGTCCCCGCGCGCCCACGCGCCCGCCGCACACACCAGGTGGCGCGGGTCGCCGCCCGGCTCATCGGGCACCACCCACATCTGCACGAACCGCACGCCCCCGGCCGGCGTCGCGTGCTCGGAGTGCCGCACCCCCGACCCCGCACCGAGGTACTGCACCCCGCCCGGCCCGACCCGCGCGGTCCGCCCGGTGGCGCTGTCTCGGTGTTCCAGCTCGCCGTCGAGGACCCAGGTGAGGATCTCGGTGTCGCGGTGCGGGTGCTCGTCGTAGCCGCGCCCCGGCACGAGCCGGTCCTCGTTGTGCAGCAGCAGCAACCCGAAGTGGGTGTTGGCCGGGTCGTAGTGCGCGCCGGCGGAGAAGCTGTGCCGCGAGTCGAGCCAGCCGGTCTCCGTGCGCGCCCGCGAGCCCGCGCGGTACAGCGTGACGTGTCCTGTGGGTGCGCCCATCGTCGTGTCATGCTGCCCGACGTGCACCGCCACCCGGTCGCGGACGCGACGTTGCGCCGCCTCGAGCTCGCCTCGTCCCGGCTGGCCGCGGCCTGCCTGGCCGAGATGGAGCGGCGCTGCCCCTGGTTCGCGGGGCTGCCCGCCGACCAGCGCGCGGGCGTGGCCCTGGTGACCCAGACCGGCGTCGCGAACTTCGTGTCCTGGCTACGCGAGCCGGACCGCACCACCCCGCTGACCGCCGAGGCGTTCCGCATCGCGCCGCGCGACCTGGCCCGGCGGATCAGCCTGCGCCAGACCGTCGAGCTGGTGCGCATCGCCGCGGACGTGTTCGAGGAGCACCTGCCCCCGCTCGCCGACGACGGCACCGAGCGCCACGAGCTCACCGAGGCCGTGCTGCGCTTCGGCCGGGAGATCGCGTTCGCCGCCGCCACCGTGTACGCCGGCGCCGCCGAGTCCCGCGGTGCCTGGGACGCCCGGCTGGAGGCGCTCGTCGTCGACGCCGTGCTGCGCGGTGACACCGACGGCGCGCTCGTGTCCCGGGCCGCCGCGCTCGGCTGGGACCCCGCCGCCCCGGTGCACTGCCTGGTCGGCTCCGCCCCCGGCTCCGGCCCCGAGTCCCCGCAGCTGATCGTGGAGCTGCGCCGGGTCGCCGCGCGGCTCGGCCACGACGTGCTCGTCGGCGTCCAGGGGCGACGCCTGGTGGTCCTGCTGCACCTGACCGGGCGCCCCGCGCGCCGGGTCGCCGACCGGCTCGCCGAGACCGCCTCCGCGCGCCCGGCGCCGGCCGGGCCCGGGCCGGCGCCGGGGACGAGCGCGGTCACCGCACGGGTGCTCGCCGAGGTGGCGGTGCACTTCGGGCCCGGGCCGGTCGTCTCCGGCCCGCCCAGCACCGACCTGGCCACCGCGGGTGCCGCCGTCGCCGAGGCGCTGGCCGGACTGGCCGCGGCCCCCGGCCACCCCGACGCCCCGCGCCCGGTCGACGCCGCCGACCTGCTGCCCGAGCGCGCCCTGCACGGCGACCCGGCGGCGCGGCGCCGGCTCGCCGAGGACGTCCTCGCCCCGCTGCACGACACCGGCGGCGAGCTCCTGCGGACCCTGGCCGCGTACCTGGAGGGCGGGGCCAGCCTGGAGGGCTGCGCCCGCGCGCTCTACGTCCACCCCAACACGGTGCGCTACCGCCTGCGCCGCATCGGTGAGCTCGTCGGGCGCTCGCCCACCGACCCGCGGGAGGCGTTCGTGTTGCGCGCCGCGCTCGTCGCGGACCGCACCGCCCGCGCGTCCGACGGCCCGGCCGTCGCCGCGCACACCCCGCTGACGCCCCTGGACCCGACCGGGGAGCATGATCACGGCGCTGCCGACGCGGTCGGTGTCGCCGCGGCGACCGGCGGTGTCTTGTCGTGAACCCTACAAACACCGGCCCCTACGGATCGGTAACGAGGCCCCGGTCACACCTGAGTTTCGTAGGTTTCCTACAACTTCGGTGGTCCGACTTCGTCGTAACCGGTATCCCGGCGCCGACCCCGAGAGGTGTGTGATGTCCCCGTGATCGCCCTGCTCGCACCCGGCCAGGGGGCCCAGACCCCCGGCATGCTCGCTCCGTGGCTGGAGGACCCGGCCGCGGCGGAGGCCGTGGCCGGCTGGTCCGACGCCGTCGGGCTCGACCTGGCACGTCTCGGCACCACCGCGGACGCCGAGGAGATCACCGACACCGCGGTCACCCAGCCGTTGATCGTCACCCTGGGCCTGCTGGCCGCGCGTCGCCTGCGCGAGCGGGTCGAGCTGCCGTCCGGGACCGTCGTCGCCGGGCACTCGATCGGCGAGATCACCGCCTGCGCGATCGCGGGCGTGCTGACCGAGGACGCCGCCGTCGCCCTCGCCGGGGTCCGCGGCCGCGAGATGGCCGCCGCCTGCGCCGTCGCGCCGACCTCGATGGCCGCCGTGCTCGGCGGCGAGGAGGAGGTCGTGCTGGCCCGCCTCGCCGAACTGGGCCTCGACCCGGCCAACCGCAACGGGGCGGGCCAGATCGTCGCCGCCGGGGCGAAGGAGGCGATCACCGAGCTCGTCGCGTCGCCGCCGGAGAAGGCGCGGGTGAAGGCGCTCCCGGTCGCCGGGGCGTTCCACACCGCGCACATGGAGCCCGCGCGTGCCGCACTGGAGAGCCACGCATCGTCGGTGCCGGTGTCGGACCCGACGCTCACCCTGCTCTCCAACGGCGACGGCGGGACCGTCGACACCGGCGCCGAGGCGCTGAGCCGGCTCGTCGCGCAGGTCACCCGGCCGGTCCGCTGGGACGCCTGCATGCGGACCCTCGCCGACCGCGGGACCGGCGCGACCCTCGAGCTGCCGCCGGGAGCGACGCTGACCGGGCTGGTCAAGCGCGCGGTCAAGGGCACCCCGACGCTGGCGCTCAAGACCCCCGAGCAGCTCGAAGCCGCCGTCGACCTGATCTCCGAGCACGGGAAGTGAGCCCCATGCGAGCGACCCCGACCGTCGCCGGGGCCCGTTTCCTGGGCATCGGCAGCTGGCAGCCCGAGCACGTGGTCACCAACGCCGACCTGGAGAAACGGGTCGAGACCGACGACGCGTGGATCCGCAGCCGCGTCGGGATCGCCGAGCGCCGGATCGCCGACGCCGACACCCGGCTGCCGGACATGGCCGTCGCGGCGGGGCGGGCGGCGCTGGAGGACGCGGGCGCCGACCCGGCCGTGCTCGACGCGGTGATCGTCGCGACGTGCACCATGCCCAACACGATCCCCAACGCCGCCGCCCAGGTGGCGACCGCGCTGGGCGCGAACGGCATCGCCGCGTTCGACCTCAACGCGGCGTGTGCCGGCTTCAGCTACGCCACGGCCGTCGCCTCGGACATGATCCGCGCCGGTTCGGCCCGGCACGTGCTGGTCGTCGGCGCCGAGAAGCTCTCGGACTGGGTCGACTGGGACGACCGCTCGACCTGCATCATCTTCGCCGACGGCGCGGGTGCCGCCCTGCTCGGACCGGCGGACGGCGAGGACGAGGTCGGCATCGGCCCGGTCAGCTGGGGCAGTGCGGGCGACCACGCGTCGACCATCCGGATCCTCGACGAGACCACGAACAAGCTGCACCAGGAGGGCCAGGCGGTCTTCCGGTGGGCGACGACGGCGATCTCCCCCGTCGCGCTGGACGCCGTCGAGCGGGCCGGGCTCACCCCCGCCGACATCGACGTGCTCATCCCGCACCAGGCCAACCTGCGCATCGTCGAGGCGATCGCGAAGAAGCTGCGCCGCCACGGCGCGCGGGAGGACATGGTCGTCGCCGACGACATCGTGTACTCCGGCAACACCTCGTCCGCGTCCATCCCGATGGCGCTGGACCACATGCGCACGGCCGGCCGGGTACGGTCCGGCGACGTGCTGCTCCTCGTAGGCTTCGGCGCAGGACTGTCCTACGCCGGACAGGTCGTCGTCTGCCCCTGACGGGGCACCGGCGACCTGGCACCCGCACCCAACCACCGCGCAAGGAGAACCATCGTGGCTGACAACGCCGAGATCCTGACCGGGCTGGCCGAGATCGTCGAGGAGGTCGCCGGCATCGACACCGCCGAGGTGACCCCGGAGAAGTCCTTCGTGGACGACCTCGACATCGACTCGCTGTCCATGGTGGAGATCGCCGTGCAGGCCGAGGACAAGTTCGGCGCCAAGATCCCGGACGACCAGCTCGCCGAGCTGAAGACCGTCGGCGACGCCGTCGACTTCATCGCCAAGCACCAGTGACCCGTTCCGGCGGGCGGCTGCCCGTGCTCGCCGGGGAGAAGGAGACGTCATGACCGACGGAGTGGTCGTCACCGGTTTCGGGGCCACCACCCCGCTCGGCGGGGACGCCGCCTCCACCTGGGAGGCGCTGCTCGCCGGGAAGTCCGGGGTGGGAACCACCCGGGCCGACTGGACCGAGCGGTTCGACCTGCCGGTGTCCATCTCGGCCCAGCTCGCCGTGGAGCCCACCGAGGTCCTGCCGCGCGTGCAGGCCCGCCGGATGGACCGGTGCGAGCAGGTCGCGATGGTCGCGGCCAAGGAGGCGTGGGCGCACGCCGGTCTCGGCGCGATCCCCGGCGAGGACGGGGCCGCGGTCGAGGCCGAGCGGCTCGCCGTCGTCATCGGTGCGGGCATCGGCGGCGCGCCGACGCTGCTCGCGCAGGACGACCTGCTCGAGGAGCACGGGCTGCGCAAGGTCTCGCCGCTGACCGTGCCGATGCTCATGCCCAACGGGCCGGCCGCGCTGGTGAGCCTGGAGTACAAGGCCAAGGGCGGGGTGCACTCCCCCGCCTCGGCGTGCGCCACCGGCGCCGAGGCACTGGCCTGGGCCTACAAGCTGCTGCGCGACGGGGAGGTCGACGTCGTCCTCGCGGGCGGCGCCGAATCCTGCATCGTGCCGATCACCGTGGCCGGGTTCGTGCAGTCGCGGACCCTGTCCACCCGCAACGACGACCCGGAGCGCGCCTCCCGGCCGTTCGACACCGGGCGGGACGGCTTCGTCCTCGGTGAGGGTTCGGGCGTGCTCGTGCTCGAGCGCGAGGAGTTCGCGAAGGCCCGCGGCGCCACCGTGCACGGCCGCCTCGCCGGGGTCGGTCTGACGTCCGACGCGTACCACATCACCGGTCCCGACCCCGAGGGCGAGGGCCAGATCCGGGCGATGCAGAAGGCGGTGGCCGGGGCCGGCCTGTCCGCCTCCGACATCGTCCACGTCAACTGCCACGCCACCTCCACGGTGGTCGGCGACGTGGGCGAGGCGACCGCGGTGAAGCGGGCGTTCGGCGACCACCCGGTGCTGACCGCGCCGAAGTCGGCGCTCGGGCACCTCGTGGGCGGGGCCGGGGCCGTCGAGGGGATCATCGCGCTGCTGAGCGTGCGCGACGACGTCGTCCCCGCGACGCTCAACCTGACCGACAAGGACCCGAAGGTGGAGCTGGACGTCGTCGCCGGCGAGCCGCGGAAGATGACCGTGGACGCCGCCGTCAACAACTCGTTCGGCTTCGGCGGGCACAACGCCTCGCTGGTGTTCACCAAGGCCTGACGGTTCCGTGCGGGTCCTCGGCCGGGGACCCGCACGGCCCGCTCAGCAGGGGGCGCGCAGGATCCCGTCGGGGTTGCCGATGTCCATCCTGGGCGGTGAGCCCGCCATCGGGAAGGCGACCTGCCAGCAGATCCGGCCGACGTGCAGACCGGGCGGGCCGTCGTTCGGGTCCTGGACGCTGATGAAGCGCACCAGGGCGAGCACACCGCCGCCGCTCGCGGAGTCGATCCGGTCGATGCGGATGGTGCCGTCGGTGGTGGAACCGATCCCCTCCAGCCACGTGTCGCGGGGCTGCCGGTCGGCGGTGTCGGGGTTCACCACGCGGGTCCAGGTCGCGTGGTCGCGGCCGTTGACCGCGTTGAAGTAGAGCTGCACCTGCTGCATCACCAGCTGGGCGGCCGGGTGCTCGGCCGCGCCCGCGCTGATGGTCACCTCGCTGCTGCCCGCGCCGCTGTCGGGCACCGTCTGTGGCGCGGACGCGGGGGCGACGCCGGAACGGGTCGTCCCGGACACCGTCCACGCGACACCGCCGACGGCCACGAGCGCCACCAGCAGGACGCCGACCGTGATCGCGGCCCGGCCGTTCACCTCTCGCCCCCCATGGGACGACAGTCTGCCCGGCCCGGCCCGACTCAGCCGACCCGGTGGGTCAGCAGCGTCACCGCCGCGCCGTCGCCGGCGAAGCGGAAGGACTCCAGCTCGTCGTCCCAGGCGGTGCCCAGCAGCTGGTCGAGACGCCGGGACAGCCCGGCGCCGCCGTGCTCGGCCATGACCGTGCGCAGCTGGTCCTCGGGCAGCACGACGTCACCGTTGGCGCTGGTGCGTCCGCGCCACATGCCGAGGCCGGGGACGTGCATGAACCGTTCCCCGTCCACGCCGGCGCTCGGTTCCTCGGTCACCTCGAACCGCAGCATCGACCAGGCCCTCAGCGCCCCCGCGAGAGCCCCGCCACTCCCGGCGGGACCGCTCCAGGTGCACTCGGCCCGCATCTGACCGGACGCCACCGGCTGCGCGGACCACTCGAGGGAGACCCGCGTTCCGAGAACGCCCGAGAGCGCCCACTCGACGTGCGGACAGACCGCAGTCGGCGACGAGTGGACAAACACCACTCCGCGTGTGCTCACTGCTAACCTCCGCTGTCGTCGACGAGGATCGTCTTCCCCTACGTCCTCGGCGCAGCGCGGCCGGTGCTCGGACCCGCGGTACTGATGTGCTGGATGTGGGTGTGGTGACCTCCGTGGCGTGAGTGGACTCCGGTGACCTCACTCTGCCCGATTCCGCTCCGGGGAGCCACCCCGACACGACGACCGTGTGATCGGCGTCCGGCGTGTCGCGGCCCGGCGCGCGGGTCAGGCGGTGTAGGTGGCGACGGCGACCCCGGTGGCGGCGTCGGGAACCTCGGTCCGGCGCAGCTCACCGAGGTCGGCGAGCACGTCGAGGTGCGCCCCGGTCTCCAGCACCGCGAGGGTCCGGTTGAACAGGTCCATGTCCTCCAGCCGACGTTCCCGCCGGGTCCACCGCAGGACCCGGGCGACGGCGTCGGCGGTCGGGTGACCCGCGGCGACGGTGTCGCGGCACTGGGCGAGCCGGACGTCGTGGTGGGCCAGCAGCTCGTCGGTGCGGGCGTGCGCGCTGCCGCCGACCGGGCCGTGCGCGGGCAGCAGGGTCGCGTCCGGCCGGGACCGGACCAGGCGCAGCGAGTCGAGGAACTGCCCGAGCGGGCTCGCCACCGGCGACGGCTGCAGGCCGATCGACGGGGTGATCCGGGGCAGTACGTGGTCCCCCGCGAACAGCAGCTCGTGGGCCTCGTCGGCGAAGACGAGGTGCCCGCGGGTGTGCCCCGGGGTCTCCACGGCGGTCAGGGTGCGGGTGCCCGCCGGGTCGGCGACGGCGATGGTGGCGCGGTCGGCGATCCACTCGTCGGGGGCCTCCCACTCCTCGGGGAGCGGACGCGGCCACGGTCCGGCCCGGCCGAGCTCGTCGACGAGGCCGGCGGCACCGGCACGCAGCAGCCGGGTCCGGTCGGGCTCGTCCCGCGGGCGGTCGGGATCGGTGATGACCTCCAGGTTGGGCCGCTCCCCCGCGCCGAGCAGCACCCGGGTGCCGTACTCGCGGCGCAGCACCGCGGCCAGGGTGTAGTGGTCGCGGTGGGCGTGGGTGACCAGGAACCGGCGGACGTCGCCGAAACCGGAGCCCAGCGCGGCCATCGCCTTCCCGAGCAGGTCGCGGGCCTCGTCGATCGCCCAGCCGGAGTCGATCAGGGTCCAGCCGGTGTCGTCGGCGAGTGCGTAGACGTTCACGGCGCGCAGCCCGTCCTGGGGCAGCGGCAGCGGGATCCGGTAGACGCCGGGGGCGCTGCGGAACACGCCCGGCGTGGTCCAGTCGCCGTCCGGGTCGTCGTCGGTCACGGTGGGAGCGGCGGTCACCTCCCGACGATAGACGGCCGCCCACGCGCGTCCGGGCTCGCGGCACCCCCCACGGGGTCACGTCATCACGCCGCGTGTCCGGGCGGACACCGAGAGCCGACGGTTTCCGGACAGTCCACCCTAGGGTGGGACATGTTCGCACCGGGAGGGTGGCCCGATCCGCGCTACCGTCCCTGCGTTCGGTGATCAGAGGTCGGCCTGGGGGCGGGTCGGCGAAGGAGGGGCGCAGCATGGCGGCAGGGATCCCGGAGCAACGGTCCGGGCAGGACGCGCCGTTCCTCACCGTGGCCGAGGTGGCGGACCGGATGCGGGTCTCCCGGATGACGGTGTACCGGCTGGTGCACTCCGGGGAGCTGCCCGCGGTGCGCTTCGGGCGCTCGTTCCGCGTGCCACCCGAGTCGGTGGAGGCGTTGATCGAGTCGGCGCGCTACACCGGCGGGTGAGACACGGAGCCGGAATGATGCCGATCGACTCCGCGAGCGCGCGGCGGGTCGCGGACACCTACGACACCGCCGAGGCCCGCACCGAACGGGAGCGGACCCTGGAGCTGCTGGATCCGCGGGCCGGTGAGCAGATCCTGGTCGTCGGGACCGGGCCGGGACATCTGCTCGACGAGGTCGCCCGGGCCGTCGGTCCGGGCGCCACGGGTGTCGACCCGGACCCGGTGATGGTGACGCTGGCGCGACGCCGGTGCGGCACCCGGGCCGTCGTCACGCAGCGCGCGCTGGCCGGTCCGGGCTCGCTGCCCGGCGGGCCGTACGACGCGGTGGCCTGCCTGCAGGTGCTCGAGTTCCTCGACGACCTGCCGGCGGCCGTCGCCGAGCTGTACCGGGTCCTGCGCCCGGGCGGTCGGCTGCTGGTCCTGGACACGGACTGGACCTCGCTGCACTGGCCCGGGCCCGGGCAGGACCGGCACCGCCGCATCCGCGACGCGTGGTGCACCACGGTGCCGCGGTCGCGGCTGCCCTACGAGCTGGGCCCGCTGCTGCAGCGCGCCGGGTTCGGAGGGGAGTGGACGCGCCGGATGCCGATGCGCGGTCCGGCCTCCACCGGCTACGGCGCCGCACTGCGGGAGATGGTCGCCGACGCCGCGCCGGGCCGGTGCGGGCTCACCCGGGCCGACGTCGACGTGTGGGCGTCGGGCGTCGCGTTCTGCGGCGACGAACCGTTCTCGGTGGACCGCTGGTTCCTGGGCGCCGTCCGGCCCTGAACCGGCGGGCGTGGCGCGCGGGGCGCCGGTCGGGCAGCATCGCGGCCGTGGGCTCCCCGTCGTCGCAGACACCGATCACCGCGCGGGTGAGGATCGGGCAGCAGCCCGACTTCGTCCGCCTGTTCCAGACGCTGCCCCGGGCCGGCGAGTGGGTCAACTTCGCCCCGCCGGGCCGGCGGCGCGACGACTACGAGGTCGACTGGGTGCTGCACTGGGCGATCGACCCCGACGACACCGACAGCCCGGACGTCACCGTCGAGATCCAGCTCGTCGACCCGGAGTAGTCCGCTAGTCGAAGCCGTGGCTGCGGACCGCGGCGACGCCGCCGTCGCGCAGGGCCTCGAGCACCGCGCGTTCGTGCGGGACCGTGTCGGCGGGCAGGTCGGTGAGGGCGAACCAGTCCAGGCCCGCGGTCTTCCCGTCCTCGGCGCGGCGCGGCTCGCCGGTCCAGCGGCGGCAGGTGAAGAAGAAGTCGACGCGCTCGTCGACCGGGTTCCCGTTGCGCTGGGTGCGGTGCACCGCGGTCAGCGGGACGAGGTCGGCGGGGTCGACGGTGACGCCGAGCTCCTCGTGGGCCTCGCGCACCGCGGCGGCGGCCGCGTCCTCGCCCGCCTCGACGTGCCCGGCCGCGGCGGCGGCCCAGTGGCCGTCCATGAAGCCGGTCCCGGCGCGCAGCTGGAGCAGCACCTCGGTGCGCTCACCGGTGCCACGCAGCAGCAGGACGTAGGACGCCGGGACGACCCGGTAGCGCTCGCTCACGCCGTCGACCCTAGGTGCCGTACCGCCGTTCGCCGACGGCAACACCGGGGTAACGCGACGGTCCTACCGTCGGGCGGATGGCGGCCCCCACCTCGCGCCCGGCACCGGTCGGTGACCGGCTCGGCGTCGTACCGCCGCGGGACTCGGAGCTGCGGTTCCGCACCGTGCACGGCTACCGTCGCGCGTTCCGGGTGGCCGGCTCCGGGCCCGCGGTCGTGCTCGTGCACGGCATCGGGGACAGCTCGGCGACGTGGGAGGCGGTGTTCCCCGCGCTGGCCCGGCGGCACCTGGTGATCGCCCCGGACCTGCTCGGCCACGGGCACTCGGACAAGCCGCGCGCGGACTACTCCGTCGCCGCCTACGCGAACGGGATCCGCGACCTGCTCGGCGTCCTCGGGGTGCCCCGCGCGACGCTGGTGGGGCACTCGCTCGGCGGCGGCGTCGCCATGCAGTTCGCCTACCAGTACCCCGAGCGCACCGAGCGTCTCGTGCTGGTCGGGACCGGTGGGGCGGGTCCCGACGTGACGCCGCTGCTGCGCGCGGTGAGCCTGCCCGGCGCGCACGCGGTGCTGGCGGCCTCGCAGCTGCCGCTGCTGCGGTGGCAGCTCGGGTGGGCCGTCGACGCGCTACGCCTGGTCGGGGCCCACCTCGGCCGCGACGCCGCCGACCTGCTCCGGCTGGTCGACGCGCTGCCCGACGCGACGTCGCGGACGGCGTTCATCCGGACGTTGCGCGCCGTCGTCGACTGGCGCGGGCAGGTCGTGACCATGCTCGACCGCTGCTACCTGACCCGCGGGATGCCGACGATGCTCGTGTGGGGCGCGCAGGACGCCGTCGTACCGCTGGCGCACGCCCGCACCGCGCACGCCGCGATGCCGGGCAGCAGGCTGGAGGTCTTCGACGACGCCGGGCACTTCCCGCACCACAGCGACCCGGCCCGGTTCGTCGGGGTGCTGGAGGAGTTCCTGGGGTCCACCGACCCGGCGCGGTGGAGCCCGGAGCAGTGGCGTCAGCTGCTGCGCTGCCCCGCTCCCCCGCCCACCGGTGTCGCCGGGGTGCGGCCGGGACCGGTGTCGGCGACCTGACCTCGGGCCCGGGGTCAGAACACGAACCCCAGCCAGGTGCCGGCGCAGCCGTGGCAGGCGCCGTGCGTCGTCGCGGCCCGGTGCACCGGGCGCAGGCAGATCACGCAGTGGGTGAGCCGGCGCCGTGCCCGGCGCAGCAGACCGTCGCGCACCTGGCGGACGGCGAGCCCGGCGTCGCCGTCCGGGTCGTCGCAGCCGGGCAGGACGGGCACCTCCACCGCGTCCGCCGGGTCCAGCACCGGGAGGTGGCCGTCCCGGCGCGGCTCCGGGCGGGCCAGCAGCACCGGACCCGCCGGGTCGAACCCGAGCATCAGCTGCGGCGGCTCCCCGGCGACGAACCAGGCCACCGGGTCGGCCGTCGCGCCGGGCGGGAGGAGCCCCGCCGAGCGCAGGTCCGCGTCGGTCCAGCCGCCGCGACGCAGGTCGGCCGGGGTGAGCCCGAAGTGCCGCAGCCCGTCGGCGGGCAGGTCGAGCTCGCGCAGCTCCGCCGGGGACGGGACCCCGACGTAGACGGTGCCGCGCTCCCCCACCGGCTGCGCGACGGGCCCGGTGTGGTGGCCGTCCGCGGCGCGCCACGGAGCGGCGACGAGCACGGCGAGCACCCGCGGGTCGACGCCGAGGCGCTGCGCGACCTCCGCGGTGCGGTCCTCGGTCACGTGGTCTCCGATCAGGCGGTCCGTCCGCGGCTCCGGACGCGCGCCGGGGCGGCTCCGGTGTCGGAGCCGCCCCGGTGTGGTGCGGTGTCGCTCAGCTGCAGCCGCTGGTGGAGCCGCAGCCCTCGCAGAGGTAGCAGGACCCGGCGGGGCGCATCTTCGTCCCGCAGGTCATGCACAGCGGGGCGTCGGCGGCCTTGCCCAGACGCAGCTCGAGCAGCTCGGTGGAGCTGCCGACCTCGACCGGGGCCGGCTCGACACCGGTCTCCTTGCGCTCCTCGATCGTCGGCACCGAGGAACGGAACTCCTCGATGTCGAGCTTCTCGCCGGTGCCGTAGTCGTTCTCGACCTGGGCGGACCGCTCGTCGGAGGAGAAGATGCCCAGCTGGGCGCGCTTCTCGTACGGCAGGTGGTCCAGCGCCAGGCGGCGGAACAGGTAGTCCAGCACCGAGGTCGCGATCCGGACGTCCGGGTCGTCGGTCATCCCGGCCGGCTCGAAGCGCAGGTTGGAGAACTTCGAGACGTAGAACTCCAGCGGGATGCCGTACTGCAGACCCACCGAGATCGACATCGAGAAGGCGTCCATCACGCCGGCCAGGGTCGAGCCCTGCTTGCCGAGCTTGACGAAGATCTCGCCGAGGCCGTCGTCGGGGTAGCTGCCCGCGGTGAGGTAGCCCTCGGCGCCGCCGACGGTGAACGACACGGTCTCGCTGGGCCGCTTCTTCGGCAGCCGCTTGCGGACCGGCCGCTGCTCGACGACGACGTGCTTCTCCGGCTCCGCGCCGGCCTTCTTGTCCCCGCCCTTGCCTGCGGACAGCGGCTGGCCGACCTTGCAGTTGTCGCGGTAGATCGCGAGGGCCTTGAGGCCGAGGCGCCATCCCTCCAGGTAGATCCGCTCGACGTCCTCGACGCTCGCCCGCTCCGGCATGTTGACCGTCTTGGAGATGGCGCCGGACAGGAACGGCTGCGCGGCGGCCATCATGCGGACGTGGCCCATCGGGGCGATCGTCCGGTCGCCCATGGCGCAGTCGAACACCTCGTAGTGCTCGGGCTTCATGCCCGGGGCGTCGACCACGTGGCCGTGCTCGGCGACGTACTCGACGATCGCCTCGGCCTGCTCGGCCTGGTAGCCGAGGTTGTCCAGGGCGCGGCGCACCGACTGGTTGACGATCTGCATGGAACCGCCGCCGACCAGCTTCTTGAACTTGACCAGCGCCAGGTCCGGCTCGATGCCGGTCGTGTCGCAGTCCATCATCAGGCCGATCGTGCCGGTCGGGGCCAGCACCGACGCCTGCGCGTTGCGCCAGCCGTTGACCTGCCCGACGTCCTGGCACTGCTTCCAGACCTCGGTGGCGAGCTTCTGCACCGGGAAGCTGGAGGCGAAGGTGCGGATGCGGTCGTTCTCGGCGGCGTGCTTGCGGACGACGCGCTGGTGGGCCTCGGCGTTGCGGGCGTAGCCCTCGTACGAGCCGACGACGCCGGCGAGCTCGGCGGAGCGCTTGTACGCGGCGCCGGTCATCAGCGAGGTGATGGACCCGGCGAGCGCGCGGCCGCCCTCGGAGTCGTAGGCGTGGCCGGTCGCCATGAGCAGCGCGCCGAGGTTGGCGTAGCCGATGCCCAGCTGCCGGAACCTGCGCGTGGTGTCGGCGATCGGCTCGGTCGGGAAGTCCGCGAAGCAGATCGAGATGTCCATCGCGGTGATGATCAGCTCGACGGCCTTGGCGAAGGTCTCGGCGTCGAACCGGTCGTCGGAGTCGAGGAACTTCAGCAGGTTCAGCGACGCCAGGTTGCAGCTGGAGTTGTCCAGGTGCATGTACTCCGAGCACGGGTTCGACGCGCTGATGCGCCCCGACTCCGGGGTGGTGTGCCAGTCGTTGATCGTGCCGTCGTACTGGATGCCCGGGTCGGCGCAGTTCCAGGCCGCCTCGGCGATGCCGCGGAAGAGCGTGCGGGCGTCGACGCGCTCGATGACCTCACCGGTCATCCGGGCACGCAGACCGAAGTCGGTGCCCCCCTCGACGGCGCGCATGAACTCGTCGGTGACGCGGACGGAGTTGTTGGCGTTCTGGTACTGCACCGAGGTGATGTCGGAGCCGCCCAGGTCCATGTCGAATCCGGCGTCGCGCAGGACGCGGACCTTGGCCTCCTCCTTCGCCTTGGTCTCGACGAACTCCTCGATGTCGGGGTGGTCGACGTCGAGGACGACCATCTTCGCCGCGCGCCGGGTGGCGCCGCCGGACTTGATGGTGCCCGCGGAGGCGTCGGCACCGCGCATGAACGAGACCGGGCCCGAGGCGGTGCCGCCCGAGGACAGCAGCTCCTTCGACGAGCGGATGCGCGAGAGGTTCAGGCCGGCACCGGAGCCGCCCTTGAAGATCAGCCCCTCCTCGCGGTACCAGTTCAGGATCGACTCCATCGTGTCGTCGACCGAGAGGATGAAGCAGGCGCTGACCTGCTGCGGGCTCGGCGTCCCGACGTTGAACCAGACCGGCGAGTTGAAGCTGAACACCTGGTGGATCAGCATCCAGGTGAGCTCGTGGTCGAAGATCTCGGCGTCCGCGTCGGTGGCGAAGTAGCCGTGCTCGACGCCGGCCCGCCTGTAGGTGCCGACGACCCGCTCGACGAGCTGCTTGAGGCTGGACTCACGGGTCTCCGAGCCCACCGCGCCGCGGAAGTACTTGCTGGTGACGATGTTGGTGGCGTTGACCGACCAGCTGCGCGGGAACTCGACGCCGCGCTGCTCGAAGTTGACGGTGCCGTCGCGCCAGTTGGTCATGACGACGTCGCGGCGCTCCCACTCCACCTCCTCGTAGGGGTGGACCCCTTCGGTGGTGAAGACACGCTGCACGGTCAGACCGGGCGCGCGCTTGGCGCCGGTCCTCCCGCGACCACGCGACGGCTTGGCCGCCGCGCTCTCACCGGTGTCTGTCGTCGGGCCCCCGACGGTCTCGGTCATGAACTGCCTCCGCATCCGACGCTTCTCCGCCCGCACGCTGGGGTGCGCGGACGGCTCTCTTCCCGGTACGCCCGGCGACGACGACGCGCCGCTCAGCCGTCCGGGTGGTGGCCGGCCTCGTCGTCGGCTGCTTCCCCGGCAGCCGCCGAACGCAGGTCGGCGATCTCCTTCTCGAAGTCCTCGATGGAGGAGAAGGACCGATAGACGCTCGCGAACCGCAGGTACGCGACCTCGTCGAGCTCACGCAGCGGCCCGAGGATCGCCAGCCCGACCTCGTGGCTGGGAAGCTCCGCCGCCCCGCGCGCCCGCACCGTCTCCTCGACCCGGTGGGCGAGCTGTTGCAGGTCGTCCTCGTCGACCGGCCGGCCCTGGCACGCCCGCCGAACCCCGCCGACGACCTTCTGCCGACTGAAGGGCTCGGTCACCCCGCTGCGCTTGACGACGGCCAGCACGGCCTCCTCGACCGTGGTGAACCGTCGTCCGCACGAGGTGCAGGACCGGCGCCGGCGGGTGCAGGTCCCGTCGTCGGCGGTCCGGGAGTCGATCACGCGGGAGTCCGGGTGTCGGCAGAACGGGCAGCGCATGGACGCTCACACCCCTCTTCCGTGACGTTCCGGAGACTCTCCGCAGCGATCCGTCCCCCCAACCAGTGGCGGAACGACACCAATGTAACCCCTACATCTAGGGGTACGCCATCCCGGGCCCGGTGCCACGCCGAGCATCGCCCGATCGGGATCCGAGCCTGGCACACCACGTTCCGCGACCGGTCCGTCACCGACGATCATGGAGTGGGACATCGGCGCTGGTGGCGCCGAGGAACGCCGTGGACGGCGCCGTCCGTCGGGCCGCAGCGACCGCGACCGGCGGCCACCCGATGCGGGGACACGCCCGGCGGACGCGCCCGGCGGCACGTCGCCGACCCCTCCGGCGACATCCCGGCGACCGCGTCCCGACACCCGCACGCCGTCCTCGCACACGCCGTCACCCGGTGCGACGCCGGCACGGCGTCCGTCGCTCCGCACCGTCACCACCGGGCACCGCGCTGCGATCCGCGGCGCAGGACGACGTCAGCGCACGGCACCGACCGACGGCACGGCGGCCGCGGGAGCGTTCCAGCCCGCCGCCGCGTCGCCCAGCAGCCCGAGTGCCACCACCGCGGTCGTCGCGCACAGCAGGGCCGCGACCCCGGCGAGGACCCGCTCCAGGCGCCCGCGGACCCGGCTGCGGGCCGGGCGCGGGCGCGCCGGGACCAGGCAGCGCCGGGCCGACGGACCGACGGTGCGCGGTGCCGGCTCGGCCACCGACCGAGGACGGGGCGGCGCCGCGGGCCGCGCCGGGGTCGCCGTCGACCCCGGGGCCGGGGTGGTGCACCGAGGCGTCCGGACCGCGACGTTCGGACCGCCGGCGGGACCGGACCCCGAGGCACCGGACCCCGAGGCGCGCCGGGAACGGGTCGCGGGATGACGGGCGACCGACTCGGTCAGTGCGCGCTCGTGCGCACCGTGGGCGGCCCACCGGTGGGCCGCGCGCGCGGCGGCCGACGAGCCGGCCGCCGACGCACCGGCGCGAGCGTCGGCGGTCCGCACCCGCTCCCGGGCGGCGCGCCGGGCGCGCAAGGTGGGGGTGCCGGGCGCCGGGGCGCCGGTCAGGCAGCCGACCGCTCCGTGCTCGCGGATCCGCTCGTCGAGCTCTCGCATGGTTCCTCCTGCCGTCGGACCGCCCGTCCCCCGGGCGGTCTCCTCTCCCCCGCTCCCGACCGGCCCTTCCCCGAGCCCGGTCGAACGGGCGTACGAGCGGTGTAGCACCCGGCACCGACAACGACCGCGTTCCCGCAGCTCATCGACCGTGCCGGGGGCGTTCTCAGCGTGGCGCGCCGACCGCGGACGACCCGACCGGGCCGTGGGTGGCGACCGCGACGTCGGCGACCTCGGCGAGGACCCCGAGCACGACGACCGCGGCCGCCGAGGCGAGCAGGACGCCCGACGCCGCCACCGCACGGCGCACGACACCCGGCGCCGGGACGGCCCGCACCCTGCCGGCCGTGGTGCGCACCGGGACCCGCCCGGTGACCGTCACGTCCTCGATGACCGCCGTACCCACGATCGCCACCCCCGCTGCCGTTCCCGCTGCCGGTCGCCCCCGCGCGGCCGGACGGCGACGCGGACCGCGTTCGATCGAACCGGTGTTCGATCGAACGCCTGTGCGATGTTGTACCACCGCGGCCCGACGGAATCCACGACACGCCCCGGGCGACTTCGAACGCATGTTTGGCGAACGGGCCCGCGGCGGCTAGGGTCGTCGTCGTAGGTACCCCGAGGAGGCGAATGCGATGGCAGCGGACGACACCGGACACGGTGGTCCCGGCGTGACCGGCACCGCCGAGGACCGGGGATCCGCGAAGGTCCGGGAGTTCCCCGAGCCCGCGGCCGACACCCGCGGCCTGACCCCGCGACAGAAGAAGGTCCTGGCCGTCATCCGGGACTGGGTGGACCGGTACGGCTACCCGCCCAGCGTCCGCGAGATCGGTGACGCGGTGGGCCTCACGTCCACCTCGTCGGTGCACCACCAGCTCCGCACCCTGGAGCGCAAGGGCTTCCTCCGGCGCGACCCGAACCGCACCCGCGCGGTCGACGTCCGCAGCCCGGAGCAGATCGCCGGTACCGACGGTGCGGACTCCGACACCGACACCGCCGACCTGCGTTCCGCGCGGCCGGCGCCGGCGTTCGTGCCGCTCATCGGCGACATCGCCGCCGGTGGCCCGATCCTGGCCGAGCAGGCCGTGCAGGACGTCTTCCCGCTGCCGCGCGAGATCGTCGGCGAGGGCACGCTGTTCCTGCTCAACGTCAAGGGCGACTCGATGGTCGACGCCGCGATCACCGACGGCGACTGGGTCGTCGTGCGCCAGCAGCCGGTGGCCGAGCAGGGCGAGGTCGTGGCCGCGATGATCGACGGCGAGGCGACCGTGAAGACGTTCCGCCGCAAGGACGGGCACATCTGGCTGATGCCCGCGAACGACGCCTACGACCCGATCCCGGGTGACGACGCGTCGATCCTGGGCCGCGTCGTGGCGGTCCTGCGCCGCCTCTGACCGCCTCGGGCGGCGCCCGGTCCCGCGGTCAGCGGGACCGGCGGCGCCGTCCGTGCAGGGACATCGCGACGGCGCCGGCGACTAGCAGCGCCCCGAGCGCCGCGGCCCCGCCCGCGGCGGGCAGCCACGACGGGTACGTGCGGTACTCCGGCACCTCGGCGGGCTGGGGCACGACCGGTGCCTGCGGAACGGTCGCCGCGGTCACCGCGCCCGGGACGACCGTGATCGCCGCCGCGGTCGGGCCCCGCGCCTCGCTCCCGGAGTGCAGCGCGCCCCGGCCGTCCGGGGCGACCGCCTCACCCTGGGCCTCCCCCGGCAACGGCACCGGCAGCGGCGCCCCGTCCAGGGCCGCGACCAGCGCGTCGGCCGTCGCCGGTCCGCCGGCGGGCAGCGGGAACACCCAGGCGTCGGTGTAGGTCCGCAGCACGGCGGCGCGCCCGCCCCCGGCCTCGGGCGGTGAGACCCCGCCGCCGGTGACCGTGCGCGACCCGGCGGGCCCGAGCGGCCCGCCGCCGGTGCCGGACCAGGGCAGCACGACCTGTGCCACCCGGCGCAGCTCCACGGGGTCCCCGCCGTCGCGCAGCGCCGCGGCGGGCCGGTAGACCCCGGCGGCACCGGTGGCCTTGTCGACCAGCAGGGGCACGCCGTCGTCGCCGACCAGCAGTGTCTCGACGTCGCGCGGACCGTCGGGGTAGACGAGGTCGTGCACCCGTGGCGGCCCGGCCGGGGGCAGCACGACGAGCCGGACCGACCCGCGCTGCGCCCTGTTGTCGCCGGTGTCGGCGAGCCACAGATCCCCGCCCGGTCCGAGGCCGAGGTCCTCGACGTCGGTCACCGGGACGTCGGCCTGCCGGGTGCCGGTGACCGCGCAGCCGGCCGGGTCCAGGGTGAACGCCCGCGCGGTCCCGCCGCCGTCGACGACGGCGTGGTAGCGCTGCGGGTCCGCGCCGGGCCGGCCCTCGGCGACCAGCCCGGACAGCTCCGCGAGCCGCGGGTCGTCGACCGTGCAGACCGGCTGCGCCGCCGGGGGCGGCACGGCCGCGCCCGTCAGGACCCCGGTGAGGCCGAGGGCCGCGGCCGCGAGCCCGACCCTCAGTGGCCCGCCGCCGTCGCCGGCAGGTCGGTGCCGGTCCCGGTCGGCAGGGCCGAGCCCGCCACCGCGAACGGCAGCACCGCGGTGCCCAGCTCGGGCTTCACCCGCGCCCGGATCCGGGTGCCGTCGGCGGTGTGGGACTCGGCGAGGATCTCGCCGTCGTCGTGCAGCCGCGCGACCAGCGCACCCTCGGTGTAGGGCAGCAGGAGGTCGACCTCGTACTCCGGGCGCGGCAGGCGCTCGGCGATGCGCTCCCGGAGCTGCGGGATCCCGGCGCCGCTGTGCGCGGAGACGAACACCGCGTCCGGCTGGGCGTGCCGCAGCCGGGCCAGCGCGAGGTCACCGGCCGCGTCGGTCTTGTTGATCACGAGCAGCTCGGGCGGCATCGTGTCGCCCGCGGCCTCCCCGACCTCGACGAGCACCTGGCGGACCGCGGCGATCTGGTCGTCGGGCAGCGGGTCGGACCCGTCGACGACGTGCACCAGCAGGTCGGCCCGGGCGGCCTCCTCCAGCGTGGAGCGGAACGCCTCGACGAGCTGGTGCGGCAGGTGCCGCACGAACCCGACGGTGTCGGTGAGGGTGTAGTCGTGCCCGTCGGGCGTCTGCGCCTTGCGGGTGGTCGGGTCCAGCGTCGCGAACAGCGCGTCCTGCACCAGCACCCCGGCGTCGGTGAGCTGGTTGAGCAGGCTCGACTTGCCCGCGTTGGTGTAGCCGACGATCGCGACCGAGGGGATCTCGTTGCGGCGACGGCTGCCGCGCTGGGTCTCGCGGACCTGGCGCATGGCACCGATCTCACGGCGCAGCTTCGACATGCGCGCACGGATCCGGCGCCGGTCCAGCTCGATCTTCGTCTCACCGGGACCACGGCCACCGATACCGACACCGCCCGCGGCACGGCCACCGACCTGCCGGGACAGCGCCTCACCCCAGCCGCGCAGCCGCGGCAGCAGGTAGGACAGCTGCGCGAGCTCGACCTGGGCCTTGCCGTCCCGGGAACGGGCGTGCTGGGCGAAGATGTCGAGGATCAGCGCGGTCCGGTCGATGACCTTGACCTTGAGCCGCTCCTCCAGCTGGCGGAGCTGGCCGGGGGACAGCTCGCCGTCGCAGATCACGGTGTCGGCCCCGGTGGCGCGGACGGTCCCGAGCAGCTCCTCGACCTTGCCGGAGCCGATGAACGTGGCCGGGTCCGGGCTGGAGCGGCGCTGGACGAGGCCGTCCGTCACCTCGGAACCGGCGGTCTCGGCGAGGCGGGCCAGCTCGGTCATCGAGTTCTCGGCCTGCTCGGCCGTGCCCTCGGTCCAGACGCCGACGAGCACGACCCGCTCCAGCTGGAGCTTGCGGTACTCGACCTCGGTGATGTCGGTGAGCTCGGTGGACAGCCCGTGGATCCGGCGCAGCGACGTGCGCTCCTCCAGGTCGAGCTCGCCACCCGTCGGAACCGGGTTCGACGTGGAGGGGGTCACGGAGGGGTGCGTGTGGGCATCAGTCATCTTGTGCTCCATCCTCCCACGTCGCGGGGCCCGTGTCCGCCCGGATTCGCGACGCTCAGGCGGGCGCGTCCCACCACGCGCGGTCCAGCTCCCCGGACGCGAGCAGCACGGCCGGGCCGTGCAGCGTCGTGGGCCCGGTCCGCTCGTCGGTACCCGCCTCCACCGTCACCCGCAGCAGCCCGCCCGGGACGGTGACCTGCACGTCGCCTGCGGAGTGCCCGGCGTGCCGCAGCGCGGCGACGGCGGCGGCGACGGTCCCGGTGCCGCACGAGCGGGTCTCCCCCACGCCGCGCTCGTGCACCCGCATCCGGATGCGGCCGCCGTCGGCGGGACCGTCCAGCGGGGTCAGGAACTCGACGTTCACCCCGTTCGGGAACAGCGCCGGGTCGAACGAGGGCGCGCGGGTCAGGTCGAGGGTGTCCGGGTCGGCCGCGGTGACGCAGGCCAGGTGCGGGTTGCCGACGTCGAGGGCGATGCCGTCGAAACGCGCGTCGCCGCCGGTGGCGACCGACGCCGGGCCGACGCCGACCGTCCCGAGCCCGACCGAGACCCCGTCCGGCCCGACGGCGGTGTCGAGCACCCCGTTGCGGGTGCCGACCGGGCCGCCGGTGGCCCAGCCGCGCTCGTGCAGGTAGCGGGCGAACACGCGCAGGCCGTTGCCGCACATCTCGGCGAGCGAGCCGTCGGCGTTGCGGTAGTCCATGAACCACTCGACGCCGTCGGCGGGCTCACCGACGCCGGGCTCCCCGGCGAGCTTCGCCCAGCGCACGACCCGCAGCACGCCGTCCGCGCCGAGGCCGCGGCGGCGGTCGCACAGCGCGGCGACGCGGGCCGGGGTGAGGTCGAGCGCGGCGTCCGGGTCGGGCAGCACCACGAAGTCGTTCTGCGTGCCGTGCCCCTTGCTGAACGCGATACCGCCGGTCATGCCACCAGCCTACGAGCGAGCACCGCGCGCGCCGAGGCCACCAGGTCCGGGTCGGCGCCGTCGAGCCAGTGGATGCGGCGGTCGCGGCGGAACCAGGAGCGCTGGCGGCGCACGAACCGCCGGGTCGCCCGGACGGTCTCCTCCCGGACGCCGGCGAGGTCGGGGTGGGCGGGGTCGCGGTCGAGGGCCTCGATCACCTGCCGGTAGCCCAGCGCGCGGGACGCGGTGCGGCCCTGCGCCAGCCCGTGGCGGAGCAGGGCGCGGGTCTCGTCGACCAGACCGTCGTCGAGCATCCGGTCCACCCGCAGCGCGACCCGCTCGTCGAGCTCGGCGACGTCGCGGTCCACGCCGAGCAGCACGGCGTCGTAGCGGGGGGTGCCCGCGCCGGGCAGCGTCGCCCGGAACGGCCGGCCGGTCAGCGCGATCACCTCGAGCGCGCGGACGATCCGCCGCCCGTTCGAGGGCAGCACCTGCTCCGCGGCGACCGGGTCGACCGCGGCGAGGCGGGCGTGCAGCGCGCCGGACCCGTCGCGTTCCAGCTCGGCCTCCAGCGCGGCGCGCAGCTGCGGGTCGGTGCCGGGGAACTCCAGCTCGTCCAGCACGGCCTGCACGTAGAGCCCCGAGCCGCCGACGAGCACCGGGGTGCGTCCGGCGGCGCGCAGCTCCTCGATCACGGCGCGGGCCGCGCGCTGGTAGGCCGCGACCGAGGCGGTCTCGGTGACGTCGAGGACGTCGAGCTGGTGGTGGACGACGCCGCGCCGCTCGTGCGGGGCGAGCTTCGCGGTGCCGACGTCCAGGCCGCGGTAGAGCTGCATCGCGTCGGCGTTGACGACCTCCCCGTCCAGCGCCAGCGCCAGCTCGCACCCCAGGTCCGACTTGCCGGTCGCGGTCGGCCCGACCACGACCACCAGCGGCGGTGCCGTCGACGGAGGGGCGCTCACGCCGGTTCCCACAGCGCCACGTGGTAGGCGACGCCGTAGGGCATCGAGGTGTGCCGGTGCGCCGCCGTCCAGGCCCGCCCGCGCGCGGCACCGGCCAGCACCTGCCACGGCGCGCGGCCGGACGCCCAGAGGGCGGCGGCGCCGTCCGGGTCGAGCCGGGCGAGCGCCTCGGGGTCACCGGCGTCGAACGCGGCGGCGACGACGGCGTCGAACGCCTCGGCGCGGCCGTCGAACCCGCCGGGGGCCTTCGCGGTGTGCTTGGCCGCGCCGTCACCGACGACGAGCAGCCCCACCCCCTCGCCGGCCAGCTCGGCGCCCAGCGCCAGGCAGTCGGCGACCGGGGTGTCCGGCGCGACGAGCTCGCCGCGCGCCGACCCGACCCCGGCCGGCGCCGCGGCCCAGGCCGCGACCAGCAGCGGGAGCGGCAGCTCCGCGCCCTCGTCGGGGCCGGCCGGGCCGGGCAGCGCGACGGGGACGTCGCGGCCGTAGCCGGCGAAGGTGCCGCGGGTGCCCGGGGCGACGGTGCGCCGACCGCCGGGGTCGGCACCGACGACGACCCAGGTGTCCGCGGCCGCGGACAGACCCGTGACGGCGGTGGCGACGGCCTCGCGCAGCCCCTCGGTCTCGACCGCCGCGTCGCCGCTCAGGGCGGGGACGAGGAGCGGGGGCTGGGGCAGGACGGCGATCGCGGCGGGCACGGGTTCCGAGGGTAATCAGCGCTCCCCCGCCGCGACGCCCGTACCCGGCCGGAGGGCACGCGGTTCCCCCGAGGGCGGTGGACCTGCTTGAATCGCCGTTCCGGCCCCCGCACCGCGCGCGGGGCCCGGTGCGCGCACGGCCCCGGACGGACATCCGCACCGGGGCGCCCGCCCCCGCGGCGGGCCGAACGAGGAGGACCTACCGGTGTCCGAGACCCACGCGACCGACGCTGCCGGACAGGGTGCCGAGCCCACCCGGCCCACCCCGCCGAAGCCGGGGCCGCCCCGGCCCGGCCCGCGACCCGGACCGCCGCCCGCCGCGCGACCCGCGCCCACCCCGGCCGCGGTCGCACCGCCCGCGCCGCCCGCCGCGCTGCCGTCGCCGGTGCCCTCGGCGGCCGGTGACCCGGGCCGCTGGGGCCGCGCCGACGACGACGGCACCATCACCCTGGTCACCGCCGACGGCGAGCGGGTCGTCGGCTCCTACCAGGCCGGACCGCCCGCGGAGGGCCTGGAGCACTACGCGAAGCGGTTCGACGCGCTGGTCACCGAGACCGAGGTGCTCGCCGCGCGGATCGCCGGCGGCGGCGACGCGAAGGCGTCGCTGACCGCACTGACCGCGCTGCGCGAGGGCCTCGGCGAGGCGCACGTGGTCGGGGACGTGCCCGCCCTGCGCGAGCGGCTCGACGAGCTGGTCGGCCGGGCCGAGCAGGGCGTCACGGCGGCGAAGGAGGAGCGCGAGCGTGCCCGGCACGACGCCGTCGCCCGCAAGGAGGCGCTCGCCGTCGAGGCCGAGAAGATGGCCGCGGACTCCACCCAGTGGAAGCAGGCAGGAGACCGGTTCAAGGCGATACTCGACGAGTGGCGCACCATCCGCGGCGTCGACAAGAAGACCGACGAGCAGCTGTGGAAGCGCTTCTCGAAGGCCCGTGAGTCGTTCAACCGGCGGCGCGGCTCGCACTTCGCCGACCTCGACCGCCAGCGGGTCACCGCGAAGGCCCGCAAGGAGGAGCTCGTCGAGCAGGCCGAGGCCCTCGCCGACTCCGACGAGTGGAACGCGACGGCGGCCGCCTACCGCGACCTGATGACCGAGTGGAAGGCGGCGGGCCGTGCCCACCGCGAGGCCGACGACGCGCTGTGGGCCCGTTTCCGCGGCGCGCAGGACCGCTTCTTCGCCCGCCGCGGCGAGCACTTCTCCGCCCGCGACACCGAGTTCGCCGAGAACGCCGAGGCGAAGCGGGCCCTGCTCGCCGAGGCCGAGACGATCGACCTGTCCGACCCGGACGGCGCACGGGCCCGCCTGCGCGAGGTCCAGGAGCGCTGGGAGGCCGTCGGCAAGGTCCCGCGCGAGGAGATCCGCACCCTGGAGGGGCGGCTGCGCGGGATCGAGGACAAGGTCGCCGCCGCCGCGGACGCGCAGTGGCGCCGCACCGACCCCGAGGCCCAGGCCCGCGTCGAGCAGTTCCGGGTGCGGGTCGAGCAGTTCGAGGCGCAGGCGGAGAAGGCCGAGGCCGCCGGTGACCGCGGGCGGGCCGAGCAGGCCCGCGCGCAGGCGGCGCAGTGGCGGGAGTGGCTGACCGCCGCCGAGCAGGCGGTCGACGAGCGGTAGGGGTCAGTCGCGCTGCAGCGCGGCACCCGCCCACACGAAGGTCAGCAGCACGACCGCGAGCACGCCGAGGACCATTCCGAACCCGGGGCCGGCCCCGGCGCCGGTCTGCTGCGACCAGATCGCCCACAGCCCGTTCACCGAGGAGATCCCGCAGCCGAAGGCCGCGAGCCAGGCGAGCGCCCACAGCCGCGTCAGCAGCGCGGCCGCCGACACCACGACGGCGAACCCGGTCATCGTGAACGAGAACAGCGTCGGCAGCGGCCCGGCGGTGCCGGAGGCCAGCACCTGCCAGCCCGGGGTGCCCGCCACCCACGGCAGCAGCAGCGCGGCGACGGCGGCGCCGATCGCCACCGCGATCAGCATGGCGCGTGCACCCGGGTCGATCCGGCGGGCGACTCCGCGCCCGGCCTGCTCGATCTCGGCGCGGGTCTCCGGGGACACGTCGCTCATCGGGTACCTCCGGTGGTGGCGGGGAAGCCGCACGAGGGCGCGACGGGAGCCGGCTCGGGCGCCGGGGCGCCGAAGGCGGGCAGTCCCAGGGTGGTGGGTGCCCCGGACGGGCGCTCGCCGGCCTCGGCGGCGTCGCCGGCGCGGGTGCGGCGGTGGGTGAGCACGCCGCCGTCGGCGACGAGGTGGTGCGGGGCGCCGCGGTCGATCCGGACGGTCACGATGTCGCCGGGCCGGATGCCGGTCGTGGCCCCGGGCGCGAAGTGCACGAGCCGCCCGTCGCGGGCGCGGCCGGTGAGCCGGGCGGTCGCCGCGTCCTTGCGGCCCTCGCCGGTGGACACCAGCAGCTCGACCTCGGTGCCCTCCTGCCTGCGGTTCTCCTCCCAGGAGATCCGCTCCTGCAGTGCGACGAGGCGCTCGTAGCGCTCCTGCACGACGGCCTTGGGCAGCTGGTCGGGCAGGTCCGCGGCGGGCGTGCCCGGGCGCTTGGAGTACTGGAAGGTGAACGCCGCGGCGAACCGGGCCCGCTCGACGACGTCGAGGGTGTCCTGGAAGTCCTGCTCGGTCTCGCCGGGGAAGCCGACGATGATGTCGGTGGTGATCGCCGCGTGCGGGATCGACTCCCGCACCTCGGCCAGGATCGACAGGAACCGCTCCGAGCGGTAGCTGCGGCGCATCCGGCGCAGGACGTCGTCGGAGCCGGACTGCAGCGGCATGTGCAGCTGCGGGCAGACGTTCGGGGTCTGCGCCATCGCGGCGATCACGTCGGAGGTGAAGTCGCGCGGGTGCGGGCTGGTGAACCGCACCCGCTCCAGCCCCTCGACCTCCCCGCAGGCCCGCAGGAGCTTCGCGAAGGCGGACCGGTCCGCCGTGCCCTCCTGGAAGTCCGAGCCGTAGGCGTTCACGTTCTGCCCGAGCAGGGTCACCTCGAGCACGCCGTCGGCGGCGAGGGTCTGCACCTCGGCGAGCACGTCGGCGGGGCGCCGGTCGCGCTCCCTGCCGCGCAGCGACGGCACGATGCAGAACGTGCAGGTGTTGTTGCAGCCCACCGAGATCGACACCCAGCCGGCGTAGGCGGAGTCGCGGCGCGCGGGCAGCGTCGAGGGGAACACCTCGAGCGCCTCGGCGATCTCGACCTGCGCCTGTTCGTTGTGCCGGGCCCGCTCCAGCAGCGTCGGCAGGGCGTGCACGTTGTGCGTGCCGAACACGACGTCGACCCACGGGGCCCGCCGCGTGATCGTGTCGCGGTCCTTCTGGGCCAGGCAGCCGCCCACGGCGATCTGCATGTCCGGGTTCGCGACCTTGCGGGGCCGCAGGTGCCCGAGGTTGCCGTAGAGCTTGTTGTCCGCGTTCTCCCGCACCGCGCAGGTGTTGAACACGACGACGTCGGCGGTGTCGAGGTCCTCGGCCCGGGCGTACCCGGCGTCCTCCAGCAGACCCGCCATCCGCTCCGAGTCGTGCACGTTCATCTGGCACCCGTAGGTGCGCACGGTGTAGCTGCGGCTCACGCACCCGAGGGTAGGCGCCCGGGTGCGACGACGCCGGGACGGGGCCGTCGGGGATGATGGGCGGGTGCACCGGCCCGGGCCCCCGCTGACGAGGCGCACCGTGCTGCGCGCGGGGGCGGCGCTGGGTCTGGGGGCGGGGCTGGCCGCCTGTACCGGGCCCCGGCCCGCCGCCCCGCTGGTGATCGCCGGGGGCGTGCAGCCGGGGGTGTACATCAACCTCGCGCGCACGCTCTCGGAGATCTGGCGGGAACGGCTCGGGCTCGCGGCGGCCCCGCAGGTCCTGGAGACCGCGGGCAGCGCGCAGAACATGGAGCTGCTGACCACCGGCGCGGCCGCGGTCACGATCAGCCAGGTCGACGTGGCCGCCGACGTCGCCGGCCGCACCACCGGGCCGGCCGAGCCGCGCGCACTGGCCCGGCTCTACGACGACGTCACCCACGTCGTCGTGCGCGCCGACTCCGGCCTGCGCAGCATCGCCGACCTGCGCGGACGACGGGTGTCGATCGGCCCGGGCGGCAGCGGCTACCAGCCGATCGCGACCCGGCTGCTCGACGTCGCCGGGATCGGCGTCGCGGGCCTGGGCACCCGCGCGGAGCTGGGCCTGCCGGACGCGGCGGCGGCGCTGCGCGAGAGCGGCCTCGACGCGTTCTTCTGGTCCGGCGGGGTCCCCACCGACGGCGTGCGGGAGCTGGCCGCACAGGTCCCGATCCGGCTGCTGGAGCTCGGCGGCGTGCTCGACCGCATGCGCGAGCGGTACCCCGTCTACTCGGTGGCGACGGTCCCCGCGAACACCTACGGCCTGCCCGGCCCGGTCTCGTGCCTGTCGGTGCGCAACGCACTGCTGGTCACCGGGGGGATGGACGCCGACCTGGCCGGCGCGCTCATCCGCGCCGCCTTCGACGAGCAGCCGCGGCTGGCCCAGGCCAGCCCGGCCGCGGTGACCGTCGACTCCCGCTCGGCGATCGGCACCCAGCCGATCCCGCTGCACGAGGGCGCCGTCGAGTTCTACCGGGCCACCAAGGGCTACTGAGATGCCCCCGGGCGCAGCCACAGCGTGGCCCGCAGCCCGCCGCCCGGGGCGTCGCCCAGCTGCAGGCTCCCGCCGGCCGCGGCGGCGGTCCGCACCGCGATGGCCAGGCCCAGCCCGCTGCCCTCGACGTTGGTCTGCCCGGGCGCCCGCCAGAACCGGTCGGTGGCCCGCACCCGGTCCTCCGGCGCCAGGCCGGGGCCGCCGTCGACGACGCTGACGCCGATCCGGTCCGCGGTCCGCAGCGTCGCGACCCGCACCCGTCGCCCGGCCGGGGTGTACTTGAGCGCGTTGTCGAGCAGCGCGTCGAGCACCGACTCCAGCGCGGGCTCGCCGATCCGGGCGTGCAGGCCGTGCGGGCCGCTGCGGCGCAGGTCGATCCCGGAGTGCTCGGCCAGCGGCCGCCAGTTGTCCACGCGCTCGGCGATGACGACGTCGAGGTCGGTGTCCTCGGCGTCACCCGGGTCCTCCACCGCGCGCTCGGCGCGGGCCAGCGCGAGCAGCCCGTCGAGCACCCGGGACAGCCGCTCGGCCTCCTCCATCGCCGCGAGGTGGTCGTCGGCCGCGGCCGGGTCGACGTGCCCGTCGAGGTTGGACAGCCGCAGGCGCAGTGCCGTGAGCGGGTTGCGCAGCTGGTGGGAGGCGTCGGCGACGAACGCGCGCTGGGCGGCCAGCGCCTCGCGCACCGTCTCGGTCATCCGGTCGAACGACCCGGCCAGCGAGCGCAGCTCCGGCGGACCGCTGCGCCGCGACGGCGGACCGGGCGGCCCTCCGGCGACGACGGCCGTCCCGACCCGGCCCATCGCCTCGTCGAGTCTCCGGACCGGGCGCAGCACCCAGGCGGTCAGCGGCAGCGCGGCCAGCGTGCCGGCGAGCAGCGCGAACACCGCGGCCCCGGCGATCAGCGACCAGGTGCGCACCGCCTCGGCCCGCAGCGCGTCGGTCGGTGACACCGTCGCCACGGCGCCGACGACCTCGCCGTCGACGAGCACCGGCTCGGCCAGCACCAGCGGCCGGGTGTCCCACGGCATCAGCAGCGGGTAGGTCGACGAGCGGCGTCCGGCCAGCGCGACCGCGGTCCGCTCGGTGGCGTAGTCCCCCAGCCCGGGCAGCCGGTCGGCCGGGCGGGACGCGGTCAGGGTCCGGCCGGTCCGGTCGAACACGAGCACCGCGACGCCGTAGACGTCGTCGTAGCGGGTGATCTCGTCGGTGAAGGTGGTGAGCGCGGAGCTGCCCGCGGGGGCCTCGATGAGCGGGCGCTGCGCGGTGGAGGCGAAGGAGATGGTGTCGGTGAGCCGGTCGGTGAAGACCTCCTCCTGGGCGCGCTGGGCGGCGGTCCAGGCCAGCGGGACGCCCAGCCCGGCGGCGAGCAGCCCGACGAGCACGAGCACGACCAGCAGCAGTCGGCTGCGCACGGGTCAGTCCTCGGTGGCGGCGAAGCGGTACCCGACGCCGCGCACGGTGCGCACCAGCTCGGGACGGCCGAGCTTGGTCCGCAGCGTCGCCACGTGCACGTCGAGGGTCCGGTTCGCGCCCGCCCAGCCGCGCCCCCACACCTCGGCGACGATCTGGGCGCGGGTGCAGACGGCGCCGTCGGCGCGGGCGAGCAGCGCCAGCACCTGGAACTCCTTGCGGGTGAGCACCACCTGCTCCCCGGCGACGGTCACCTCGTGCCGTTCGGGGTCGACGCGGACGTCGCCGACGGTCACCGGGGCGGACCCGGCCGGGACGACCGTGCCGTCGTCGCCGACCTTGCGGCGGCGCTGCACCGCGTGCACCCGGGCCACGAGCTCGCCGATGTCGTAGGGCTTGACCAGGTAGTCGTCGGCGCCGGTGTGCAGCCCGGCGATGCGGTCGGTGACCTCGCCGCGTGCGGTCACCATCAGCACCGGGACCTCGGAGACGGCGCGGATCGCACGGCAGACGTCGAGCCCGTCGGCGTCGGGGAGGCCCAGGTCGAGCAGCACGACGTCGACACCGTCGAGGTGGTCGACGGCGCCGCGGCCGTGGTCGAGGCGGGTCGTGGTCATCCCGTGCCGGTGCAGCGCCGGGCGCAGCGCGGCGGCGACCCGGTCGTCGTCCTCGATCAGCAGGATGTGCACCGCGGTCCGCCCTTTCCGTTATGTGGCCGAGACCCTAAAGGTTCCTCAAGGTGGTGGACTCGCATGTCCGTTCCGTCCAGGCTCTCGCCATGTCCGGAGGCAGCATGACCAGCCCACCCGCGTCCAGCACTCCCATGGTGCGGATGGCCGGGGTGCAGAAGCACTTCGGCGACCTCCACGTGCTGCGCGACATCGATCTGGACGTCGCCCGTGGGGAGGTCGTCGTCGTCCTCGGCCCCTCCGGTTCCGGCAAGTCCACACTCTGCCGCACGATCAACCGGCTCGAGCCGATCGACACCGGCACGATCGAGATCGACGGCACCGCGCTGGCGGCGGAGGGGAAGGCGCTGGCCGCCCTGCGCGCCGACGTCGGCATGGTCTTCCAGTCGTTCAACCTGTTCGCGCACAAGACGATCCTGGAGAACGTCACGCTGGCCCCGCTCAAGGTCCGCGGCGTCTCCAAGGCCGAGGCCGAGAAGACCGGGCTGGCACTGCTGGAGCGCGTCGGCATCGCCAACCAGCGCGACAAGTACCCGGCGCAGCTGTCCGGCGGCCAGCAGCAGCGCGCGGCGATCGCCCGCGCGCTGGCGATGAAGCCGAAGGTGATGCTCTTCGACGAGCCGACCTCGGCGCTGGACCCGGAGATGGTCAACGAGGTGCTCGACACCATGACCTCGCTGGCCAAGGAGGGCATGACGATGGTCGTCGTGACCCACGAGATGGGCTTCGCCCGCCGGGCCGCGCACCGCGTCGTGTTCATGAGCGACGGCGAGATCGTCGAGGACGCGACCCCGGACGAGTTCTTCACCGCCCCGCGCAGCGACCGCGCCAAGGACTTCCTCGGCAAGATCCTGTCGCACTGAGGACGCCTTCCACCACCACCCCCGACGAGCGGAGCGAACCGTGAAGAGAACCCGCATCCTGGTGGCGGCCGCCCTGGCCGCCACCCTCGCCCTGGCCGGCTGCGGCCGCGAGGGCGCCCCCGGCGCCGAGGGCTCGGGCTACCAGCCGACCGTCGCGCAGAACGTGACCGTCGAGGGCTCCCCGACCTTCGACGCCATGAAGCAGCGCGGCCGTGTCGTGGTCGGTGTCAAGGACGACCAGCCGAACCTCGGCTTCCGCGACGCCACCACCAACGAGTTCTCCGGGTTCGA
This sequence comes from Pseudonocardia tropica, assembly GCF_040105315.1. Lineage (NCBI taxonomy): Bacteria > Bacillati > Actinomycetota > Actinomycetes > Pseudonocardiales > Pseudonocardiaceae > Pseudonocardia > Pseudonocardia tropica. Next base: position 130,572 of record NZ_JBEDNP010000014.1, read on the forward strand.
CATCGACATCGCCCGGATGGTCGCGGGCGGTCTCGGCTTCTCCCCCGACCAGATCGACTACAAGGTCATCCCGTCGGCGGCGCGCGAGGACAACATCGAGCGCGGCGACGTCGACTACTACGTCGGCACCTACACGATCAACGACAAGCGCAAGCAGCGCGTCGGGTTCGCCGGGCCGTACTACGTCGCCGGGCAGAGCCTGCTCGTCCGCGCCGACGACGACGCGATCACCGGCCCGCAGACCCTGCAGGGCAAGCGGGTCTGCTCGGTCACCGGCTCCACCCCGATCCAGCGGGTCAAGGACCAGAAGCTGACCGACCAGGTCGTCGAGTTCCAGACCTACACCCAGTGCGTCGACCAGCTGATCAACAACCAGGTCGACGCCGTCACCACCGACGACGCGATCCTGCTCGGCTACGCCGCGCAGAACCCGGAGCAGCTGAAGGTCGTCGGCGAGAAGTTCTCCTCCGAGCCCTACGGCATCGGCGTCCCGAAGGCCGACACCGCGCTCCGCAACAAGATCAACGACCTGCTGCAGGCGTCGATCGACGACGGCACCTGGAAGACCATCTACGACGGCACCCTGGGCAAGTCCGGTACCCAGACCGAGCCGCCGGCCATCGAGCGCTACTGATCCCGCCCGCGGCCCGGCGGGGCGGTGACGCGGTCACCCCCCCCCCCGGCCCCGGCGGGTCC